>PAQU01000088.1 GCA_002709395.1 Roseibacillus sp. | reverse complement strand
TTACCCCCGAGGCAGAAGAGGGGTTTCCTGCGGCGCAAGAGAGATACAGTTGTTGGCCGACGAATCTGGTGCGGTGGTTACGCATGGACGTATCGCAAAATGGCAGTACTCTTTCCTCCGCACCTTTCCTCCTGAGCCTCCGAGCCCAAGAACGGAGATTTTCATGTGTTTTTGCGAGGCAAGCACCAGTCACTGGAGGGAGCAGCCTGGGAAAATGGGGGCGATGGCTACCTGAGAAGATGTATAAGGATCAAAAAAGCCGATAGTTTCGAAGGCTCGGAATTTACTAGAAAACTATATGATAACTCATCTTATCTATCCGAATATAATTTGGTTCTTCTTGTGAGGAACAGGTTGAACCTTAAGGGACTTTCCGTATTCTCTGGGTATGGCTAAGTCCAGAAAGTCAGCAAAGTCCAAAGCGAAGGCGAAGCGATACACTCCTGCACAGAAGGATGAAATTCTTGCTTTCATCAAGAAGGCCGGGAGAGGAGGACAAACCAAGGCCGTAGCCAAATTTGGAGTAACTGCTGCCACGCTGAGTGCGTGGAAGAAGAAAGCGAAAGGCGCTGCCAAGGCGGCCGTTCGATCTGCGAAAGCCCCGCGAGCTACAGGAGCCTCCAGAGAGCTTCGCGCGATCGAGGAGCTGCGTGGTCTTCTCAAGGAAATGGCAGCGACAGAGGCCAAGCTAGAGAAACTCAAGGCAGCTTACGCGAAGGCCAAGTCTAAGCTGTAGTCCTTCCTGCTTCCCCTTCCTTCCTGCCCCCCTTTACACCCCATAGGGAACGGGGCAAGCGTGTGGGAAAAAGTGTCCGCGCCCTCCTGAAGCAGGAGCAGCTGTTCCCACATAGGTGCGTGCGCATCAGGCCGCGCCATGAGGGCAGTATAGGGGCACCTCTATAACTAGTGGGAGTAGACCATGTATTTCCTGGGTCACCCATTACCATGCCCTGCCGCCGGAGGGACTCGAACCCTCACTCCGTTGCCGGAAGCGGATTTTAAGTCCGCAGCGTCTACCAATTCCGCCACGGCGGCATGAGAGAAGGACGCTACAATGCTCTATCCAAAACACAATCCTGGTGATTCCTCTCAGCGTAATCGGCTCAGAGACGCCAACCCCACAGGACTGGTCGGTCGAAGACCCCTCTCTTGTCTCCAAGTAAAAGCTTCGTGACGACACCCTCGAGGAACAGTGTCACGGGAAAACTGATCGAGATGCCACCAATCCCAGCCAACGAGGGCATCGCTATAACAACCGGGGACCCTGCATCCCGTCCTCACAGGGGGTGCTACAAACTCTTCAGGTAGTTCATGCTCTCCACGATGCTCTCAAGGGGCGCGGGGCTATGATCCTGCTCAACATGGCAGTGTGACACCCCGGCTTTCCGTGCCGCCACGATGATCGGCTCCATATCGATCATACCTTTGCCCAGTTCCTTGAAGGCCTCCTTCGGCAGGCCCCCAAAACTGGGAAGCTTGGTCCCCTTCCTCAGATCCTTGAGATGAAGCTGCGATACGCGCCCCTCCAGCTTATTGATCATGGCGACGGGGTCCACATTGCCGACTTTGACCCAGAATACATCGAGCTCAAACTGCATCTCCGGGGAAAACTCCTTAACGAAGACATCGAATCCAGACGCCCCGTCCTTCTTTGGCTCAAACTCAAAGGCATGGTTATGGTAGGCAAGTTGGATACCCTGCTTCTTGGCCAGGGAAGCCGCTTTATTGCAGTTTTCCGCAACCCGCCGGTAATCGTCGAGGGTTTCACGATCCTTGCCGTGGAGGTAAGGGATCACAAGATGAGTCAGGCCAACCTCGCCGGCCTTTTCGAGAATCTTGCGGAAGTCGGTAAAGTCCTTATCGGCCGGGTTAACCACGGACTCCCACTCAAAGTGCGATGAGTGCAACTCCAGTCCAACCGCTCTGGCCGCCTTGATCATGGGGTCACAATTGGGAAAGCCATACATCTCGCCCTGGACGTAGCCGGCCTCCTTGACGGCCTTGATGGTTGCTCCGGGGTCTTTCCTGATCTGGTTTCGCAAGGTGTATAACTGAATCCCGATCTCCCTGCGAAACTTGTTGTCCTTCTCAAGGGCGAGGAGGCTCTGGGTGGGACCGGCAAAAAGAGCGGTTGCGGCAGCGTTACGCAGAAAGGAGCGTCTTCTCATTGGTATCAGTAGGTTAGAGGTTGAGATGTTCGCGGAAAATCGTTTTGAGTCTGCAACGCCTGCCAATTCCGCACGGCAGCATTGAAGGAGGAACGCTACACCACTCGACTTGAAACACAATCCCGGCAACCGCTCACGGGGTAAACAGGTCCCCGCAAACAACCAGGGCTTATCGGGACTTTCCGCGATACGGGAAAAAGGGATCTGTCCAGCAAGTGCTGCGAGGATCGATCATTCCTTACTTTCACCCGCTTCCTTGGCCTTGCGCTCGGCCTCGAGCTCAGCTGCCAGTTCAGCCTCGAATTCCGCTTCCTCCCTGGCCTTGAGTTCTGCTTCCTGCTTCTTTTTCGCCTCCTCGGCTGCGGCCTCTGCAGCAGCATCCTCGGCAGCATGCTGGGCCGCAAGCTTTTCGGCTTTCGCAGCTTCGCGGGCCATCCGCTTCTCGAGCTTCCTCTGCTCGCGCTCGCGGCGCTTATAGTCTTTGCTGGGTGTATAAGCCATAGATCCAATCCTTATTCCTTGTTGACAGGTTCTCCCTCAGGCTCGGGTGCAAGCTGAGGATTCACAATAGATTCCACCTCGGGCTCGGGTGCAAGCTCAGGCTCCACAATAGACTCCACCTCGGGCTCGGGTGCAAGTTCTGGTTCCTCAAGGGGTGCCACTTCAGGCTCCGGAGCAGTCCCGGGAGGAAGAACTGGATTCTCTATTGCCTCGATAGCCCGCTCGACGAGGAGACCAATATCCGGGTTCTTCCCCACCGTTTCCAAGGCCTTGCGGAGCACCGGAAGACTGATCTCGGTTCCCACCCGCCTGAGGACGAGGAAAGCGGAACGTTGCAGAGCGGGATCACTGGAATTGATACTGGGAAGGATTACCGTCTCCATCGCACTGCCCATTGCCATCACCTCCGTCTCCCAGTCCAGCGGTGACTTTTCCCACAGGACCTTGAGCAGGGGCACCACGCCGGGGGCCTGTCGCCCGACAAGAAATTCGATCATGCCCTTCGGGATTTCCTCGTTCCGGGCCAGGAGCTCCCGGGCCAACCCGGTGACAACATCCTCCGCTCCATCTCCCGGAGACGACCACACCATGATCGCCTTACAGATGGTGGAACGGAATTCCCTGTCCGTATCCTCCTCCAGCAACTCCAGCAAACGGCCTCCAATCTCGGACCTGAAACGGGTGGGCTCCACCGTGGAGAGTCGCTGGGCAGCATCCTTCACCCGGTCGATGTCAATATGCTCCAACTCCTTGCGGTTCAGCACGATGAAGGACTCGCTCTCCCTGTTGTTTAGCTTGCTTTCAAGCTCGGAACTCGGTTCCACGAGATTTTCTCCCTTCACCTCGATCCGCAGGACCCGCAGGTCCTCATAGACCTCCTCCACATCCGCAAAGCGCTCCACCAGACTCACCAGCTCAGGCATCTTGAGACTTATACCCTCGATAACCAGGAGCCCCCCCCCACCCCGCGGATAAAAAGCCGGGCGGGTAGCAGACCCTGTCTTTCGCTGGAGAAAACGTTGAATCTGGTATCGGAAGTGCTGTCCCATCCTGGGGGACCAGAGGGCCCATACTGATTCCTGTCCAAAGGCATCTATCGCCCGCTGGATCGGATCATAGGACATCGCCTTGCGCGCTTCCTCCGCCGACATCCTGTCAGGAGTCTCAATGGGCGCTTCCGGGGAGGTCAACCTGTTCGCTCCGCCTTCCTCCGGTGCCCGGGGGGCACCGCCCGGGGGAAGGATCACGGTAAATACCACCGTGGCAACAGCCAGCGCAATCCCACTCATCAGGGATTGCTTGCGACGTCGAATTCCGCCGTAACAAACCAGGGCCAATCCCATCAGTGCGACGAATCCACTGAGGAGAACCCTCTTGCCCTGATCCACGTCACTGAAGACTCCCTCTCCGTTGGATCCGAAGACAAGAACCACGAGGTAGGTAACCAGCAAGAGAATCCCTGCCACTCCCGCAACCAAGCGCCCGGGAGTCGGTGGAATGACATCGGCCGCGGTAGCCGTGTCGCTGTATGCGGCCCTCGCGAAATCAACCTCCGGGGCTGTATCTGCAGGATCCCGGGCAACACCGTAGTGCTTGAGCCCCGGCCTCTTGATATCCCCGGGGAAATAGCGGTCTCGCTCCGGCACAATGGCATCCTCATCAACCACGAACTGCTTTGCACAGGACCCGCACTCGACAGTCCTGCCCTTCAGTTCCTTGTCGACTGTGAACTGCCGCTGGCAGGATGGACATTGGATACGGAGACTCATGAGGAGATTCCCGGGGAGGCCCGGACAGGATCTCTGGTCCGGGATCCGGTTTCAATATATTCCGCTCGAACTTTATCCTCTTTCCTGCGCGAGAGGCTCCCGAACAAGACGGACTCTTGACCCGTCGGACTGGTAGGCTAGGAATGGACAATGCCTCCTGACATCACTGGACTTCTGAGCCTGCAGGAACGCGACCTGCGCCTTCAGGAACTCCGTAAGGAACTGGAACGGATTCCCCAGGAGCAGGATCTGGCCCGGGAACGATTAGCCGCACACCAGCAGGCCGTAGACGATGCCAAGGCCTCCCTGCAGGAGAACGAGGTTGCCATCAAGGGAGTCGAACTTGATGTGGGCACCCGCAAGGAATCGATCATCCGCCTCAAGCAGCAGCAATTCGAGACCCGGAAAAACGAGGAATACCAGGCCCTCGGAGTAAAGGTGACACACTATACCGAGGAAATCGATGGTCTGGAAACACGCGAACTGGAGCTCATGGAACGCGGAGACCAGCTCAGGAACTCCCTTCAGGACGCCGAGGCGGCCTACGCAACTACCAAGGGAGGGGTCGATGAAGAGGTTGATACCCTGCAGAAACGGGCTGACCAGTTCTCCAGAGAGGTGGAATCACTCGAAGAAGAACGACAACAGCTCCTGGTGGGAATGGATGAGGAGCTGGTCTCCATCTACGATCGACTGCTGAAATTACGCGGGGCCCCGGTGGTGGTTCAGATCACGAGCGAAAGGCAGTGTCTGGGCTGTCACGTCAAGGCGACCCCCACTACCATGGTACGGGTACAGTCCGGAAAGGAGCTCGTACACTGCGAGAATTGCGGTAGAATCCTCTATCCAGAGTAACAAGGACGCTTGGGAGGCTAAAAAACAATTGCATCTGCAAGGGGCATCGTGTAGCCCTCCCCGCCCTCCGGGGTCCCGTCCTGACGGCGCCCCGAAAATCCCAGTCGCACCCCCAAGATCCCATGGACGTCATCCGGAAAATAGAGCAGGAGCAACTCAAGGAAGAGATCTCCGATTTCAACGTGGGTGATAGCGTGAAAGTTCACACCCTTGTGCGAGAGGGAGGCAAGGAGCGCGTTCAGATCTTTGCAGGAGTCGTGATTGCCAAGCGTGGCAGCTCCGTCAACTCGGCCTTCACGGTTAGAAAAATCTCCTATGGCGAAGGGGTCGAGCGGGTCTTTCAGCTTCACTCCCCTCGTATTTCCAAGATCGAGGTTACCAGCCGCGGCAAGGTCCGCCGCGCCAAACTCCACTACCTCCGGGACCGGGTCGGCAAGCGCGCCCTCCAGGTCAAGAGTGCCGATCAACGGTAAGTGGCTCCGGTCACATTTCCGCGGATATCTCCTCCCGGGCTTGAAATCCGACGGCCCCCGGGGGATCCTGCCCCAGCGTGCGGATTCCCATTCCGGTAGTTATCGGTGTTTCCCTTCTGGCGGTGGTCACGTGCTGGTGGCTCCGCACGAAGGACATGGACTTTCTCACTCCCACCGGGGTGGTCAGGCCTCTTCCTGAATTCATGACTGACCCGGCGGGAACACCCGGGACCAGCGGACCGGTTCGCGAGGCTGAACTCCCGAAGACTGAGCCACCCTCCCCTGCTCCCAGCAAACCCGATCTCGATCTCGGCGACCTTGAGAGCTCACCCGGACTCGCCGAATATTCCGAACATGCACCCAAGGGAGCAGGATATCTTGTAAGCCTCGCCACCGAACTCGAACTCCAGGGCCACTGGGCCCGTTCCCTGCTGGCCTGGGAACGTGTCCTCGACTCCTGCCATCCCTCTCCCCCGGAGCGAAAGACCGCTGAGGATGCAATCGCCCGTATACGCCCAACCCTGACCTACTGGAACATCGATCCTGCAGGGGACATCCCCCTTCTTCTTCAGATCAGTGATGCTCCCCGCTCTTCCGAAAACCTCAAGCAGGCCGCCCGGGAGGCTGCCGACTTTCTTCGTCAGGACTCCGACCACACTCTCCTCGTCGAAGCTCGCATCACATCCTCCCGCAGAAATACCACCGGAACACCCATCAATATTTATTTCTCCGGGTCCAGGAAAGGCGAGCCCCAACTGCGATCAATGAATCCCGGTAACGACGAGGTGGAGCACCACCGACTCCTTATTCTCTCGAACTCCTATCAGCTGATCCGGGCGGAACTATCGGATATTGATGGAATCGTCCCCCCCCAGAACAGCAATCACCCCGGAAACCCGAAACTCGATTTCCAGCGTCAGGTCACCCGGTTGCACTGGCTGCTCTTTGCGGAATCCCTGAACCGGCCTTCGGCCAGCGAAAACTGAGCAAAAACCGGCTTCAGCCGGTAATTGGCCTGTTTCTGCATATCGGCTGGACAGGGAGTGAGCAATAATTGCCCCTTTTTGCCTTTGGAGCGTGCTCACCCGGTGCCCCTTTGACACTGGAGCGAATGCAGCTCACACTGGACACATGCTGAGACTGCTTCTGGCCCCTGCCTTGTCGCTCATTGGAGGACTTGCCTTCTCCCAGGACGCAAAGGGTCCCGGTCCGGACCTCCCGCCAGTGCGGGATCTGGGGAATGGCAAGTTCGAAGTAGGCCTGGTCTCTTTCCACCAGAAAACACGGGAAATAAGTTTTCCCGGAGAGGTCAACATGAAGGAAGGGGCCCTTGAGTATGCCATCGTCCACCAGAACGGGAAAATCCATGAAGCGATTCTCATCACCAAGGCACGCCCCTTTCACGTCAATATTGCGCTGAAAATCCTCGGCTACCAGGAGTCTAAGGAACTCTTCCCCATTCTGGGCGAGGATTTCCGGCCCACTGGGAAGTTCCCTGAGGTTCCCGAAAAGATAAAGAACGCCGCCCGGGTTGGGATTCAAATCCAGTGGAAGAACAAGAAGGACAAGGTGGAAACCGCAGCTCTCAATGACTGGATTACCCACACCGTTACCCTGAAATCGCTACCGCCTAAACCCTGGGTCTATGGTGGATCCTACTTTCATGAAAAGTCCTTCCAGGCTGAAGCCTCGGGCGACATTGTCGCCCTTTTCACCAACAACGCCTCCCTCTTCAACTGGCCCGGAAGAGACGCTGGACTCGATGATGTCTGGATTCCGACCACGGCCCGGGTCCCGGAGGTCGGAACTCCCGTCACGATAACTATCAAACCCTTCCTCCCGGGCGAAAAGACCGATAATGAAAAAAAGACCGGCAGACACCTCAGGAGAGAAAACATCCCGGCCATGGGACTCCTCGCCGGGGCAGAACCTCCCCTGCGACAGAAAATTAAGTAACCCCTCCATCAATCCAACCTCTCATACCCATCATGAAGACCATTTCCGCCTCTATCCTCACGACCCTGACCCTCTTCGCCCCCCTTCAACTTCAGGGACAGGAACAGAGTGAGTACCTCTCGCTTCGTCTCGAAATGGAGAGGGCAATTCGAAAGGGAAACGCTTTTCTCAAGACTCAGCAGGAAAAGGAAGGATTCTGGGCTGAGAAGGAAACCCCTGCCCTTACCTCCCTCGTGCTGGCAGCCATGATGCGCGATCCGGGCCTCGATTACACCAAGGCTCATCCACCGCATATCGAACAAGGGTTCGACTGGTTACTCAAGCAGCAGAAGGATGATGGAGGAATCTACGTCAAGGGCCTCGCAACCTACAACACGTCCTCGGCTATCATGGCTCTTCTGGCTCGCGGCAGAGAGGAGGATGAACCGACCATCCTGAAGGCCCGGGAATTCCTCATCAACCAGCAGACTGACTGGGGCAACAAGGGTACTGCTGACAACAAATATGATGGTGGCATAGGTTATGGAGGAACTTACGCCCACTCCGACATGTCTAATACTTATCTCGCCATCGAGGCGCTCTACCACTCCCGCCAGATCGCCAAGGACAACAAGACCGGAAAGCAACCCGAACTGAACTGGAAAGCGGCTCTCAACTTCGTCTCGCGCTGCCAGAATGTCGAGTCAACCAATGATCAGGTCACCACGGTAGCCAAGGAAGATGAGGGCGGGTTCGTCTACTTCCCGGGGGACAGCAAGGCTGGGGAAAGAAAGCTCGCCGATGGACGCACCGCCCTGCGCTCCTACGGATCCATGTCCTATGCAGGACTTCTCTCCCTTCTCTATGCCGATCTGAGCCCCGATGACAAACGGGTCAAATCCGTTCTCAGGTGGCTGGGGGATAACTACACGCTGAAAGAGAACCCCGGACTCGGCCAGCAGGGCCTCTACTACTATTACCACGCCATGACCAAGAGTCTGGTTGCAGCCGGGATCGACATCCTGGAACGACCCGACGGCAGCAAGGTCGATTGGCGCAAGGATCTCGGTCGCCTCCTCGTAAGCAACCAGGGCAAGGACGGATCCTGGGTGAACGAAAATTCCCGCTGGTGGGAAAACGACGACATCCTCGTCACCTCCTACGTTGTTCTCACCCTTGAGCAACTCTACTACTCGATCCCCGAATAGAGGCGCAACCGGGCGTCAGTGGTCGGGGAGACAGGATTCGAACCTGCGACATCTGGCTCCCAAAGCCAGCGCTCTACCAAGCTGAGCTACTCCCCGCCAACGGCAGGCGGACGGTCCCTGATTACCGCTCCTCGATCAAGGAGGAACTGACGATTGCTGGTAAGAACCCTGCAATCTTTCAGAGACCTCCCCTCCCTTCCTGCCTCCGCTTCCCCAAGATTCTTGGCATTTCAGGCCAAATCCGCTCCTCACGCACCGGAAGATGCGATAGCCTTCCCTGAACCCCGTCCCCTAGAATCCACCCCAGCAGCATGCATCTCCGCCTACGTTTTCTGGTTCTCTCTCTCACCCCGGCTCTGGCCATGGGTGCCGAGATCGATTTCAACCGGGATATCCGGCCCATCCTGTCCAATAAATGTCTCGCCTGCCACGGTCCCGACGAAAAGGAACTCAAGGCAGATCTCCGACTCGATTCTCTCAAGGGAGCGACCATGGATCTGGGTGGCTACTCCGCCATTGTCCCCGGCAAGGTCAGCGAGAGCGAACTGATCGCGCGTGTTGTGGAAGAGGACGCGGATGAGCGCATGCCTCCAAAGGGGAAGGGCAAGCGCCTTGACCCGGGCGAGATCGATCTTCTAAAGCGCTGGATCGCCCAGGGAGCGAAGTTCGACCAGCACTGGTCCTACCAGGTTCCGCAGAGAAGCATCCCACCCAAGGTGAATCAGAAAGACTGGCCTGCAACCCAACCAGATCATTTTGTTCTCGCCATGCTGGAGAGTCGGGGACTGAAACCTTCTCCTCCCTCGGATAAGTGGAGCCTCGCACGGCGGGCAGCCATCGACCTGACGGGCCTTCCGCCCACTCCTGAAGAAGCCGCGACCTTTGTGCAGGATGAATCAGGGGATGCCTACTCGAAATACATCGACCTTCTCCTCGCCAAGCCTGCCTATGGAGAGCACTGGGCCCGCCAATGGCTCGACCTCGCCCGTTACGCTGATTCCGCCGGTTACGCCGATGATCCTCCGCGCACGATCTGGGCCTTCCGGGACTGGGTCATCCGCTCTATCAACAACAACATACCTTTTGATCAGTTCACCATTGAGCAACTCGCCGGTGACCTTCTGGAGAACCCCCGCAACGATCAACTTGTCGCCACAGCCTTCCACAGGAATACCCTGACCAACAATGAAGGCGGCACCAACGACGAGGAGTTCCGTAACGTAGCCGTTGTCGACAGGGTGAATACCACAATGCAGACGTGGATGGGTACTACCATGGCGTGTGCCCAGTGCCATACGCACAAATATGACCCCATTACGCAGAACGAATATTTCCAGTTTCTGGCGTTTTTCAACAATACCGAGGATGCCGATCGCCGCAATGAAGCTCCCCTCACACAGGTATTCACCCCCGAACAACGCAGGAAGGAATCCGAACTTCAGTCCGAAATCCAAAAGCTGAAAAATGACCTTTCTGCCAACGCCCTGGATCTTTCGGAAGAACAGAAAAAGTGGGAGACCAGTCTCTCCCCTTCCCTTCGCTGGTCCAAGGTTCAACCCTCTTCTCTTTCCGCCAGCAACGGTGTAACCCTTGAATCCAGACCGGATGACGTGATCCTCGCCGGCGGGGGAACCCCCGCAAAATCCGTCTACACCGTTGAGTTTCCGATCGCCAGGGAGATTCGAGGGTTACGCCTCGACCTCATCCCCCTGAACGGCTCAGTAGGGAGAAAAGACAACGTGGTCATAAACAGAATCACCGCGACTCACATTCCTCCCCAGTCTTCAAGCGGAGTGAGGGGCCAAATTGTGCGGGTCGAACTTCCCGGCAATGACAAGTTCCTTCACCTCGCCGAGGTCGAGGTCTTCTCCGGCGAACGTAATGTCGCAAGAGCAGGAAAGGCTTCTCAGATTTCCACCGACTTCGACGGTCCTGCAAGACTGGCAATCGATGGCAACACCAATGGCGATTACACTGCAAAATCCACCAGTCATACCGGAGGAGGCCAGGACCAGTGGTGGGAGGTCGACCTCGGCAAGATACAGGAAATCGATCGGATCATCCTATGGAACCGGACCGACGGGGAAACCCCCGGTCGCCTTGCTGGCTACCGGGTCCTCATCATGGACCAGGACCGTAAAATCATCTGGAAAAAACAACCGGAGGAGGTTCCCAGGCCAAATACGGTATTCACGACCTCCGGCGCCCGCTCTGTCCCCCTGGTGGCAGCCAGTGCCGACTTTTCTCAGGATAAATTCCCTGCCAGTGCGGTAGTGAACCCCAAGCTGGATCCGGGCAAGGGATGGGCGGTCGCTCCTCAATATGACAAGCGACATCACCTTCTTCTCCTCCCGGACGAAGCCATTCCAGCAGGAGGAACGCTACGCCTCCAGATTCACCAGGAATCCAACTGGCCAGGGACAGCCATGGCGAAGTTCGGTATCTCTACCACCCGTGATCCAGGCGCCGGAGCCCACATCAGGATGCCAGCCGAAGTTCGTCAGGCTCTGAAATCGACGGAGCGTAGCGACAAGCAAAAGGAACTAATCGGGGATTTTTATCGCAGGATCGCTCCCGCTACGGCCGGGATCCAGAAACGAATCAAGGACCTGGAACAGCAACTTGCAGCCCTCAAGCCTTCCACCACGGTCCCGGTCATGCGTGACCTTCCCCCGGGCAAACGCCGTAAGACTCACGTGCAGATCCGGGGTAATTACAAGCAGAAGGCGGAAGAGGTCAGCGAAGGAGTGCCCGCCGTCTTCCATCCTCTACCCAAGGATGCTCCCTTAAACCGGCTCACCCTCGCCAAGTGGATCATGAGTCGCAAAAACCCACTCACCGCGCGCGTGATCGCCAACCGTCAATGGGAAGCCCTTTACGGATCCGGACTGGTTTCCACCAGTGAGGAATTCGGATCTCAGGGAGAGTATCCCTCCCATCCTCAACTTCTGGACTGGCTTGCCGTAGAGCTGATCGAAAGCGGATGGGACATGAAAAAATTTCACAAGCTCCTGGTGAGCATGTCGACCTACCGGCAGTCCTCCAGGGTGACCCCGGCCCTGCTTGAATCCGACCCCTTCAACCGCCTCCTGACCAGGGGACCCCGTCAACGCCTTTCGGCGGAAATGGTCCGCGACCAGGCGCTCTTCGCTGGCGGCCTGCTCAGTGGAAAGATGTACGGACCTCCTACCCGCCCTCCTCGCCCCAAGCTCGGACTGCGAGCCGCCTTCGGAGGTTCCACCGACTGGAACGACAGCACCGGTGAAGACCGTTACCGGCGTGGGATCTACACCGAGTGGCGACGCTCCATGCCTTATCCTTCCATGGCCACCTTCGACGCCCCGAACCGCGAAGTCTGCACCGTCAGGCGTTCACAGACAAACACGCCTCTCCAGGCCCTCGTGACGCTCAATGACCCGGTCTACATCGAAACCGCGCAGGCTCTCGCCCGCCGGGCCGTGAAGGAGACCGCTACCGACAAGATCGATCAGGTTGCAGCCCACATGTTCCAACTTGCTCTCGTACGCCCACCAAAAGCCTCCGAACTTGCCCCCCTCACCCGCTTCTATGAGCAGGCCTACAGGACCTTTCTCCAGGATGCGGCAGGGGCCATGGCCCTCGCCACGGAACCAATCGGAGCTCCGGAGCAGGGATCGGACATCATCTCCCTCGCCGCCTGGACCGCGGTTGCAAATGTCGTGCTCAACCTCGACGAAATCTTTCAGAAACCATGAACCCGTATTTCTCTGATCCCACCGAGGCCCAACTCCATCACCTCCCGCGCCGTCATTTCCTCCGTGATTGCCAGATCGGACTGGGAGGGATTGCCCTCTCTGCCATGGGAGCAGGCCCGTTAGCCGGGGCCGAGCTTCCTGAGAGTCCCCTTGCACCCCGGAAACCACACTTCACGCCAAAAGCAAAGCGCGTCGTTTACATCCACTGCGCCGGATCCCCACCTCATCTTGATCTCCTCGATTACAAACCGGAACTCGTAAAGCGAAGCGGACAGGATTGTCCGGATGAATTCGTCAAGGGCAAGGAATTCGCCTTCACCAAGGGAATGCCAAAGCTCATGGGCACGCCCCGTAAATTCTCCCAGCATGGACAGGGGGGCACCTGGATGTCAGATGCCATTCCGAACTTCCACGGGATAGCGGATGAAATGTGCGTGATCAGGTCGATGCATACCGACCAGTTCAATCACGCTCCGGCCCAGCTTTTCCTCCTCACCGGGTCTCCGCGCCAGGGGCGCCCCTCCATGGGTTCCTGGGTCACCTACGGACTTGGCAGCGAGAACGAGGACCTCCCCGGGTTCGTGGTAATGATCTCCGGCGGCATCCAGCCCAGCGCGGGCAAGAACGCATGGGGAAGCGGCTTTCTTCCCTCTGTCTTCCAGGGAGTACAATGCCGCTCAAAGGGTGACCCCGTTCTCTACGTGAAGGACCCCAAGGGCATGTCACGAGAACTGCGGCGGCAGGGCCTCGATGCGCTGCGATCCCTGAACGAACTGCAGGCCCGCGAACTGGGAAGCCCCGAAACCCTGACTCGGATCGCGCAGTATGAACTGGCCTACCGCATGCAGGTATCCGTTCCCGAGGTGATGGATATCTCCAGGGAGTCCAAGGAAACCATTGAGTCCTATGGAGCAAGCCCGGGTGCATCGAGCCTTGCAAACAACTGCCTCCTTGCCCGCCGCCTTCTCGAGAAAGGGGTTCGCTTCGTGCAACTCTTTGACTGGGGATGGGACTTCCACGGAACCAATCCCAAGGAAGATATCCGGGATGGCCTCACCAAAAAGTGCGCTACCATGGATCGCCCGGTTGCCACCCTCATCCGGGACCTGAAGGAACGCGGCCTCCTGGAAGACACCCTTGTAATCTGGAGCGGGGAATTCGGACGCACTCCATTCCGGGAAGGGCGCACCGCGAAAGGCAAGGTTCTGGGACGGGACCATTTTCCCGACTGCTACTCCATGTTCCTGGCTGGAGGCGGAGTAAAGGGCGGCACTAATCATGGGCAGAGTGACGAACTCGGCTTCAGCCCAGCCAAGGACCCTGTCCATGTCCACGATCTTCAGGCCACCATCCTGCACCTTCTCGGATTTAATCACGAACAGTTGATTCACCGCTTCCAGGGGCGCGATTACCGTCTTACCGATGTCCACGGCAAGGTGATTAAGAGCGTCCTTGCATGAGGAATCCCTTCCCCTCCCTCCGAGCCTGAAGCCCACCTGAACGATGAATGACCGGACCTCGCAGGAGCACCTGGCGGATTCGGCATGGAGAACGCTCTCCGCCGTCGCTCCTGCGCTGCCCCGGAGTTCGGCCCTGAAGCAGGAGATCAGGGACGCGATGGAAGCCCAGGAACGCGGTTACTATCTCCCGGACGAGGATGAGCGCCTTCGAAACGTCTACACCAGTTACCTTGGTCTGCGCACCGCCCTCTGGGAGACCGTCCTCACCCTTCGTCCTCTTCTCGATGAACGTCGTAATCCAGACTGGGAACTCAGGTTGCGTATCTTCGGCCTCGCCTTCTGCTCAACCGCCATGCTGATGCGAAGCGCGAGGTTCATCGTTACCCTCGCCCGTGATCGCCCCGTGGTCTGGAACAAGCTCGACGAAGCCGAACCGCGCTTTGACCTGGAAGCGAAGAGCTTTACCAGCATCTACCGCAGTTTCTCCTCTGCGCGTTGGATGTGGCGCTACCATGAAGCCTGGCGCTTCTACAATACCCACCGCGAGGAGATTGCCGAGGCCCTGAGAAAAGCTGACATGGACCTCGTTGCCGAATGGCTCCATGCCGAGGAACCCTTTTTCGAAAAAAGCCGTCGCGAGTTCATCAAGCGCAAGATCCGCTATCGCCTTCACGCCTTCAAATTACGACAGATTGCGGGCTACAAGCGTGTCATGTTCCATCTCTTCCGGTTGAGCGGAAGTGCCATTGCCGACATGAAGCAGCCCTTTACCCGGAGAGCTCACGAAGAGCACAGGGTGACTCCGGAACTACGTTGCACGACAGAAAAGATGCTCCAACCCGGCGACTTCCTTGTAACTCGCCACGATGACGCCATGAGCAACCTGTTTCTTCCCGGCTTCTGGCCTCACGCCTCCCTCTCCCTCGGAAACTCCGCTCAACGGTCCGATCTGGACCTCCCGCCAATTCATCATCCGGAAGCAAATGTCCTCGAAGCCAAGAAGGACGGAGTCCTCTTCCGTCACCTCGACGAGACCCTCAGCGTGGATGCCTTCGTGGTCCTGCGCCCGCGCCTGGAGAACCACTTCCTGAAGGAGGCCCTGACCCGGGCCATCAGCCACGAGGGGAAGCTCTACGATTTTGTCTTCGATTTCCGCAAGGCGGATAAACTGGTCTGCTCCGAGGTCGTCTACCGGGCCTACCACGGAGTCGGCCCCGTTTCCTTTGAACTGGTCAAGCGCTCCGGAAAGCTCGTTCTCTCTGCGGAAGATCTCCTGCGGCAGGCCCTTGCCTCGGGATTCTTCGAGATCATCCTCTGCTACGGGGTCGGGGACAACCAGATGCTCCAAGGCCGTGCCGCAGAGGCAAAAATCCTGTCCACCCTGGGCAAAAAGAGCCCGGACTCAGCCCCTCTTGAAGGACTTCCAAAATTCGGTCTCAAGACCAGCAGGGCGATTTAACAGCAGCACCAGAAGTCTACCCCCTCGGCGTAGCCTTCCACTCCCGCCAGTTCCCTGACTCTGTCCCGGCCTCCCTCAACGCCAACCGCACTGAGAAGAACCGAGCTTCGCCAGCACTTGCCAAACTCCTCCGGCCCTGCCACGGGGACTCCTGCGATCTTCTCGCCTACCCGGCGGGGGTTGACCTCAAAAAAGCCCCGGACCTGTACCCCCTCCTGCTTCAGCATCCTCGCAAGACGTTTTCCAATCGGACCCGCTCCACAAATCGCCACTCCCAGTTTGGATACCCCGGGCTCAAGCGACAGGTGGTGCACCTTCATCCTCCAGACCTGCTCCTCGGCATAAGCAGGATGGTTGCGAGTCAGTCGTCCCTGACTATCACGCCAGGACAAGACAGTCTCCTCCACCTTGCCGATCCGCATACCGGACCGCATCATGCGCAGGAAGAGGTCGTGGTCCTCGGCCCACTCCACTTTCCGGTAGCCGTCGACTGCCTCGAACGCGCATCTCCTCACCATCAGGGACGGCTGGATCACGGGGCACTCGACGAACCGTTCGCGGGCGACATCGTCAGCCGTAAGCAGCCCGTTGACCCAGTCCACATAACGCTGCATTCCCTCGCCCTGCGGATCCAGCAGGTGCACCCCACCGCTCACCGCCGAGAAATCGGGAGAGCTCGCAAGAAAATCATATTGCCATGCCAGCCGATCCGGATGCGAGATATCGTCGGCATCCATCCGGGCGATGATCGGAGCACGGGAAGCCGCCATGGCCTCTTCCGAAGCCTGCCTCACCCCCTGGTGCTCCTTCTCAATCACGCGGATGCGTGGGTCCCCATAGCTGCCCACGATCTCTCCTGACCTGTCAGTGCACCCATCGAGGAGCACCACAACCTCAAACGACTTCATGCTCTGCTGCAGGCAACTCTCAAGAGCCTCGGCGATAGTCTCCTCGGCGTTGAAGACCGGAAGCACGATGGAAACCCGGGGATCGCTCATCCTGAAAGGGAATCATCCAGTCCCCGGGCCAGCACTCCACCTCCTCCGTCCACCGAGATGATCATGGGACGACAACAGACCTCGCAGTCGTAGTCCAACTCCGTTGGACACTCCCCGGCCGGGGGCACCGCAACCGTGAAGAACTCAAAGCAGCTCGGGCACTGCACCTCCCCCAGCCCATCCATCCTACCGTTCTACCCTGAGGCGCACGGACTCTCCATGAGCATCCAGGCCCTCGATCCGGGCAAACTCCTGAACGACAGGCAACGACTTCCTCACCGAGGACGCATCCATCCGGACGATGCTCGTCCGGCGCTGGAACTGGTCGGCCCGCAGACCCGAGAAGGATTTTCCGGCTCCACCAGTCGGCAGGGTATGACTCGGACCTGCCAGGAAGTCCCCTACTGCAATTGCAGATTCATTCCCAAGGTAGATCGCCCCTGCGGTCCTGATCTCCGCCAGGCGCTTCCGCTCATCCTTCACGACCAGGGAAAGGTGCTCGGGAGCAAACACATTACAGATCCTGATCGCCTCATCCATGGAAGGAACCAGCAGGGCAAACCCTCCCTTCTTCAGGGACTCCTCAATATAACCGGCCCTTGAGAGCCGCTCAAGCTGGCGGGCAATTTCCTTCTCCACCTGCTTGAGCAGGCGCGAAGAAGTTGTCACGAAGCCCACCACGCTATCGCCACCGTGTTCAGCCTGAGCCAGCAGGTCGGCCGCTATACAAACCGGGTCCCCACTCGTGTCACTCACCACCAGGACCTCGCTTGGACCCGGCAGCAGGTCGATCGAAACCGCGCCCACCAGTTGCCTCTTGGCCTCCACCACGAAGGCGTTACCCGGACCGAAGATCTTGTCCACCCGGCCTACTTTCCTGGTTCCGAGCGCAAGCGCAGCCACCGCCTGGGCTCCTCCGACTTTCAGAACCTCGGTCGCACCCGCTGCCCGCAAGGCATAGAGCAACTCCGGATTAATCCGGCCCTCCGCCCCGACAGGCGTAGCCGCCACGATCTCAGGCACCTTGGCAGCCTGGGCAAAAGCCCCTGTCATCAGCGCGGTGGATACCAGAGGCGCCTTTCCTCCCGGCACATAGACCCCCACCCGGTCGAAAGGAACAAATAGCTCTCCCACTACCGCTCCCTCCGCATTCCGACGTTTCCAATCCTTACGAAGACTCTCCCTCGCGAAGGCATGAATATTGCGACGGGAAGCCCGGATCGCCCGCTTGGTTGCCGGAGCAACCAGCTTCTCCGCCTCGGCAAATTCCTCCTCCGAGACAAAGAGGCTCCCAGGGCTCAGCTTCGCGCCGTCAAACTTCCGGGTGAACTCAATCAGCGCCCGGTCCCCCTTCTTCCTCACCTCGTCCACGATTCCGGCTACCGTTTCCTCCAGTTCCCTGGATGGCTCCGCCCGGCGATCGAGGGAGTCTACGAATTTCCGGTATCCCCGGTCTCGGTATGAAAGGACGCGCATGGGAGGTGACTTACCTCGCTACCCGTCCTTTTCAAGCGCCAACCCCTGATTGCCCCCTCTTGCAGGGTTCCGGAAGGAACAGGAGTCTCACAAATCACTCCATAATGAGGTGGCGCTACAATGCGCGGCCCATTATCCTGCCTTGAATCTCTAGCTGGGCATTCCGCCGGATCAAATGGATCATTTCCTGCCAGGTACAATGAGAAGTCTCAATGGATAAGCCCACCTCATCACGGAGGAAAGCGAAGCATCTCCCTCCACCAGAGAAAATAACGACCACCTGTATCGAGTGGGGAGGGCTTGCCGCGCCCGGGGGCCGGGGAATCAGCCCCTGTCAACATTGTGGGGAACCCTACCTCTACGGCTGGAAAGTTCCATCAAACCGGGCAAGACCCTCTGAAATCAAGCGGAGGCTGGTAGACGTCGCCATAGAAAAACCAAATGATGAGGGTTCCTCACCACGCCTTCCATCAACCCCTGCAGATGCTGGTCTCCTGACGGACAAGATCTGTCCCGCTTGCGGGAAAAACCCCACCTCCCTGGAGGCCAAGTGGTGTCTCGTGTTCCTCCTTTATCTTATCTCGTCTCTGGTATTTCTCTGCATTCTCATGGCTAGGGATCCCGGTTTCGCTGCCGGGTTCGGTTTTGCCCAGTATATGACATGGGCAGGAGGATTATTCCTGCTCTTCTTCCTGTGGTATCTGCACACCTTCTTCTGGTGGAAAACCGTGACCCGGAAAATAAGGGAACAGATCGCCTCCACGGAATCTGAGTGGGCCGAGGACCCGGACAGCCTCGAGCTTATTCGTAGAATTGCCACCTTCCACTGGTTCCTCCGGGAGTGGAAATCGTGCCTCTCGCTTTATCGGCAGGCCCGTTGTCTCGATGGCAAAAACGAAAGCCTGAATGCCCAGATTGAGGCGACTGAATTGAAGATCCGCGTCGATCGTCTTTCCATCCGTCAAACAATACGATGCCTCTTCGACCCGGAGTATCTCTCGGAGAAAATGGCTGAACCGATCGACATGACCCATGCGTAATCAGCCGCCCTCCAGAAGAAAAGCAAGGTATCTTCCGCCCTGGTTGCATCACAAACCCGGTGAAATTCATCCTGCCCAGCTGGTGGATGCCTCCAGCACCTGGAGTATTGGCCTCGTGGCTTGTGAACGCTGCGGGGAACCTAATTACTACAACCCTGAGGAGAAGCTCCTGACCAAGGCACCCTGCCCCGGTTGCGGAAAATACCCATGGGGCAATACCGCCTTCTTTGCTGTGACCTTCCTCCTATACTGGGTCACCGTCATCGTCTGGCTTCTGGGCGGCGGTTCTGGATTGTGGCGAATGCCGGGGGATCTCGTCGCTACCCTCAGCGTTATCGGGGGCTTCCTGGGCTACATCCTCGTTTTCCTCTGTGTCGTCGGTCTCAGGGCCATGGTCCTGAAACGGAGAATCAGGCGCAAAATTGCCCAACTGGAGATTCAGCGATCTCAAAACCCCGGGAATGTCGAACTGCTGGGAAAGCTCTCCAGCCTCTACTCTTTCCTGCTGAATTGGGAGGACTCCCTCGCCATCGCTGAGGAGGCCCTCCGTCTCAATCCTGAAAATCACCTCATCAAGGGGCGGGTCGATTATGCCCGGGCCGCAGTCAGTGATCCCCTGAAGGCCTTCAAGGACTCATGGCACGATGCCTGAATAATCGACCAGACCCCACCCCGTCCATGACCCGAAGAAAGGCGATCCACCTGCCACCGGAGACCCAGCGTTATCCTTCAGCGGGAACCCCTGCCAACCCATCTGATCCCTTCAGCTTGTGGAGTGACGGCACTCCCTGTCCGCGCTGCGGCAATGTCTTCGTATTCGACAGCTCCAAAATCCGCAGGCCGCTTCAACCGATTCCGTGCACCTCTTGCGGCAAAAACACGAACTCGTTCCCCCTGTGGGCGATGATCAGCATCGTAGCGTATTTCGGCGCCTTAGCGTTATTGCTCCTCTTCTTTCCAGAAATCGCATTTTCCCCGGCGATGAATGGGCTCGCACCACTGGGATTCTTCTGCGTTCTGGGATTTCTCTTTGCGCTCGCAGTTAGCCTTAAACCAAAAATACAGCAGAAAGTCCTGGCAAGGATCAACGCACTGTCCGCGGAGCTCGAGAGAAGACCCAAAGACATGGAGACCCTCGGAAAAATTTTCTCACTCTGCCGCTGGAAAGGGCAGCACGAACACGCACTGAGAATCGCTGAATACGCTTCCCAGCTGGATCCAGACAATGTCGATATCAGAAACCAGGTTGAAACCTACCGTTCTGCCCTCCGCAAGCAGGGTTTGATCCCAACGACAAGCCACGTCGCTCATTCCTCCCCATCAGCTACTCCTGCTCCTACTCCTACTCCTGCTCCTGCTCCTGCTCCTACTCCTACTCCTGCTCCTGCTCCTGCTCCTGCTCCTGCTCCTGCTCCTGCTCCTGCTCCTGCTCCT
>PAQU01000087.1 GCA_002709395.1 Roseibacillus sp. | reverse complement strand
GATAAGCCCCTCCCGATGATCAAGCCGGAGGCCTCCCTTGATCTTTTCTCCGGCTGAATGACACTCATAGCATCGATTTACGAGGACTGGCCGGATCCGTTTCTCAAAGAAGCTCAGCTCCTCCGGGCTGATTTTCTCGTCGGGCGCGGCGGACGCGAACCGGGTGCCCAGAATCACCAGGCAGGCTGTTGCGCACACGCTCCGTCGCATGCCGGAGTATTGCGAGAGACAACTGGTTCTTTCAAGAAAGGAATGAGGCCGCACTCGACAAGAACGGATGCCTGTGGTTTAGCACGTGTTCTGTTCTTTCATGAGAATCGCTGTCACGGGAGGAGCCGGTTACATCGGTAGTGTCTGCGTCGAGCTGCTTTGCAACTCGGGTCACGAGGTAATGGTCATCGACAACCTCGAGGAAGGGCATCGTGGAGCGGTGGATGGGAGAGCGAGGCTTGAAGTCCTTGACCTGCGGGAGACTTCACGCTTGAGCGAGGCGTTGCGAAGCCATCAGACGGATGCGGTCATCCATTATGCCGCGTCCGTGCTGGTGGGGGAGTCGGTGGCTGATCCCGCCAAGTACTATCGTAACAACGTGCTGGGAGGGTTGAGTTTGCTGGAAGCGATGGTGGCCGCCGGAGTCCCCAAGATTGTGTTTTCGTCGACCAGTGCCACCTACGGGATTCCCGCGGTGGTTCCCATCGTCGAGGACTGCGCCCAGAATCCGGTCAATCCCTACGGGCATTCCAAACTTGTCTTTGAAGGCATGCTCGCCTGGTTCGCGAAGGCGCATGGAATCAAGCCGGTAGTATTTCGTTACTTCAATGCAGCGGGCGCGTCGGTCCGTTTCGGGGAAGATCGCCGGGTAGAGACGCATCTAATTCCGAATGTCCTTTTCGTCGCCCTGGGAAGGTGTGATTCGGTGAAGGTATTCGGCACGGACTATGAGACTCCGGATGGCTCGGCGGTGCGGGATTATGTCCACGTGTGTGACCTGGCAGAGGCCCACCGTCGGGCGGTGGAGCGCGAGGTGAGCGGCGCATTCAACCTGGGAACGGGCCGGGGCAACTCGGTTTGGGAAGTGATTCAGGCCTGCCGCGAGGTGACCGGCCACGATATCCCGGTAGTAGAAGCCGGGCGGCGGGAGGGGGATCCACCTGTGCTCGTGGCGGCTGGCGACAAGGCCGCGCGGGTTCTCGACTGGGTCCCCGTGACCGATCTTGAAGAAATGGTGCGCAGCGCCTGGGCCTGGTACCAGGCCCATCCCGATGGTTACCAAGATTGATTGTCAGCGGTCGAAAGCTGGGACAAGCTGCGGGCGTAAGGGGTAACCCCGAACCATCCAATTCTATGAAAGCTCTCCTCGCCGCCCTCCCCGTATCTGCCGTTGTTTCGCTGAGTCTCCTCGCCGGGAACCCTGAGGGCGGGGAGCAGAAGTCCGTCCCGGAGAAGTCGGCCGACGGGAAGACGCTGAAGTGCCTGCTGGTCACCGGGGGCTGTTGCCACGACTACAATTTCCAGTCAAAGGCACTCACCCTGTCCTCCTCGGCAAAGGCGGATATCGACTGGACGGTGGTAAACAAGGGGGGAAGGGGAACCAAGGCCCAGATCGACCTCTATGATGACCCGAAATGGGCAGAGCAGTTTGACGTGGTGGTGCACAATGAGTGCTTTGCCAATACCAAGAACCCCGATTACATCAGGAAGATTGTCGACGGCCACCGGGGGGGCACCCCTGCAGTGGTCATTCATTGTGCGATGCACACCTACCGCGCTGCTGAAATCGACGACTGGCGCAGGTTTCTGGGAGTGACGAGCAGAAGGCATGAGCATCAGGCTCGCTACCCGGTCAAGACCGAGAAGGCAGACCATCCCATCATGAAGGGAGTGCCGGTGGACTGGGTGACTCCCAAGGACGAACTCTATATCATCGAGAAGACGTGGCCCAATACAACTGTCCTCGCCACTTCGAAGAGCGAGAAGAACCAGAAGTCTCATCCGGTATTCTGGGTGAACGAATTTGAGGGGGCCCGGGTATTTGGTACGACCTATGGGCACACCAATGACACCTTTTCCGACCCGGTATTTCTGGATCTCCTGACCCGGGGAATCCTCTGGTCCGCTGGAAAGCTGTAGGAGTTGGAGTCAGGGAAAGTGCTCCGTCATCTTGCGGCGCAGAAAGGCGACGGAACGTTCCAGTTGCTCAGGCCCGTCCACTCCATCCTCGATGGAGATCCAGCCGTCAAACCCTGCTGAATTCAGGGTGGAGAAGATTGCGTCGTAGTCGTTCATTCCCTGTCCGATCTCCCCATGGGCGAGACGTTCGGCGTAGCCGGTGACTCCCTCCTCCCGGGAGAGATCCTCCAGAGTGCCGTGCTTCAGATAGCGGTCGCTGGCGTGCATGGTGACTACGCGATGTTTCACCCTGGAGAGAAGTTCGAGGGGGTCTTCTCCGGCGAGGAGAGTGTTGGACGGGTCGTAGTTCACTCCGAATCGAGGATGGTCCCCTACCGCTTCCACCAGATCACAGAAGATATCCATGGGTTGGGCGAATTCAGGATATTCCCAGAACCCGTCCTTGTAATGATTCTCAAGGATGAGGGTCACGCCATGTTCTTCGGCAAAGGGCAGGCAAGCCCTGATGGAATCGGCGGCAAGGTCAATGCCCTCCTGCCGGGCGATCTCAGGACGGCGCTGGCCGCTCAGCACCCGGCAGAAACCGGCACCCAGGCCGTGAGCCATTTCGATCCACCGTTTCTCTTTCTCGATTTCCTGCTGCCGGAATGCCGGGTCCGGGTGGGTGAAGTCGGGGGAGCAGCAGAGCATCGGGATTTCAAGCCCCATGTCTCCACAGGCCTGCTGGTAGCGACTCCATGTTTCCGGTCCCTCAAGGTCGACGATCAGGGGATAGAGTTCCACTCCGTCAACATCCAGCCCGGAGGCAAATTCGAGATAATCGGAGAGGCGCATGGAGCCATCAACGAGGGCCTCCAGTTCGGCCTTGGGGAAAGTGGCGAGTTTGGGCATTTTCCGGTTCCGGTGGGATGATGGTGGTGGCAGGTGGCGAGTCGGGGTCAGAGAGGGATCTCACAGCCCGACCTTGTCGGGATTTCTTCCGTGGGCAGGATATTGTTCGAGTTCCACCACACAGCCGCTGACCGGTCCGGTGGCGTCGTCGAGCCAGTAAACCGCGCCGGCAGCGATTTCGGCGGACATGAGAATGCGGCCTGCCGGGGCGTAGACAGGAGGAAGCTTGGTGTGCCAGTCGGGATCAAGGCCGTCTTCCTGCTTGCGGGCTGATTCGTTCTCGGTGAGGACCCAGCCCGGATTGATCTGGTTGACTACCACTCCGTAGTCCCGATGGAGCGTGTCTCCGAGATTGCGTGTCAGGGCCATGAGCGCCCCCTTGGAGCTGGCATAGGCGGCAAAGTATGATTCTCCTCCATGAGCATTCACGGACCCGATATTGAGGACCCGTCCCTTGTTCCGGGAGAGTTCCTCAAGGGCAGCCTGGATGAGCAGGAACGGGGCCCTCACGTTTATGGCGTAGGTCCAGTCCCAGGTTTCGAGGCTCATCTCGGCAGGCTGGCGCCGGGTAACTACCCCGGCATTGTTGACGAGCCCGTCGAGTCCTCCCAGTTCCCGGATGGAGGCCTCAATCAGGCGGGAAGGAACGTCTGGATCGGAAAGGTCGGAGACTTGCCATGGAGCGTCATCGAGTTCTGCTGAGGTTTCACGGGCGAGATCCTCCTCGAGACCGTGGATCATCACGCGTGCGCCTTCCTCTACGAACCGTTGAGCGATGGCCTTGCCGATTCCGGTGGTGGATCCGGTGACGAGAATACGTTTGTCTTTCAGCCGCATGGTAAGTTGTTGGGGGCAAAATGAAATCAGGAGGAGCCATGGACCTGCTGGCAGATCATCCTCAGGGACTCTTCGACATCCCCCGAGGCTGTCTGGAAGGAGTCGGCATCAATGGTGAGTGGGGCGCCCAGCACCACGAGCGGGGCCCCATGTGAGGGGCAGGCTATGGCCTCCTCAATGGATAAGCCGCCTACTGCTTGGACGGGGATGGAGACGGCTCCGACGATTTCCTCTAATTGGTCGAGAGGACTGGGCATGCGGTTGCCGGCAGCGGCAATACCCCGGCGTTCATCATACCCGATATGGTGCACGATGTAGCCGCACCCGAGATCCTCAAGCTGGCGGGCACCTTCAACCATGTCAGGGCAGCCGAGATTGTCGCCCATTACCCCGACCCCGTAGTCCTTCCCGCACTGAACCACGCATTTGATCGTTTCCTCGTGTGCCCGGGCCATGACTACCACATGAGTTGCTCCGGCCTTGGCCATCATTTCGGCTTCGAGGTAGCCTCCGTCCATTGTCTTCAGATCGGCTACGATGGGGGCGTCCGGAAAGTTCTCCCGGAGGGCACTGACGGAATGCAGTCCATGCGCGAGGAGGAGGGGGGTTCCTGCCTCCAGCCAGTCCACTCCAGCGCGGAGGGCCATGGCCGCAGTTTCAATAGCCTCGTCGAGATCTATGAGATCGAGGGAAATCTGGACAGTGGGTTCATGCATCTGCAGTGGGAAGCTCTAGAGACCGGAGGCTGGAAAGTCAAAGGCCCAGAGATGAGGAGGCCTGTTGGGTAAAATCCCGGAGGGGTGGAATTGCGATAATGGTCGTCAAGGACTGCAATTCGTGATCCTGTTTCCGCTTTCGCGAAGGAGCTTTCCCATGGGTCTCAAAATCCAGTTCGTTCTCATCCTGGTTGTCCTGCACGGGAGCAGTATGTTGACTTCGGGTGAGCCCGAGCCCGATCCCGGGGAATTACCACGAATCCCCCCGAGGGAGCCGGCATCAGCGATCCAAGCATTCCAGCTTGCCCGTGGATTCCGGGTTGAACTTGTTGCCTGTGAGCCGCAGGTGGTTGACCCGGTGGCGATCGCCTTTGATGAGGATGGGAGGCTTTTCGTAGCCGAAATGCGCGGTTATCCCGAACGCAGGGAGCAGGCTCTGGGACGAATCCGGTGCCTGGAGGACCGTGACCGGGACGGGCATTACGAGCACTCCTCGGTATTCGCAGAGAATCTGAAGTGGCCGACCGGAATCGTCTGCTGGAAAGGGGGAGTCTTCGTTACAGCCTCACCGGATATTCTTTATCTCGGAGATCGTGACCGGGATGGCGTCTCCGATGAGCGCAGGGTGGTCTTCACCGGATTTGGCGAAGGACTGGAGCGTCTCAACATGCAGGCCCTCGTCAATAATCTGCAATGGGGTCCGGACGGTCGTATTTACGGATCAACCGCATCGAATGGAGGATTGGTAAGGGTGGAGCGTAGCAAGGGCGGGGGCGTTAACCTGCGGGGATCCGATTTTTCCTTTGATCCAGACAAGCTCGGGCTGCGCTCCGAGTCCGGTACGGCTCAATATGGATTAAGCTTCGGAGATTTCGGGCGCCGCTATCTCTGCAGCAACAGTCGTCACCTTATTGCGGTGATGTATTCTTGGCCGTGGAACCGCACCAAGGGCCTCCCTCATCCGTTGGTGGAGATTCCGGTCGATGGCGGAGCGGCGGAAGTCTATCGAATCAGCAAGGTTGAACCCTGGAGGGTAGTGCGAACCCGGTGGCGCGTACAGGGCAGGGTCCGGGGCCCGGTAGAGGGAGGAGGTCGGGCTGCGGGATACTTTACCTCGGCGAGCGGATTGACGGTATATCGTGGAGACCTCTTTGGCGAGGAGCACCAGGGAACTGTTTTCATTGGGGACGTGGGGAGCAACCTGGTTCACCAGAAGCTGATTGAATTTCCCCGGAGCCGGGCTCAGCCGGTGGCAAGGAGACCTGCCTCGCTGGAGAAATCGGAGTTTCTTGCCTCCAGTGATAACTGGTTTCGGCCTGTGCAGTGTGCCAATGGCCCGGATGGGGCACTCTACGTGGTCGACATGTACCGCGAGACCATCGAGCATCCCTGGTCGATTCCGGAGTCCATCAAGAAGCACCTGGATCTCTATAGCGGAACAGACCGGGGCCGGATCTGGAGGGTGGTTCCGGAAAATTGGAGGATTCCTTCCGGGAAAAAGCGATCCGTATTGGGATCAGCCGGTCTGGTGAGGCTCCTGGAAAGCGGTAACGGATGGGAACGTGACACAGCCATGCGCCTTCTGCTGGAACGGAGGGAGCCGGATACGGGGAACCTGCTTCTGCAGCTGGCAGGGGACAGGGCAAAGGATGAGCGATCGCGTGCACAGGCGCTTCGTCTTCTTGCACTTCTTCAGCCCCCGACCGGAAGGGAGATGTTACGCTTGTGGGAGGGCGAGCCCAGCCGGGAGGTGCGCCGGCAACTGGTAAGGATGTGGCGTGATGTGGACGACGTCCTTTTGGCAACCTGGGCACAGGATGGAGATCTTCGGGTTCGCTTCGAGGCGGCGCTTCGAGCTCTTGATCCTGACACAGAGGTAAGCCCGGGAACTTTCCGGCGTTTTCTGAACAGGGATGCGGAAGACCGCTGGATGAGAAAGATCACCGTGACCGGGGCCAGAATCCATGGTGTTCTGGATGAGCTGATTGGCGGAGAGGAAAATTTTTTCCGGGCCGTCACGCTTCTGCGGGATGCAGGATTTGCCAGTGATGACCCGAGGGCAGGTAAGTTGATTGGGCAGGCAAGGGAGATGCTGAGGAAGGATCAACCGAAGGGGTTGGAGCGGGAAGCGGCGCGGTGGATCCTTGCAAATCATCCTGCAACCGGAGTGGACGATCTGCTGGCATGGGTAGCAGGGGGAGAAGGGCAGGACTCTGCCCTTCCGGCATTACTGCGCCGACCAGCGGGGCAGTGGGAGGGAAAGGCTCTCGAGCAGTGGGAGAAGATCCCGGCAAGAGCCAGAGGCTCCCTCCTGGCCGGGATGTCACCGTCAACGGTTCTTTCCGCCATCGAGCAGGGGCGGTTGTCCGCGAGCGAAGTCGGGTTTCAGCAGCAGCGTCGGTTACGCTCTCACCGCGCAACCACCATCAGAGAGAGGGCGATAATGCTTTTCGGGGAAGAGAAGTCCTTCTCAAGAACGGAGGCTGTCAGCTATTATCGCCCGGCTCTCAGGTTGGATGGTGATGCCCGGAAGGGGAAGGTGATCTTCGGGCAGCGCTGTATTCTCTGTCACAGGAGTGGGGTTGCCGGGGCGGGGCCGGACCTGGCAACTCTTCGGAACAAGGGAGCTCCGATGTTGCTGGAGAACCTTCTCGGTCCTGATCTGGAGGTGGCACCGCAGTATCTGCTCTGGGAATTACACCTGAAGAACGGAGACGTGCTGGCGGGTGCAATTTCGGAGGAGAATGCGACGGAATTGACCCTCTGGGCTGGAGATGGCAGCTCGCGAAAGGTTGAACGGGAGGAAATCGTCAGGCTGGTGAACCTGAACCGCTCCCTCATGCCGACCGGACTTGAGAGTGGATTGAGTCGGCAGGAGATGGCGGACCTGCTTGCCTATCTGACCGGGGGCGGTAAATGAGAGGTCCTGTCTTCCCGGGCATGAATTTAGCAGTTTCCGGGGGGATCTGTCCTTGCCGCCCGCGGGGGGCGCCCTCAGAGTTCAGCCACTTACCGTAACAACGAAGTAATGGCCCAGGCAATAATGGATCCGGACGAAGTCCGGCGGTTCGCCAAGGAACTGAAACGATTTAATGACGAGCTTCAGGTGAAGGCTTCATCCCTGCAGTCCCGGTTCACTGCCCTGGGCGACACCTGGAAGGACCAGGAGAATCAGAAATTTGCGGAGGAGTTTGTCGGAACGATGAAGGCCTTGAAGAAATTCATCGAGATTTCCGAGAAACACACTCCCTTCCTGCTGCGCAAGGCCCAGAGAATCGAGGAGTATCTCGACCAGAGATAATTAATTCGTCCCCTTCGCTTTCGTATGGACCGTCAGGCCAAAGTCACATCGGTTGACGCACTTACCGCCTTCAGGGCAAGCCTTGTGCTCTATATGGGATCGGTCGGGAACGCCCTCGATGAAGTGCGTGATGAGGTGCGGAGGATGCGCACGTGGCTGCAGGTGGATCAGAAGTCCTACTGGGGAGGTCAACTCAAACGATTACGCAAGCAACTGGAGCAGGCCGAAGCGGAGTTGTTCACTTCCCGCCTCAGTGCAATGACCAGCCATAGTGCAGCGCGGCAGATGGCGGTGACGCGGTTACGCCGCTTGGTCAGGGAGAGTGAGGAGCGGGCCAAGCTGCTGCAGAAGTGGATCCGGAATTACGACACCCTGGTCGAACCGCTCCTCAAGAAGTTGGACGGCATGCAGCATTTTGCGTCTCATGACCTGCCCAAGGCCGTGTCGTCCCTCGCCCAGGCAGAGCGAACCCTAGACGATTATACCCGCATTGCCCCGGAGGGAGTGGCAGATGGGAAAGCAGTTGCGGGTGAATCTCAGGAAGCCGAAGGGGATAGTCCTGGTGGGAAAGGAGAGGACCGATGAGTGCAAGGGCAAGTGCGGTGAAACTCACTAAGTCGACCAAGGCCTTCCTTCAGAGCTGGGACCGGGTCCAGAGTCACTGGCGTGACAGCAGGCAGCGGGACTTCGAAAAAGACTTCATAGAGACCCTTCCGGACGATATTTCGGCAGCCATCCGGGTCATCGAGGAGATTGACAAGATCATAACCAGAGCGAAGCGGGATTGTGAGGACTAGACTGGGAGTCAGCAAGGGACTGGAACTCGCCAATGGACTGGTGGGAGGGATCAGGGAGTTTTCGGTGCGGCAGGAAAGTGCCGCAAAGGAACAGCGGACCAAAAGTTTTGCAGCCAAGCGGGCCTTCGAGCGGGGAAGTGAGGCAGAAAAGGAGTCGCTGGAGGCTGCCGTTGCAAAGGCAGAGGCGAGTTCGGCCGATGAGCAGAAACATGCCAAGCTTCGTCACGCGGCAAGGGCAGAGTGGATTGAGCGAGCACTTCCTTCCAGTAAGCGCCTTTTGTCCAAGCGGGCTGAGGAGTTGAAGGGTAAGACGGCCTCTGACCTCCAGGTTCAGGCTGTTACCGACAAGGTCAACCGGCAGCGGTCCCTGGAGAAGCTGACCCTGATGTACGAAGGGCTTCATGCGGAACTGGGTCAGGAGGAACAGAATCTCAGGAGGCTGGAGAAGAAGAGCATGGCTGCGATGCGGGGCTATCTCCGGTTTCAGAAGAAACTCAAACCGGATCATGGATCCTCCCTCGATGTGGGGGAGGTGGATACTTCCGGACAGACACCCGACTTTCTGGACAGGGTCCGGAAAGGGATAGCAGAGGGTGAGGAAAAACTGGCGGTTTTCAGGAAGAACATTCTTGCGCGGTTGCTGAGTTTCCTGCCCTGGTGGTTGTTGCTGCTGCTGGGATGTGGCCTTGCGGCATACCTCTCGAGTTTCTGGGTGCCAGGGGAAGAGGCCTGGGCTCTGGCTGGGGGAGCCGCAGGGTGTACGGTTCTGCTCGTTCTGGTTCTGCAATTTGCTACCGGGGGAGGAGCGGAACCCTCTGCCCGGGCGGTGGCTGAACAGCTGGAAAAAACAAGGCGGTCCTGGGCGGCCTGTTCGGAACGGATCGGGCAGCGTTTCCGCGAGGAGCAGGAGAATCTTGCGGTAGAGGAGTCCGCGGGGGGAAATCGGTGGGATCAGGCCGATGAGGCTGCAAGCAGGTTGCGCGAGGACGGGGGCAGGAGGATCGAGGAGAAATATAACCGGGTGAAGGACAGGAATGACGCCATGCTTGAGCTCGTTGTGGGGCCCCTTAACTCCCTTCACGAGGACCGGTTGAAGGAGCTGCGCCGGGAATCAGACGATCGGATCGCCAGGCTGCAGGAGGAGTATGACTCCACGGTGGCGGAGGTGGAAGCGGCCTACGAGCTGAACCGGAAAGGAATTGAGTCGGAGTGGTTCGAGCTGACCCAGTCGATATACCGGGACACGGAGGTGATCCGTGAATCACTTGAGCCTCTCTCCCTGCCCTGGGAGCGAAGCTATCTTGAGAAGTGGGAACCCTCCGAGGAATTACACGATGCGGCAAGGTTCGGGCAGGTTTCCGTGGCTGGAGACCGTCTGGCGGAAGAATCAGAACTTGGCCTTCCGGATGCCCGCGCGATTGAGGTTCCCATGGCACTCCAGTTGCCTCGTGACGGTTCGTTGCTGTTCGAGACTGACGGTTCGGGTCGCGATGTTGCGATAGGTGCCCTGAATAATATTGTCCTGCGGCTTCTGGCTACAACTCCTCCCGGCAAGCTCAACTTTACGATCATGGACCCTGTGGGATTGGGGGAAAACTTCGCGGGCATCATGCACCTCGCTGACTACGAAGACAGTGTGATCAATGGGAGAATCTGGACTCAGAGGGGGCAGATCGAGGAGAAACTGGGGGAACTCAACGAGCATATTGAGAAGGTGATCCAGATGTATCTCCGGAATGAATACGAGACGATTACCGACTACAACGAACAGGCTGGGAACATTGCTGAGAAGTATCACTTTCTCGTGATTGCGGACTTTCCGGCTAGTTTCAGTGAGACTGCGGTCAAGCGGTTGCAAAGCATCGCAATGAGTGGCCCGCGTTGTGGGATTTATCCCCTGATGCACTGGGATCATCAGCAAACCGGGGGGCCTGCTGAACTGATGCCGGATCTACTGCGGGAGAACAGCATCCGGATCCGGAGCGAGGGTGACGGTTTCCTTATCTCGACCAATGGACAGGAGGAACTTCCCATGGCTTTTGATCCTGCTCCCGATCCCGGGATGGCAATTGAGTTCATCCAGAAGATCGGAGCCAGCAGCATTGATGCGAACAGGGTGGAAGTGCCTTTCGAGCATGTCATTCCGAATGAGGGTGAGTTCTGGAGCAGTGAGACCACCCACGAACTGAGAGTGCCGATCGGGAGAACCGGAGCAACCAAGCTACAATACCTCGCAATCGGGAAGGGCACCCGGCAACATGCTCTTTTTGCAGGGAAGACGGGATCGGGAAAATCAACGCTCTTTCACGTGATTATATCGAACCTGGCCCTCTGGTGCAGTCCCGACGAGGTGGAGTTTTACCTCGTGGATTTCAAGAAGGGAGTGGAATTCAAGTGCTATGCGGCTGCGCGCCTGCCCCATGCGCGGGTGGTAGCGATCGAAAGCGACCGGGAGTTCGGGTTGAGCGTGCTCAAACGGGTGGACGACGAACTGAAGAGGCGGGGGGACATGTTCCGCAAGCTGGGGGTGCAGGATATCGCGGGTTACAAGAAGGCGGGGGGAACCGAGCCGGTTCCGAGGTCCCTCCTGATCATCGATGAGTTCCAGGAATTGTTCGTGGAGGACGACCGTATCGCCCAGGACGCTTCGGTGCTTCTGGACCGCATCGTAAGGCAGGGACGTGCCTTTGGGATTCACGTGCTTCTGGGGTCACAGACCCTCGGCGGGGCCTACAGCATGGCCCGGACCACGATGGGGCAGATGGTCATCAGGGTTGCCCTGCAATGCAATGAGTCGGATGCCTACCTCATCATGGACGACTCTAACCCGGCACCACGGATGCTGACGCGTCCGGGAGAGGGGATCTACAACGACAGTGCCGGTGCGCTGGAGGCCAACAGCCCCTTCCAGGTGGTCTGGCTTCCTGATGAGGAGAGGGATGAGGCCCTCCAGCAGGTAGTCAGGGTTGCGGAAGAGCAGTCCTATCAATGTGCAAGCCCTATTGTCTTTGAGGGCAACGCTCCGGCAGAGGTAGGGGAGAATGACATCCTCCACCGACTTCTGCATGCCGAGGAGATGGATCCCGTCGTCTCCAAGCGTTCGTGGCTGGGCGCGCCCAATTCCATCAAGGGTCCAACCGAAGCGGTCTTCCATCGTCAGAGTGGCAGCAATCTTATTGTGATTGGTCAGCGAGAGGAAGCGGCCCTCGCCATGCTGGCGGTCTCGCTGGTTTCCCTTTCGGCTCAGTCCGGCAGGGGCGGGGTCCGTTTTGTCGTATGTGATGGGACAACCCCCGGTTCGTCCGAGGGCGATTTTCTGCAGCGCGTGGTGGAAGCGGTTCCCCATGAGGTGGAGCTCGTGAGAAACAACGAGCTGCCGAGGGTGATGGGTGAACTCGGGGAAGAAATGAAACGAAGATCTTCAGACGAGGAGGCCGCGGCCAATGATCCGCCAGTTTTCCTGCTTATTCACAATCTTCAGAAATTCAAGAAGCTCAAGCACGAGGACGATTTTGACTTCTCCTTCGACAGTGACGATGCGGGGCCGAATCCCGGGGCACAACTCAACGAGATCGTGACGGAAGGAACGAGCTATGGCTTGCACGTGATCGCCTCGGTAGACACCTACAACAACGTGAATCGTTTCCTGAGCCGCAAATCACTCAGTGAATTCGAGATGCGGGTGATTTTCCAGATGAGCCAGAATGATTCTGCGGCCCTCGTGGATAGTCCGGCGGCAAGCAACCTAGGTTTGCACCGCGCCCTCTTCTACAACGAGCACGAAGGCTATCTGGAGACTTTTCGCCCCTATGCCCTGCCCGGGAATGAGTGGCTAGAGGAGGCTGGTAAGTCTCTTGGAAGGTTGCTTGGTTGAGCAATTCGGCGTGGGTGGAATCTTTCTCCCGTCCGGGGCGGGGAATGCTTGATAAGGATGGTAGGGGAGGGAGTAGGATACCTGCATGAAGACGGTGCCAGCCTTTCTTGTTCTCCTTACCGGATGCCTCGTGCTGATCCAGCCCGCGACTGCGGAAGAGACGTGGCCTTCGTGGCGGGGTCCGCGGGGGGATGGCTCCAGTCCGGATCAAACGGTACCCCTGGAGTGGAACGTCAAGGAGCACACGGTCTGGAAGACTCCCCTGCCGGGCAAGGGTCATGCCTCACCTGTGGTGTGGCAGGATCATGTCTTTGTCGTGACTGCCGTGGAAGACCGGCGGGAATTGATATGCCTTGATCGTGCCACCGGGGAAAAGAAGTGGGTCGCGATAGTGCTGAACTCTCCGCGGGAGCGTATTCACCGCCGGAACAGCCTCGCCTCGTCAACTCCGGTGACTGATGGGGATCATGTGTTTGTGAGCTTCCTCGATGGCGAGGAGATGCATGTAGCGGCCTATGATTTTGATGGGAAGAAGCAGTGGGAGAAGCGTCCCGGGGTGTTCTCCAGCGTGCATGGGTACTGTTCGAGCCCCATCCTCTGGAAGGACAAGGTGATCATCAACGGGGACCACGATGGAGACTCCTACATCGTGGCTCTTGAGAAGAAGACCGGGAAGAAGGTCTGGAAGACGATGAGGGCCAACCGGACGCGCAGTTACTGCACCCCGGTGATCTGGACCATTGAGGGGCGTAACCAGATGGTTCTCTCGGGAGACAAGACGGTCGCGAGTTACGATCCTGACACCGGGAAGCGCCACTGGGTGATCGACGGCCCCACCGACCAGTTCGTGGCCTCCCTGGTGTATAACGGAGATCTGCTCTTCATGACCTGTGGATTCCCGCAGAGACACATGCTGGCCATTGATCCTCGGGGATCGGGGAATGTCACCAAGTCACACGTCAGGTGGCGAACCAGAAAGGATCCTTCCTATGTGCCGAGTCCGGTTAGTATCGGGAAGTATTTTGTGGTGGTTTCAGACAGTGGCCGGGCAAGTTGCCTGGAGGCAGAGACCGGAAGGTTGGCGTGGAATGAGCGGATCGGTCGGGAGCACGGGGCGTCAGCGGTTACGGTGCAGGGGCACGTTTGCTTCGTCTCGGAAAGCGGGATCATGACCGTGATCAAGCCCGGAGAGGAATATGCCGAGGTGGCGAAGAATGAACTTGGAGAGGAGATGCACGCGTCTCCGGTAATCACACGGGGACAGTGGATTCTCCGCGGGGCGGAGCACCTTTTCTGTATCGGCGCTAAATAACGCCGGACGCTGGTAAGCGGGGAATCTCCCTAGAGGATTCCCCGGGCCTTGAGGTTGTTGAGGCGGTGGGCGACGTCGGCAAGTCCGTCCGCGGTGCACTGGTTGTAGTCCCGCCCGTCAGTGGTGTCGATGCCATGACCCGGATCGAGGTCCCGGAGGGCCTGGAGCGCGTCGTCATCGTGCCGGAAGAGTTCGACAAAGACATGTTCGAGTGTTCCGGTCCGGGCCACTGCGGTGAGGAGGGATCCGATCCATCCGTCATCGGTGGAGAGGCATCCGCGGGTAGTCATGGCGGAAGCATGGAAACATCCCAGTTCTCCCGCGGCACCCATCTGCGCAATGAGGTCCTCGTTTTCAGGGATACTGAGTGCTGAGTCCCCGCAGTGGGCGGCATCGGTCAGGGACTTGAAGAACTTGCTTTCGCCACCGACGAGAGAGTTTGCCGCCTGGAGGAATTTCCAGAGACGCCCGATGTCGGTAAAGGTGGCAAATTCCCCGGGGCGCAGGAACTCGACATGCCACGAATCAACACAGGAGTTCGCGAGTCCGGCCTCTGTGTAGCAACGATGATGAAGCTTGGCGTTCTGCTCCACCGCAGCCTCGAAATCAGCTCCATCCTTGCGGGGAGATCCGCTCATCCACTCCTCGATGGAAGTGGAGGAGACGATGGTGACCCCGTGGTTCTTGGCCGCTTCCAGACCCTGGAGGAGCTGGTCGGTGACCGCGGATTCGTCCGCGGGGTTCATGGGGTCGGCTCCGCCGACCATGAGGACGAAGTAGAGCTTCAGGTCGAGGCTCTTGAAGCCATTGCAGATTTCCTCGAAGTCTTCTGCCTTGGTGCCGGGGATGACCGGGACCTGTACGCCGTCAAGTTTTACGGGGCTGAGCTCCTGGAGCTTTTTCATTTCAGCAAGGACAACCAGTTCCCCGTCGCTGGTGCGTGGGGCATTTCCGTCGTCATCGGGAACGATTCCTCCCACCCATCCGGAGTGGGTGGCCACTACTCCGAGCTCAATGTCGGTCTTGTTGATGATCTCAGCCATGATGTGGAAAGCAGTCTCCAGAGTGGGAGGCATTGGTCAAGGATCGGGGTGGGGTTATTAGTTATCGCTTGTTGGTTATCAGGAGGAGATGGCGACGATTGTTGTTGAGGGTGGAGAGGGTGCCTTGCTCTAGTAGGAACATGAACGTGCGCGTAGTCCTTTTACTGGGGATGTTCTGGGCAGGAGCCGGGGCATGGGCGGAAAACTGGCCCTCCTGGAGAGGGCCACACGGTAACGGGGTGGTGCCGGACCGGAAGGGTCCGGCCAGTTTCTCTGGAGAGCGCATGTGGAAGACGAGGCTGGAGGGTCGGGCCTGTTCCACCCCCGTAGTATGGAATGGCAAGGTGTTTGTGACCGGACTCATTGGCGAGAATGATGCGATCCAGGCCTTTGACCTGAAAAGCGGGAAGGAACTCTGGCGAAAGAAGCTGGGGGCAGCGCGCCTGGGAAGGACGCAGCGGATTGGAAGCAGTGCCAACTCATCCCCCCTCACGGATGGGAATTTGCTCTACGTCTACTTCAAGTCTGGAACGGTGGCAGCCATGACTCTTCAGGGTGAGGTGGTCTGGAAGATCAATCTCGATGAGGTTGCTCATCCGGACAAGATCCTCTGGGACCGGGGAACCTCGCCGATCTTCGCGGGGGGGCACCTCGTGATTGCGGTCATGCAGCAGGCGGGTACTTCCTTTCTCGTTGCACTCAACAAGAAGAACGGCAAACGCGCGTGGATCACGGAGCGTCCCTTCAGGACGATTGGAGAAAATGGCGACAGCTACTCTTCCCCCTTTGTAGAGAAAATTGACGGAGTGGAGACGATTGTGACCTGGGGAGGGGATCATCTGACTGGCCATCATGCCACGACCGGGGAGCAGCTTTGGTTCTGCGGGGGGTTCAATCCGAAGCCGGAGCGGGTCTGGCGCACCATCGCCTCACCCTCGGGTACCAACGGGGTGGCCATCGTTCCCCATGGACGGGAAGACCGGGTGGCGGGGATCAAGCTCGGAGGAAGGGGAGAGATCACCAAGTCGGCCTGGCTCTGGAGTGCCCGGGGCTGGGGATCGGACAACTGCACTCCGGCCGCTCATGGCAACCGGGCCCTGATGCTTACTGACACCGGGAAGGCCCGGGGAACGCTGACGATGGTGGAGGCCACCACGGGCAAGCAACTCTGGCAGCAGAGCCTGCCAAAGTCTGTGCACACCTTCTGTGCTTCCCCGGTGGTGGCGGGGAATCGCCTTTATGTCGCGCGCCGGGATGGGACGGTTTTTACCGCCAGCCTGACCGCGGATGGGATGGAGGACCTGCAGGAGACCACGATCGAGGAGGGAGTGATCGCGTCACCGGTGGTGGTTGATGGCAAGGTGCTCATCCGGGGAGACCGGCACCTGGTGTGCCTGTGGTAGGAAAGGAAATTTCTTTCTTCAGCCAATCCACCCCAGAGCCTTACCCCCGGTAATGGCGGCTACCGTAAGAATGGCGAGCGAACTCAGGACAAAAGCTATCCTGTAGGATGTCCCTCCACTAAGTTCACGGGGAGCCCACCTGCGGTGCATGACGATCGCGGCATAGACCACGATGAGAAGAATAAAGGAGGTGGCAACTCCTCCGATGATTACCATGACTCCTGGTGCCTGGAAGGTGAGAAAGAGGGTGCCCCAGATAGAGGGGAACACATAGGCGCATCCCTTGACGAACTTTCGGCGGCTCTCAG
>PAQU01000086.1 GCA_002709395.1 Roseibacillus sp. | reverse complement strand
GACGAGGGCGTTGACGGATCCGAGCTGGTCGACCAGGGAGGAGGCAAGGGAGGGGATGGATGAGGAGTTGGCGAAGTCGAAGGGCAGGACGAGGGATTGTCCACCTGCCCGGGAGACTTCGGAGGCCACTTCCTCAAGGGCTGACTGGTCGCGGGAGACGAGGGCTACCCGTGCGCCTTCTCCGGCAAGGGAGAGGGCGGCGGAGCGGCCGATGCCCCGGCTGGCCCCGGTTACGATGACGGTCTTGTCGGAGAGTCTGGCCACGGGAGGATCCGGAAAACGGGGGAACCGTGGCAGGGCGGGAAATGCAGGTCAATGCGGCAGGCGCCGGGAAATTGGGCAGAATACCCGGCCTTTCGAACCGTGTGCCTGTTTCAGCGTTTCCGCCGGCCTTCTTGGCCAGGAAGCCCCCTGAAACCGCTGAGTCCTCCCCCGATGCGGGTAGTCAGGCCTGTCAGGCAGGCCCGAGATGCTTGAACCCCCCTTTTTCCTAGTATATTGACTTTCGAGGCGGAAAAACGTTCACTTCGGCTGTCCGAGGGCGCTTTTCCTGAGAATCGAACCTATCCCCTCGTATCCAAATCGTCATGACATCCACTTTCCGTTTTCTTGCGACCGGCCTTGGGGCCCTGGGGTTCGCGTTTTCGGCTTCCGCGCAGCAAGCGAAGGCTCCCGATCCTGCGGTTCTGAAGAAGGCGGCTTACAATATCGATAAGCACGTCGCCAACCTCTACAAGCGGAAGAAGCTCAAGGTTCCCGAGGTGGTTGACGATGCGACCTTCCTCCGTCGCAGCTTCCTGGTAGCCGCGGGTCGGATTCCCACCCTGGAGGAATCCCGCATGTTCCTTGAAATCGAGGACGAGAAGAAGCGTGAGATGCTCGCCAGTTACCTGATGAGCGACAAGAACGACGGCTATCGCAGCACGATGGTCAACTGGGTGAGTGATCTCCTGCGCCTGACGGATGCATTCAACGAGGGCCAGGCTGCGCCCTACGTGAAGTTCGTGCACGACGCCATGAGCAACAACATGCCTTGGGATGATTTTGCCCGTCAGCTTCTCAGTGCCAAGGGAAGCGGCTGGAGCGAGGGCAATGGTGCGGTAGGCTACTTCATCCGGGACAAGGGCATGCCCCTCGACAATCTCTCCAACACGATGCGGATCTTCACCGGGGAGCGCATGGAGTGTGCCCAGTGCCACGACGCTCCGTTTCACAAGTGGGAGCGCATGCAGTTTTACGAACTGGCTGCCTTCACCAATGGACAAGAGGAAATCAACCGGGGTCCATGGAGAAGCGTGTGGCGCGAGGTGCGCGATGCCAAGGAGGAGCGCACGGAGTTCGGAAGACTCGTGGAATGGCTGGGGGACAACGTTCATTACTTCACCCTCGCCGGGGGAGGGAAGGGCCGGATCAAGTTGCCCAGCGATTATCAGTATCGGGATGGGGATCCCGGGGAGGTGATTGGTGGTAAGACCCACTTCGGAAAGAGGATCCGTTCCTCGGACCGGCGGGATGATCAGACCGCGCGTGAGGACTTCGCGAACTGGATGGTCACCGCCAACGATAATTTCACTTCCATCATCGTGAACCGGATGTGGCAGCGGATCATGGGCAAGGGCATTTATGAGCCCGTAGATGAGTTCACCAAGTCGGACAAGACCATCACTCCCGAGCTCATGGACTATCTCATCACGCTGATGCGGGATGACCTCAATTATGACCTGCGGGCGTTCCAGCATGTGCTCCTGCTGACCAGGAACTTTCAATTTGCGGCCAACCCGGAGGCCTTCGAGGCCGGTATGCCGCAGGCCTTCAATGGTCGTCAGATCGAGCGCATGAGCGCGGAGCAGGTCTGGGACTCACTTGTCACCCTGACCGCGGGTAACCCGGACAAGCTTCCGAAGAGGCGGTTCAGCGATACCATCTACTATGGAGGTAAGCCCGTTCTCGTGGGGCAGAAGACGATGGGGCAGCTCAGCAAGGAGCTCCTCGCCATTCAGAAGCCCGGTGAATACAAGTCCTACGTCTCTCAGTTGCTCTCCTCGATCAAGGCGGGTAACTCGGGGGCCAGCAAGGATGCCATGATGGCAATGCAGCGGGCCGGGCGCCCGGGGCCGGCCAGCGGAATGGCGCGAGCCTCCGAATTGCCGGCTCCTGCACCCAATGGTCACCTCCTGCGGATGTTCGGATCCTCGGACCGCGACCTGATTGATTCTGCCACGCGGGAGCCCAACATGGCGCAGGTTCTCTCCGTGATGAACGGCTATGTTGAGAAGATGGTGGTCAGTAACCGCAGCTCAGCAGTCTACAAGGCCCTCGAGGCCGGAACCTCGGATCGCGACAAGGTTCGCTTCCTCTATTACTCCATCCTGAGTCGATCTCCCACCCCGGAAGAGATGGCCCTCCTCATGCGTGACGTCATCGACGGCAGCCAGGAGAGCTACGAGAACCTCACCTCGGCCCTGATTTCCACCCACGAATTCATTTTCGTCCAGTAACCATTCACAACCCATCACTATCTCAGATGAACACCCACGAATTCAAAAAACAGGATGAACTGACCCGGCGTCAGATCATGGCAAACGCGGCACGCACCTACCTCGGTGTGACCGTTGCGCCCATGCTGGGGGGGACCCTGGCGACAGGAGCTCTCGGAGCCACCAAGAAAGGGGCGGGACCAAGTCAGGTCGCCGAGCATGTGATCTTCCTGAACATGCACGGGGGCATGAGCCATCTCGATACGTTTGATCCCAAGCCAAGGAACAAGGAGGTTCAGGGACCGGTGGAGGTCATTCCTACCAGCGGAGATTACGAGGTTTCCCAGTATCTGCCTGAGTTTGCCAAGGTTGCCGATCGGGCCTGTGTAATCCGCTCCATGAGTTCGACCCAGGGAGCCCACGAACAGGGTCAGTACATGCTTCACCGCAGCTATCAGCCGCGGGGGACCATCGTGCACCCGGCGATTGGCTCTTGGATTGTGCGTCACAAGGGGCGCAAGAACAGCACCCTTCCCGGGTTCGTGACGGTGGGAACCAATCCCAAGAATGCTTCCGCTGGATTCTTCGGAGCCGAATTCCAGGGAGTCCCCCTGGGTCGTCCTGATGAAGGACTGAAGGATTCCAAGCGTCCCAATTCCGTGAGTGAAGAAGATTTCACCAAGCGCCTGGCCATTGCGGATGTTCTGAACAAGAAGTTTCACGAAACCTACAAGTCCCCGGACGTGAAATCCTATGACAGTCTCTATGATGAGGCCGTCAACCTCATGAAGAGTGAAGATCTCAAGGCCTTCGACATCAAGCGTGAGCCCAGTTCAACCCGCTCAAAATACGGCAATGATCGTTTTGCCCAGGGCTGTCTTCTGGCCCGTCGACTGGTTGAAGTCGGGGTGCGTTTCGTGGAGGTCGGTCTCGGAGGGTGGGATACCCACTATGACAACTTTACCTCGGTGGAGGCCCGGGCGGCAGTGCTCGACAAGGGATTCGCGACCCTGGTGCAGGATCTGGAGGCAAAGGGCCTTCTTGAGACGACCCTTGTGGTGATTGGGACCGAGTTCGGACGGACTCCGCACATCGTGACTGAGCACAACAACGGACGCGACCACCATCCGGCCTGCTTCTCGGCAGTCATGGCCGGAGCTGGAATCAAGGGAGGGACAACGTATGGAAAATCTGACAAGGAGGCCCGTCGTCCCGATTCGGAGCCGGTCACCGTCCAGGATTTCAATGCCACGATCGGTTACGCGCTGGGAATCGATTCCCATAAGATCCTCCATTCTCCGAGCGGTCGACCCTTCCGCATGGCGGGGGCTGAGAAAGACCTCGGCGATCCGGTGAAGAGCATCTTCAGCTAGGGGCTCTTAGCGGAACGTTTGTAACGAATTACTTCAGGCGCTGCCGTAAGGTAGCGCCTGTTTCTTTTGTGAGAATTCGGGTAATTCCGAATCAGGTCTCTGCGGCTCAGCGGACTGGTTTCTGGAAGGTCCCTAAACAATTTTCCCGAAGGCGTCGTTAATCCGGTAAGATTTACCTAGTTTTTCCTTGTGGCCATGGAGTGGTAATGTAATTGATTAAGAACAGTGAACTATAAGGTAATACTGTCTAACAGGTCTCAACTCTCTGGTGGGAGTTCACAGGCAGTATTGATTGGAAGGCGGCCAAGCTTTTCAACACCACACATGGTTGGTGATTATCCCTGGTTCAACCCGGGGGACTGATTTCCGAGGCGAGTGCGTTGTGCGATAAAAAGAGGGCGGTCTTCGGGCTGCCCTCTTTTTCGCTTAGATGCGGGGGAGTTTTAGATCTTCGTATCGGATGAAGTCCGCACGGAAATAGACTTGGTGTATTTTTCCTGATAGTTCTATCGCCTTGCCCTTCCTCGAAGCCTTACCTAGGTTCCCCCTCCACGCATGGCCGCCACCACCCCCAGTTTCCCGGATCTCCGGATGCTTTCGACCATTGACCAGGTTGGTGTGGAGGAACGTGCGCGGCGTTTTCAGGCACGCAGTATCAAGAAGGAGAGCAAGCTCTCAGCTCTCAAGCTGGCGGTTACCATGCTGGACGTGACCACCCTAGAGGGGAAAGACAGCCCGGGGAAGGTCAAGCAACTATGCGCCAAGGCCATGCGGCCCCTGCCGGATGATCCTTCCATAGGACCGGCTGCTGCGGTGTGTGTGTATCCCCGCCTGGTGCGGGTTGCGAGGGAGGCCGTGGGCCAGAGCGGGGTCAAGGTTGCCAGTGTGGCCACCGGATTCCCGAGCGGACAGAGCCGGCTGAAGGAGCGTCTTTCCGAGATTCGCTATGCGGTCGGGGCGGGCGCAGATGAAATCGACATGGTAATTTCCCGTGGGAAGCTGCTGCACGGTGAATTCCGCAGCATTTTCGACGAGATTGTACGCTGCAAGGAGGCCTGTGGAAGTGCACATCTCAAGGTCATTCTTGAGACCGGGGAGCTGCAGACCTACGACACGGTGAGAATCGCCAGCGAAATTGCGATGGCTGCCGGGGCGGATTTTATCAAGACCTCCACCGGCAAGATACAGCCGGCGGCTACCCTGCCAGTGACGCTTGTCATGCTGGAGGCCATTCAGGACTACTATGACCGAACCGGAAGGATGGTGGGAATGAAGCCTGCGGGAGGCATCAGTGATGCCAAGACCGCGATTCATTACCTCGTCATGCTCAAGGAGACCCTGGGCAGGGACTGGCTGACCAGCAAGTGGTTCCGCTTTGGGGCCAGTTCCCTGACCAACGACCTTCTCATGCAGATCTGCAAGCAGCGAACGGGTCGCTACCAGTCAGCTGATTATTTTACCAAGGACTGAACCAGATGCCAGAAGGACAGGAAAAAGCGGCTGCGGAAACCAAGGCCAAGGGCGGGACCACGAAGAATCGCCACGACTTTGTCGAGGGGGATCGCTATGCCCCTGCTCCCGAGAGCACCGATCACGTTTCGCTGAAGGACAGCTATGATCTTTTCATCGGGGGTGAGTGGGTGAGGGCTCCGAAGCGGATCGAGACCATCAACCCCGCCACCGGGGAGGTTCTTTCCGAAGTAGCTGAGGCCGGACCAAGAATGGTGGACCGGGCTGTGTCCGCTGCCCGGCAGGCTTACGACAAGACCTGGTCGAAGATGTCGGGGCGGGAGCGTGGGAAGTATCTCTTCCGACTGGCTCGGCTCATTCAGGAGCGCGCCCGGGAATTCGCCGTGGTGGAAACGATGGACGGGGGCAAGCCCATCCGGGAAAGCCGCGACATAGATTTACCGCTCGTGGCATCCCATTTCTTCTATTATGCGGGATGGGCGGATAAGCTGGATTACGCGTTCCCCGGTCGGCGGGCACGCTCCCTTGGAGTGGCAGGACAGGTCATTCCCTGGAATTTCCCCCTGCTCATGGCGGCCTGGAAGCTGGCGCCCGCCCTGGCCTGCGGGAACACGGTGGTACTTAAACCGGCGGAAACCACCCCGTTGACCGCACTCAAGCTGGCGGAGTTGATTGAGGAAGCCGGGTTTCCCCCGGGGGTTGTGAATATCATCACGGGGGCAGGCAAGACAGGGCGTAACCTCGTGCGGCACCCGGATGTGGACAAGGTGGCTTTCACCGGGTCAACCGAGGTCGGGAAAATGATCCAGAAGGACCTGGCCGGGACAGGCAGGCGATACACCCTCGAACTGGGCGGCAAGGCGGCCAACATCATCTTTGACGATGCGGCGGTGAATCAGGCAGTGGAAGGGATCGTGAACGGGATCTTCTTCAATCAGGGTCATGTCTGTTGTGCTGGGTCACGCCTTTTTGTCCAGGAGGGCATCGCGGACGCGGTGGTCCGCAAGCTCAAGCGCCGGATGGAAAGCCTCGTGCTGGGTGATCCGCTCGATAAGAACACGGATATAGGAGCAATCAATTCGCAGGAGCAGCTGGAGCGAATCAAGGTGCTGGTGGACGCTGGTAACGAGGAAGGCGCCAAGTGCTGGCAAAGTGGGCAGAGGCTTCCACGCAAGGGGTTCTGGTTCAAGCCCACCATCTTTACCGAGTGCGCACAGAGTCACCGAATTGTGCAGAAGGAGATTTTTGGTCCGGTGCTGGCGATCCAGACCTTCCGTACCCCGGAAGAAGCGGTGGAAAAGGCCAATAACACTCCTTACGGGCTGAGCGGGGGGGTCTGGACAGACAAGGGATCGAAGATCTTCAAGATCACGAGCCAGATCCGGGCCGGGGTCCTTTGGGCCAACACCTTTAACAAGTTTGATCCGGGTTCGCCCTTCGGCGGATACAAGGAAAGCGGAATCGGAAGGGAGGGCGGACTGCAGGGTCTCGCATCCTACCTGGATCTGCACTAGTTGGTTCAATTATCCAGGATTCAAGCTGCAATATTCCAAGCGATGTCCACGAAGAAGCGATTAGCCGTCAATAAGACATACAAGCTCTATCTCGGCGGAAAATTCCCCCGGACCGAGTCGGGCCGTTATTACGAGTTGAATGGGAGAAAAGGGGCTCTCCTGGCAAACGTATCCCGGGCCAGTCGCAAGGATTTCCGTAATGCAGTCGTGGCAGCGCGAAAGGCCTGGCCGGGATGGGATGGTGCCACCGCCCACCTGCGGGGACAGATTCTCTATCGGGTGGCGGAAATCCTGGAAGGACGTTCTGAGCAGTTTGAAGAGGAACTGAGGGCTCAGGGCACTACGCCGGCGGCTGCGAGGAAGGAAGTGACCACTGCGATAGATCTCCTGGTGCACTATGCCGGCTGGACTGACAAGTATCAGTCGCTGTTCTCCAGTGTGAACCCGGTGTCCTCTCCTTATTTCAACTTTTCGATGCCTGAGTCCACCGGGGTGGTGGCGGCAATCGCCCCGGAGGAGAGTGGCTTGCTGGGGTTGTGCTCGGTCATTGCCCCTATTCTGGCGGGTGGAAGCACAAGCGTGATCCTTGCCTCGCACACCAGGCCGCTCTGCGCCATTACGCTGGCGGAGGTTCTAAATAGTTCGGACGTGCCAGGTGGAGTGGTCAACATTCTCACCGGATTTCGAGATGAGCTCCTCTCCCAGTTCGCCGAGCACATGGATGTTAATGCCCTGCTGATCTGTTCCGATGACGAGAAGGAGATCAAACTGGTTCAGGAGAGGGCGGTGGAAAACCTCAAGAGGGTGATTTCCCATGTGGATGGCCCGCTGGCGGAAAGCCCGTATCACATTCTCGACTTCCAGGAGATCAAGACGACCTGGCACCCGGTGGGAGTGTGAGCGATCCGGAGGATGGAGGGAGAAAGCCTGTTCTTCCCCTAAAAACAGTGATCTGCTGATGGCAGAAAGGAAGGGGTGGGTTGATGCAGGAGGGACTCCAGCCGGTTCGGAATTATTAACCGGCATGAACTAATTTCCTGCTCATGGGCGCCGGGGAGACAATCCTGAAAAATTCGCCTTGAGAAAAACCCTCATGGGAGCGCGTATTAGGGATATGAGCATGGATGAAAAAGAGGCCGTCGAGAAGCTTCATTCGGTTTACGGCCAGATGAAGGAGGAGCTTGCGCAGGTCATTGTAGGGCAGGAAGAGGTAGTCGAGCAGGTGCTCATGGCCATTTTCTGCCGGGGTCATGCACTCCTCGTGGGGGTCCCGGGACTTGCCAAGACCCTTCTGGTTTCCACCGTGGCCCGTGCCTTGGATCTCAGCTTCAAGAGGGTCCAGTTTACGCCCGATCTTATGCCGGCTGATATCACAGGAACGGATGTGCTGGAGATGGACCAGGAGACGGGGAGACGTAACTTCCGGTTCGTAGAGGGACCTATCTTCGCCAACATGATCCTCGCGGATGAGATCAACCGTACTCCTCCCAAGACGCAGGCCGCCCTCCTTGAAGCGATGCAGGAGCATCACGTGACGGTGGGAGAGAAGACCTGCCATCTTCCCGACCCTTTCTTTGTGCTGGCAACCCAGAACCCCATTGAGCAGGAGGGAACCTATCCGTTGCCCGAGGCGCAACTCGACCGATTTCTCTTCAATATCGTAGTGGACTATCCGGATGGCGAGGAAGAGCGGGAGATCATCCGGCGGGTTACCAGTCCGGGTGAGGGCGAGGTCAAGGCGCTCATGACTGCGGAGGAGATCATCAATCTTCAGGATATTGTAAAGCGCGTGCCAGTAGGTGATCACGTTATTGACTTTGCGGCCGATATCGCGAGGGCGACGCGGCCCAATTCGGGAGAAGCTCCCGAATTCGTAAAGGACATGGTGGGGTGGGGAGCTGGTCCTCGAGCTGGAATCGCCCTGATCTCGGCAGCCAAGGCTCATGCTGTGCTGCGGGGTCGCTTTCATGCGACTACTGGTGACGTTGCGGCGGTCGCTCCCCCGGTCCTGCGTCATCGAGTCCTGACGACTTTCAACGCCGAGGCCTCCGGTGTCACCAGCGACAGCATCGTGGAAATGCTCCTGGAGCACCTGCAGCCCAAGGAAGAGATCAAGATCTAGGCTACTACCCGCAAAGACGTATTCGTGATCCGAATTCGTTCAGCGGTTTATTGGCACCTGCTCCATGTCCACTATTGAAGTGCCCGAGTCCATGAAGCTCCTTCCTGAGGAGACCATGGGAGTAATGCGGCGTCTTGAGTGGCTGGCCCGGAAGCGGATGCAGGGTACCCTGACGGGGAAGCATACCAGTCCCGACAAGGGGTTTTCGGTCGAGTTTGCCGAGCACCGGGAATACACCCCCGGGGATGACCCACGCAATCTCGACTGGCGGGTGATGGCCAAGAGTGATCGCAACGTGATCAAGCAGTATATCGAGGAGACCAACCTGCGGGTGACGGTGGCGGTTGATGTTTCCGGGTCGATGGCATTCCGGGGTGATGAAGCCGCCGAGGTTGATGGGGAAGCGATGTCCAAGTTTGCCTGCGCCCGCTATCTTGCGGCAGCATTGAGCTATCTCTTCATCAAGCAGGGGGATGCGGCTGGACTGGTGACCTTTGACTCCAAGGTTCGCTCCTATCTGCGGGCGGGGAGTCGGCCCAGCCAGGTGCGCCGGATTGTGGAGACCCTGCACGAGTCAGAGCCGGGGGAAGACACCAAGGTGGGGAATGTCCTGCACGAGGTAGCTGAGCGGATCCATAAGCGCGGGCTGGTTATTCTCATCAGTGACCTTTTTGACGAACCCCAGGACATTATCGAATCGCTCCACCATTTTGATTTTCGCCAGCATGAGCTTGTTCTTATGCATGTCATGGCGGATGAGGAACTGACCTTTCCCTTCAAGTCCTTCCAGAGGTTCAAGGATCTGGAAGGGGTGGAGCCCATGCTGCGGATTGACCCCCAGGCGGTGCGGGCGGCTTATCTGGAAAAGGTGCGTGATTTTGTGAAGTCGATGGAGTCCGCCAGCGGGAAGCTGCAGGCAGACTATGTGCCGGTTAACACCAAGACCCCCCTGAGGGATACGCTCCTGCGTTACCTGGGACGAAGAATGCATGCCAAGCGTTAGGACGGTAATGGGAAACTATTCATTTCTGCTGGTGCTTCTTCCTGCTGATCAGCGGCAATCACCAGTCGACAAGTAAGCCAGATGCTCTTTCTCAATCCATGGTTACTGATCGGACTCGCCGGAGTCCTGGTGCCCATCATCCTGCACATGATGCGCCGGCAGTCAGCCAAGCCGCTGGACTGGGGAGCGATGCGATTTCTCTTCGATACGGTCGCGATGCGGCGCCGGAGAATGGAATGGGAGGATATGCTCCTGATGGCGGCACGCTGCCTTCTGATCGCCCTTCTGGCCCTCGCCCTGGCCCGACCCTTTGTGCCGCCGGACTCCAATGTCCCGTGGATCTTTGTGTTGCCGTTGGCTCTTCTGGGGGTGGCGGCTCTGGGAGCCTCCTTTGTCCTGAGCAAGGCTGCGGTTCGCTGGCTCACCCGGGGAGTTGCCCTGCTGCTTCTCCTCTCCGGGGTGGCGCTCATCCTCTTTGAACGCCAGCTTAACCTCGCACGTTTCCAGAATACGGGGAGCAGGGATATAGCCCTTGTGATTGACGCTTCAACGTCCATGGAGCTCCCTGGGGCCGATGGGCGGAGATCCTTTGACCAAGCCATCGAAGAGGCCATTGTTCTGGTGAAGGAGGCGCCCCGCGGCACCGCATTTTCGGTTATTCTGGGTGGGCCGGCTCCTGATGCCGTGACCGGTGCTCCTCTTACCCACCGGGCGGATGTGATCAAGGTTCTGGAGGAATTGCGGCCGGTGGGGGGACCCTTCCGCGCTCATGATGCTCTGGGTGTGAGCCTGCTCAATCTGGAAAAGGGGTATCATCGTGCCAAGGAGATCGTGGTATTTACCGACAGTCAGCGGCTGGGTTGGCGCCTGGACAGCCCCTCGGCATGGAAATCATTCGGGGAAGCGGTTGAGGGACTGCCAAGTCCACCCAAGTTGATGGTCCGGAGTTTTCCACCCCCGGAGGCTCTGCGTAATGTGGCGGTGTCCGGGATTGACCTTTCCCGGGAAGTGGTGGGGACAGATCGTGAGGCCACGATCCGGGTGACGATTGAGAATACGGGTACCGAGGCAGTGACTCCGGATCCGCTTCAGGTGACGGTAGGGGAAGAGAGTCTGGAGCCGGTAGCAATAGGGCAGCTGGCTCCCGGCCAGGAGGAGACTGTAGAGGTGCGCCACCTGTTCAAGGTGGCCGGGCCGACGGTGGTAAAGGCCTTTCTGGATGGCAGCGATGACTTGCCGGTCGATGATGTTCAGGAACTCGTGGTTACCGTGAAGAAACGTCTTCCGGTGCTCCTCGTGGACGGTAATCCAAGCGGTGGATTCTTTGAGCGGGCAGCGGGATTCACCGCCCTGGCTCTGGCTCCATCGGGTGAACTGGTGGAGGGGAACAAGCCGGAAGACAACTACCTGATGGAACCCACGGTCCTGCCGGCTCCGGAAATAACGAGTTTGAAGGATCTTGAGACCTATCGGGTGGTCGTCCTGGCGGATGTGGTTCGACTTCCCAGTAGCATGGCAGACCGGTTGGCCGCATTTGTTGCCAACGGAGGGGGCCTTCTCATTCTGGCCGGACCACGGGCTGATGAAGGATTCTACAACGGATGGGAGGGTCCGGGGGGAACGGTTTGCCCGGTGGATCTTGGAGCCCTGCAGGCGGACCCGGAGGGGATTCATCCAGCGCCTTCCACTTTTGACCATGAAACACTGGTCCTCTTCAAGGATGAGCGCAGTAGCGACCTGGGCAAGGCGAGGGTTTCAAGTTTCCGGAAGTCGACCGGCCGGGAGGGAGGATCGGTGGCGGCCCGTTATTCAAATGGGGACCCCTTCCTGACGGGGCGCAATTACGGGCAGGGGCGTATTCTTCTTGCTACCTCAGGATTTGATGTCCGTACCGGGAACCTGACTACCCGGCAGTCCTTCGTTCCGCTTGTTCATGAACTGGTGACCTGGCTTGCCGGGGCGGGAGGAGTGAAGCTCAATGTGGATGCAACCTGGCGTCCGGCCCTGGCCCTGCCGGGTGGCGGTGGATTGAAGGGGACCTACTACCGTGCCCTGGATGCCAACCGGGGCATAGCAGTTGAGCGGGTTGATCCCACCATCCAGTTTGACTGGAGGGACCAGCAGCCGTTCAAGGGAATGAACCGTGATCGCTTTCAGATCAACTGGGAGGGTCACCTCGTGCCTCCGGTAACCGGCAATTACCGCTTCAGCGTAGTAGTTGATGACAAGGCCACCCTCAAGATTGACGGTCGGACTGTCATCCGGGTGACCTCGACCGGAAGGAAGGAAAGTGGTCAGATCAAGCTGGAAGCTGGGACTCCCGTGCCGATTTCCATCGAATACCAGGAGGAGTATTCCTTTGCCAGTATCAAGCTCTACTGGCAGGTGCCGGGTGGGGAGATGAAGATCATCCCGTCGGGAGCGTTACTTCCCCTGACCGGGGACCGGGAGAATGAGGTGGTAGCCAGAAGCACTGCGGTGGACCCGCAGGGGCAGGAGCGTAAGGTCAGTGTTTCCGTGGGGCGTCGGGGGCGCATGCTTGAACTCGAGGGATCTGCCATCCCCGGTCTCTACGAGGTCACGATTCCGGAGCAGCTTCGCGAGGAAATTGACGAACTTGCAGGAGGGCAAGTGCCCATGGTTGTGCGGCGGGATGTAAGGGAGAGTCGTCTTGATCGACTGGAGGAAGATGACAAGGAACTTATCCGAGGGAATATCGACCTGGTTGAGGCACGTAACGTCAATGACCTGCTGGCGGTTCTCAGTGGCAAGGGTTTCGGAAAGGAACTCTGGAAGTTTCTTGCGGTGGCGGCGTTCTTCCTCCTTCTCCTGGAAGTAGCCCTCGCGCGATGGATCTCCAAATCACGTCGTACTGCGGAGGATGTGAAGGTAGAGTTTGAGGAGAAGTCAGGGCCTGATCCCGGGATGCTGGAAAAAATGAAAGGATTGAGTAAGGCGGGATGAGTGGGGCACTGACAATGATCCGTGGACCAGTCGTTTTTGGTGCGTCCTGGGGCCTGATGGAGTTGCTGCGCAAGGTACTTCATCTCGGTACTGGATGGCCGCTCTGGACTATTGCGCTTATCACCGCTCTTGCAGTCGAGTTCATCATCTTCCTCTACCGCTATGAGCAGAGTGCAGTGGGAAGAACCAAGGGGAACTGGCTGACAGCCCTGCGACTGCTGGCCCTGCTGGCCCTGGTCTGGATGTTGCTCCAACCGGTCTTCAGCCGGAAGGTCAATCGCGAACTGGAGCAGGAAGTAGTAGTTGTGCTGGATGATTCGGCTTCCATGGACCTGGTGGATCCGGGAGCGACGGCTTCCCGCTATGACATGGCTGCGAATGCCATCAACGAGAGTGGTCTTTTTGATGATTTGGAGGGCAGGGTGGGCGTGCGTTTCATGCGGGCAGCCCGCAAGGCCCTGGGGGAAGATGAGGAGGAGGCAGAGGGCTGGGACCAGGCAACGGACCTGGCTAATGCCATGACCACCGTGCTGGAGCAGGTCCCTCCTGACAACCTGGCAGGGATCGTGATGATGACCGACGGCAGGCATAATCGTCCCGGGCGGGTCGAGGATGTTGCCCGGCGCTATGGGATCCTCGATGCGCCCATCGGGGTGGTGGGGATCGGAAGCGAGGAGTCGCCCCGGGACGCAGCTATCCTGGAGGTGCGCTCACCTGATGCCATATACCTCGGGGATCGCCTCCGGGTGACCACGGTCGTGAAATTTGACGGCTACCGGGGGCGTCGAGCCAAGGTGCTCCTCAAAAAAGGAGAGGAAATCGTACAGGAGCAGGTGATCTCCATTCCCCAGGATCACCACCGGGAGGAGGTGCGCTTTAACGATGTGCCCGAAACAGATGGGATTAATGCCTATACCGTGGAACTGGAGAATCTCGGGGAAGAGTTCTTTGATCGGAATAACAGCTGGCAGTTCGAGACTGCGATTACCGACGCACGAACCAATGTTCTCATCCTGGACTCCCATCCGCGCTGGGAATTCCGCTATCTGAGGAATCTCTTCTATGGCCGGGATAAGTCGATTCATCTGCAGTATGTGCTCCTCGAACCGGATACTATTCTGGGGCAGCAGGAGGAACGGGTTCCAGCCTCGGCTGCGCGGAAGTTCGGGGATGCGCAGGCGACTGACCTTCCCGAGAGCGAGGAAGAGTGGCGCAAGTTTGATGTCATCATCATCGGGGATGTGCCGCCGGAGTCCATCAATGAGAACACCTGGGATATCATCCGGAGTTGTGTGACGGACCGGGCCGCCTTTCTAGTTGCCATTGCCGGGCCCCGTCACATGCCTCACGCCTTCGAGTCAGGGATCGCCCGGGATCTCTTTCCAGTCAGGTATACCCCAGGTCGCCGGACGTTCTTTGGAACGAAGGAGCCGCCTTTCCGCCTTATTCTCACCGCTGAGGGGCGGAATCATCCGATTACAGCGCAGTCAGACAGCCGTCTGGAGAATGAGAGACTGTGGGGAGAGTTTCCGGATTTCCGCTGGAGGCACCCGGTGGATGGCGTGAAGGAAGGGGCCAGTGTTCTGGTGGTGGCCTCAAGCGAGGAGAGTGAAGAGGAAGCGGTAGGCAATGCAGATGACCTGCGTAGTGCCCTGTCTCGTCTGGCGCAACGGAAGGAGCGGGAGGCGAAAAACGCACTTCTGGTCGCCCAGCAGGTCGGCAATGGGAAGGTAGCAATGCTTCTCACCGACCGGACCTGGCGGTTACGGGAAGGGGTAGGTGATATTTATCATCACCGGTTCTGGGGTCAGCTTGTGCGCTGGGGAGCTGGTCCCAACCTGCGTTCCGGAACCCCCTCGGTTCGTCTGGGGACCGATCAGCTGAGCTATACCGGTGATGACAGGTTGCAGATTACGGCCCGGCTCCTGGACGAGCAGAAAAACCCGGTTGAGGATGAATCCCTGAAGGCTGAGATCTGGCGGGACGGTGAAAAGCTGACGACGGTTCAGATGAGTTATGTGGAAGGCTCACCGGGTCTTCACAAGGCGCAGGCAGGCCCCTTCCCCGGATCGGGTGATTATCAGATCAGGCTTGAAGGAAGGAAGGCCAGCGACCTCCTGGAAGGAGAAGGAGTCGGCGGCGTTTCCACGGCGTTCCGGGTCGTGGGGGCTATGAGTCCGGTGGAGCTTTCCGAGACGACCTTGAACCGGCCTCTGCTGGATACTCTCGCTGAGCTTTCAGGCGGGCGGGTAGTGGCTCCCGAGGATGCAGGGCAGCTGGCAGGGCTGTTCCTGACAGGGGAGGAAACCCGTGAGGAGCTCCGGGAGACCCGGCTCTGGGATCATTGGGCCCTCCTGGTCTTGTTTTGCGCGCTATTAACCTCAGAATGGGTTATTAGAAGAGGAAGTGGACTTCCGTAGTATATTGATCAGGCCTGCCGGAAAGGTGGCCGTCATCAGCCCTTGAACATGACAATAAGATGAGCTCAGAACTTCCCCGGGAAATTACCAAGCCCCTCCAGTCCCTTCTGGGACGGGTACGCCGTATGCAGATTCTCCGGGGTCTTGCTGCTCTTGCCACCGTGGTGCTGGGTGGGCTTCTGGTTTCCATGGCAGCCCATCTGGTTTTTGCGCCGCTACCCGTGGCGGTGAGCTGGGTCCTGCTGGGGCTTATCGGGGTCGGAGCGCTCTGGGCGGGCTGGACCTGGTTTGTCAGACCTCTCAAGGGGCGAATCACCCTGATTCAGATCGCGCGCTGGCTGGAGACCCGGCATCCTGAGATCCAGGAACGAGTCAGTACCGCCCTGGAGTTGTCCAGTGATTCCGAGGGAGGAGTTTCAGAGGTGCTTCTCCAGCAACTGGTGGAGGAAGCGCAGGGGGATGTTAGCGGGGTTGACCCGACCACGGAGGTGCGGGCGCGCCGGGCCAAGCGTTGGCTCTGGCCTGCGGCGGCCCTTGCAGCCGTCTTTGTGACGGTATTCGTGATCTACCCCGGAGAGGCCCAGCGTCTCCTGGTCCGAGCAGTTGCTCCTTTCAGTGATCTTGGTAACGCCGGGGCGGTACGTTTCGCAATTGATCCCGAGAACATCGAGGTCCTGGAAGGCGACGAGGTAAAAATTGTCATTAAATACTCGGACGATGGTGCGGATGAGCTGACTCTCGTCATGGAGCGTGAGGGTCAGGAGACCCTGACTGAAACTCTTAAGCGCGCCGGAGTGGAAGACGGGGTCAGCCGGTTTGAGTATCGTCTGCCTGCGGCAAAGGAGAGTTTTCACTACTTTGCGCAGATCGGTAAGGCCCAGAGCGATGGTTACGATGTCACCGTTGCACTCCTGCCACGCATTGAGAAGGTGGAGGTCGCGTTAGATTTCCCGGAATATACCGACCAGTCTCCGCAGCGGCGTCCACTGGGCCAGGGAGTGTCTGCTCTCGGAGGATCGACTATTACAGTGGAGGGCCGGACTACTACCGGAGTGGAGCGGGGACGGTTCCTGCTGGATGGTCAGGAGGTGGGAACGGTCAGTCTCAACCGTGGAACCGGGGAGACAAGGGTTTCGGTAAACTGGACGCTGGAACCGGAGAAGGGTGGGCTGGGCCAGGTCATGCTCTACCATGAACTGGGCCGTGAGATCGAGGGGTTGCGTTTTCCGGTCAAGGTCGAGCAGGATGCCGTTCCCCAGGTCTCCCTGCTGGCGCCTACCCAGTCGGAACTGCGTCTGCGTCCCGATGAGCAGGTTCGTCTCGAGTATGAAGTTCTGGAGGATTTTGGGTTAGACTCCGTGGTGGTGGAACTTCTCGTCAATGGGAGCACGGTGGACCCGCTGCCAGCTGCGTTGCCGGAGCAGGACCCATTGAGCGCCAAGCCGCTGTGGAGGGGGGAGGAACTTGTTTCAATCGGAGCGCTGACCGAGAAGTACAAGAATACGGATGAGTTGCGTATGGCGGTAGCGGTGGCTGACAACCTCCCGGAATCTCTTGGGGGGCCGAACGTGGGACGTTCGGAATGGCTTGTCATCAAAATCGATCGCAATGCCGAGTCACTGGCGCGCCAGGAAATCCGGGCGCAGCAGAGCGATGTGCGTGAGACTATCGCGGAGGCCATTCGGGAGGTCAGGGAGGCGAAGGATCGGATGGAGAGGCATAAGGAAGACGTTAAGAAGGATGAGCTTTCCGAGCAGGCAGAGAAGAATCTGGCGGAGGCCAGGGAGAAGCTTGCCGATGCCCAGGAGCAACTGGATGAGTTGGCCGATCGAATGGAAAACGGGGTCCAAGCCGCCCGGGCGGAGGATGTGCGTGAGGCCTCGCAGGAGGTTGCGGAATCTCGCGAGCGCCTCGAGGAGACTCCACTGCAGGATACGCCAGAAGGCCGGGAAGAGGAGCTTGGTCAGGCCCGTCAGGCGGCAGAAGATGCCATCGAGCAGTTGGAGGCTATTCAGGATGCAGTCCAGCAGGATGAAGGCCGCCTTGAACAGTTGGCAAAGTTAAACGAACTTGCCCAGCAAGAGAATGAAATTGCCCGTCAGGCTGCTAACAACGAGCAGCAGCAGGGAGCAGAGTCGGAGGCAAACCAGGAAATCCAGCAGGCCCAGGAACAGTTAGAGGCGGCTCTGGAACAGCAGATTAACCAGAATCCGGAGGCGAGGGCGGAGGTTCTTCAGGACCAGGCTGATGCAGCAGCAGAACTGGCGGAGCAGGCAGCTGATTTATCTGAGCGCCAGGAGAACCTCGCTGATGCTGCGGAAGCACAGCTGGACGCTCAAGAAGGAGAACCCCAGGAAGGACAGCCTCAGGAAGGACAACCCCAGGAAGGAGAACCCCAGGAAGGACAGCCTCAAGAAGGACAGCCTCAAGAAGGACAGCCTCAAGAAGGACAACCCCAGGAAGGACAACCCCAGGAAGGACAGCCTGAGCTGAATGAAGCGCAACAAGAGCTGGCAGAGCAGATTCGTCAGCAATTGCAGGCTGAACAGGCTGCAATTGTAGAGGAGGCACAGGAACAGCTTGCTGAGGCTCGAGCCAATCTGGAGGAAAGAGCGAACCTTCTTCCTGAGGCCGTTGCACAAGCGCAGGATGCCTTGGAGTCCTTGGAGGAAAATTTTGGAGAGGCTGCGGCAGAGTCTGCAAATGAAGCAGCGGAGTCGCTGGCTGATCTTGCTCTCCCGAGTGAAGAGCGTGGCCAGCAGCTCGGCGAAGGAGAGCAACCCGGCGAAGGAGAGCAGCCCGGCGAAGGAGAGCAACCCGGCGAAGGAGAGCAACCCGGTGAGGGAGAGCAACCCGGTGAGGGAGAGCAACCCGGCGAAGGACAGCAACCCGGAGAGGGACAGCAACCCGGAGAGGGAGAGCAACCCGGAGAGGGAGAGCAACCCGGCGAAGGAGAGCAACCCGGAGAGGGACAGCAGCCCGGTGAGGGGCAGCAACCCGGAGAGGGAGAGCAGCCCGGTGAGGGAGAGCAACCCGGAGAGGGACAGCAACCTGGAGAGGGACAGCAACCCGGCGAGGGACAGCAACCCGGTGAGGGACAGCAACCCGGCGAGGGACAGCAACCCGGCGAGGGACAGCAACCCGGTGAGGGAGGAGACCAAGCTGATCCGGAACTGGCCGAGCTTGCAGAACGGCAGGCTGAGATAGCGGAGGCTCTTCAATCCCTTGAGGCAGGAGACGTCGATCAGGCACTGCAGGCAGTTCAGGAGCTTCAGGCGGAAGAAGCTGCTGCGCTTGCAGAAGCGATTCAGGATTTACCCCAGTTAAATGGTCAGTCCGGCCAGATGGCTCAGGCAGCTCAGCAGGCCCAGCAGGGTAGTCAGCAGGCCGCTCAGGCAGCTCAATCGGGTCAGGAAGGGCAGGCCCAGGACGCGGCACAACAGCATGCCGAGGCTTCGGAAAACTTTGGAAGGGCGGCCGAGGCCCTGGAGCAGGCTGCCCAGCAATTTGCCCAGCAGGCCGAGCAGGCTGCTGGACAGCAACCCAGTCCCAATCAACTTCCCGGGAGCGCTGAGGCCCTTGCGGAAGCAATGCAGGCTGCAGCGGAGGCTTCACAGGCACAGAGTGCAGGGGAACAGGCCGAGGCCTCGCAACAGGCTGCTCAGGCGCTCTCCGAGGCGGCCCAGCAGGCGATGCAGGCGATGCAAAGTGGGCAGCAACCGGGACAACAGCCAGGACAAGAACCAGGGCAGCAACCAGGGCAACCGGGCCAGCCTTCGCAGGAGCCCGGACAGAAACCCCAGGAGGGACCGCAACAGGCCCAGGGAGATCCGGGAGTCCCTCCTGAGCTTGCCAAGCTTGGGGTTAGTGCGAAGGACTGGGAGAAGCTCAAGGAGATCCTCCGCTCGGATGTTGCCGGGGCTGGAGGGGGAGGAGTTCCCGAAGACTACCGGGGACTGGTGAAGCGTTACTTCCAGGAGGTAGCCAGAGGCGGAAAATAATGCTGCGTGAGTTGATGTACAGGATCTTCAAGGAATTCAGGGTGAGAGAAATTTTTGGCAGGGTTATTCTCGGCGTCTTGCTCTTCAGTGGGAGTGCAGGGGCTCAGGGCGTGCCCAAGACGGTTTTCTCAGAGTGGAAAGCGAAAGTTGATCCTGCGGTGGAGCGGGGATTGCAGTTCCTTGCTCGGGCGCAGGAACGGAATGGAAGCTTTCCTGAGAACTATGGAACTTCCACGGGGATGCCCTCTCTGGTGGGGATGGCCTTTCTTTCCAAGGGACATATGCCCACGGAGGGACCTTATGCAGGCAACATCAACAGGTGTATCGACTATGTGCTGCAGCACCAGCAGCGCACCGGCCTTTTTGTAGCAGGTCATGCAGGGAGTGGTCCGATGTATGCTCACAACATCAGTACCCTTTTTCTTTCCGAGGTTTCAGGGATGGTAGATCCCGAGCGGCAGAAGCGTATTGCGGAAGCCCTGCCGCGGGCCCTCAACCTGATCCTGCGAGCCCAGCGTGTTCCCAAGTCAGAAAAGCATCAGGGAGGCTGGCGGTATCATCCCGGGTCCCGGGATAGTGATACTTCGTGCAGTGGCTGGGCCCTCATGGCCCTGCGTTCGGCAAAGTTGAACGGGGCAGCAGTTCCCGACCGTGCGATTGAGGATGCGGTCGAGTATCTCTACCGCCACTACGATGATCGACTGGGAAGCTTTGGTTATTCAGACCGTACCAGTCATAAGGAGTCCCTCACGGGAATGGGGCTGCTCTGCCTGGAGCTCTGTGGAGAGCATGGAAAACCGGCTACCATCAAAGCCGGGGATTTTGTCCTTCGAAACCATCGACGCCTGCGTAATTACCAATTCGAGTATTATGGAAATTATTACTCGGCTCAGGGCATGTTCCAGCTGGGAGGAAAATACTGGGAAACCTATGCGAACTGGATGTACGAGTCCTACCTCCCCAAGCAACAGCAGGATGGGTCCTGGTACAGTCGTGAGGCAGGTCGGGTTTATGGAACGGCCACCATGGTGCTGGCCTTCACCGTGCCGTATCGGCAGCTCCCGATTTATCAGCGGGATGAGACGGTAGACGAGGAGTGATACGGGGCTCGGGGAGGAGAAGAAATCATCCGGCTTGTCCGCTGGCAGAGGAGGGAGGTTCCTTTTCAGGCTGATTCCTGTTGAGTTCCTCAATCACGCGGTCGGTGAGATCAGTTGCATTGCGGATGTAGATAAGGGAGGGAAGCTGCGAGCCGCTCTTTCCGCTTACCTCGAAAACATGATCGATGCCTTCTTCTTCTGCGATTTTCTCTACGATCTTCTGGACGTCATGGAGTAATTCGCGGGTTTTCTGCACCATTCCCTTGTTGAGGTGCTTGAGTTTTTCCGAACGGTCATGCTCATGTTCGCGTTTGAGGGATGCATGCTCGTGGTGTTTTACCATGTAGCGCTGATAATGCTGCCTGCGTTGTTCTTCGTTGAGGGCCGGGTCCTGCGCCTGGTTCCTGAGGTCCTTTAGTTCTACCTCAAGGAGTTTGATAGTCTCCGGACGGGGATCCTGCTGCAATTTCTCGCGGGCCTCCCTGACTCTTTCCTTCTCCGCAATCGTCAGGTGGTAGGCCTCGAAGGCTCTGGCGATGTTGATGGTGCCCAGTCTGGGTTTGCCGGCCTGCGAGGGGAGGAAGGACAGGAGACCGAGAAGCAGCGCGAGGAGCAGACGAAGCCGGGAAGCCGGAAGCATCATTGTTACTAAGAAAGACTGATAGTTTGGATAACATAAAAAAAGGTAAGTTGAAGGGGAAAGTGAAAGGTCAGGGCAGCGGTGCTCTTGGCATTCCCTACCTGGTAGGGCTAGAGTGGGGGCCGTGAAGGAACGGATAATTATCGTCGGTGGTGGAGTGATCGGAACATGCTGTGCCTATTATCTCGCCCGGGAAGGACGCGATGTTCTGGTGTTGGAACGAGAGGAAGAGGGTGGGGACAATTGTTCCCGGGAGAATGCGGGGATGGTGGTGCCAAGTCACTTCACCCCGCTGGCAGCACCCGGGGTAGTCACGCAGGGTTTGAAGTGGCTGCTTGATGCTGAGAGTCCGTTTTATGTCCGACCGCGCCTGAGCCTCGACCTTGCCCGTTGGGGCTTGTCGTTTATTTTACACGCCAATTCGCGGCATGTGGCTGGCAGCGCGGAGCTCTTGCGCGACCTGCAGTTGGCGAGTCGGGAATTGTTCAAGGATCTGGCGGAGGAGTTTGATTTCGGTTTACAGCGCCGTGGACTCCTCATGCTCTGCGAGTCCGGGGAATTGCTCAGGGAGGAGGAGGCCTTGGCGGAGAGAGCCAAGGCATTGGGCCTGCGGGTGGAGGTTTGTGACCCGGACCGGTTGAGGGAACTTGACCCGGATGTCGAGATGCAGGTGCGGGGAGGTATCTGGTATGAACAGGATTGTCACCTTAACCCGGGACGATTCCTGAGGGGATTGAAGGAGGTCGCAGTGCAGAAGGGCGCGGAGTTTCGCTACGATTGCAGAGTCCGGGAAGTTGGTGACGGGACCGTCGTTCTGGAAGGTGGAGAAGAATTGACCGGAACAGAAGTGATTGTGGCGGGCGGAGCCTGGATGGCTGAATTGTCCCGGTCCCTTGGAACCCGGGTTCCCCTGCAGGGCGGAAAGGGATACTCCATGACCCTCGAAAATCCGGGTGCGCGGCCTGGCCTCTGTTCCCTGCTGGGCGAGGCCAAGGTCGCGGTTACTCCCATGGGAGATTCCCTCCGGGTAGCCGGGACGATGGAAATTTGCGGAAATGATCTCTCGATCAATGAGCGGAGGGTCCAGGGGATCATCAAGGCGGCTTGCCGGGTTTTCCCGGAATTGACTCCCGGAGAGTTCGAGGGCGTCAAACGCTGGTCCGGCCTGCGGCCCTGTTCACCTGACGGATTACCTTATGTGGGTCGGGTCAGGGGCAGGGACAGGGTTCTGGTGGCCGGGGGGCATGCCATGCTGGGACTGAGCCTGGGACCGATTACGGGTAAGCTGGTGACCGAACTGGTGGAGGGGAAGGGTCCGACAATTCCGGTGGAGCAACTGGCGGTGGATCGGTTCTCCTGAGATATTGGTGGATTTGACTCCGGGGGCATCATCATTCAAATAGTTCTCATGGCTGGTGCTCGAAAAATGCATGTCATTGACTCGCATACTGCAGGAGAACCCACACGAGTGGTTGTCGAGGGAGGGCCTGATCTTGGAGAGGGCACGGTGGCGGAGAAGCGGGAGCGTCTGGCGAGGGATCATGACTGGGTGCGGACTACCTGTGTGAATGAACCGCGGGGATACGATGCGATGGTAGGGGCCATCCTCTGCGCACCCAGTGAACCTGGCTGTGTTACGGGGGTCATCTTCTTCAATAATGTCGGTCTGTTGCAGGGATGTGTTCATGGGACAATGGGGGTGGCAGTTACCCTTGCGCATCTCGGCAGGATCACGGGTGGGGAGCACCGGATTGAAACCCCGGTGGGCGTGGTGGAAGTTGAACTTCACGAGCAGGGGCGGGTGTCGGTGGAAAACGTGCCGAGTTACCGGCATGCCGGAGAGGTGTCGGTGGAGGTGCCGGGCTGGGGTGTGGTGAAGGGAGAGGTGGCCTGGGGAGGGAACTGGTTTTTTCTGATCAGGGAGCAGGGGCCGGAGGTGGAGTCTGGGAATATCGAGTCCCTTACCGATTTCACGTGGGAGGTCAGGAAGTCCCTGGCGCGGAATGGAATCACCGGAAAGGATGGTGGCGAAATTGATCATATCGAGGTCTTTGGCCCCCCGGGTGATCCTGCGGTAGCGGATAGCAGGAACTTTGTTCTTTGTCCCGGGAGGGAATATGACCGGTCGCCATGCGGTACCGGAACCAGTGCCAAGCTGGCATGTCTGCATGCGGAAGGACAATTGGCGGAAGGGCAGATCTGGAGGCAGGCAAGTATCCTGGATACCGTTTTTGATGGATCAGTGAGGCTTCTGGACAATGGAATGGTGATTCCCCGGATCAGTGGATCGGCCTGGGTTAATGGAGAGTCTGCCCTGATTATTGACCCCACGGATCCGTTCCGTTTTGGAGTGGGTGGGGCATAGGATGATCACCCGCCCGGAAGCGCGAACTTGACGAACACCGGGGGGCCCGGTTCTATCCCCGGTCATGCCGCTGCAAGTAGATTGGACCGGGGTTTTCCCGGCTGTGCCCACGCAGTTTCACGAGGACTTTTCTCTGAATATCCCGGGGACACAGGAACACATCGAGGCCCTGATCAAGGAAGGGGTTCACGGGTTGATCATGCTGGGGACGATCGGAGAAAACTGCTCCCTGGCCCTGGAAGAGAAGGTCAAGGTCCTGGAGGCGGCCTTGGAGGTTGCCGATGGCCGTGTCCCGGTTCTCAACGGGGTAGCCGAATTCACCACCCAGAATGCCTGTGATACTGCCCGGGCTGCGGAAGCGGCGGGAGTGAACGGCCTTATGGTAATGCCCGGAATGGTATATAATTCAGATGGCCGGGAAACGGTTCATCATTTTCGTTCAGTTGCCGAATCCACCGGGTTGCCGATCATGTGCTACAACAACCCTCCGGTATACCGGGTTGATATTACCCCGGAAATGTTCAAGCAGATGGAGGATGTGGAGAACATCGTCTGCATCAAGGAGGCCTCGGGAGACGTGAGGAGGATTACGGATCTCTTCAACGCACTGGGAGACAGGTATCTTATCTTCGCGGGTCTTGATGATGTGGCCCTGGAGAGCTTCATGCTGGGATGCACCGGATGGATTTCCGGGCTGGTTGATGCCTTTCCGCGTGAAAACCGTCTGCTCTGGGATGCCTTCATGGCGGGGGATTATGCCCGTGCTCTGGAGGTATATCGTTGGTACATGCCCATGCTGCATTTCGACAGTCATCCTAAACTGGTCCAGTATATCAAGCTGACCTGCGCAACCCTTGGTTATGGGACGGAGACTGTGCGCGCGCCCCGCCTGCCACTGGTCGGAGAGGAGAGGAAGGAGATCCTTTCCATCGTCGAGCAGTGTGTTGCGACCAGACCCGAATAAATGACCGCCCTTGGATGGTTCTTGGCGAGGGGAGAGGAATGAAAGGGTCACCTAGCCCTTTACGGAAACCTGATAGGCCAGACCGGCCCCGACAAGGTCGCTGATGCCCATGCCGATGGACTTGAAGAGGGTGACCTCGTCATCACCCTGGCGAAGAGGAGCGGAGCCACTGCACATCTCGGAGAGATCGGCAACTACATCCTCCTTGGTAAATACTCCCTCGGAGATTGGGACGAGGATTTCGCCGGCTTCCTTGAAGCAGTTGGCATAGCTGTCGGCATAGACTTTTGACTTCAGCACGAGGGCAGTATCACACTCCCGCTTGTCGGCATGGTGATTTCCAATGAAGTCGGTATGGGTTCCCGGTTTTACCCAGTCTCCCTTGACAAGGGGTTCGTGGGATCCTGTCGCGCTCACGATGATGTCGGACTGCCCACAGGCTTCCTCAAGATTGTCGACCACGGAAACTTCAATGCCGTCAAGTTCCGCGTTCATCTGGTCCACGACTTTTCCGGCATTGGAGGCTGTGCGGCCCCAGACCAGCACCCGCTTCAGAGGACGGACGCTGGCATTGGCCCGGATGATATAGGTTGCGAGGTTACCCGTGCCGAGGAGCAGAAGGGTCTCTGCGTTTTCCCGGGCAAGGAGGCGGGTGGCTAGGCCGGAAATTCCTGCCGTTCTCCAGAAGGTCACGGTAGTGCCGTCAACGAGGGCGAGGGGTTCGCCATGGGCCCGGTCGAAGAGCAGGATCTTCGAGTAGAGTGACTTGTAGGGCTCCGAGTTGCTGGGAAAGTAGGTGAAGGCCTTGACCCCGATCAGCGAGGTATTCCAGGAGGGCAGCACCGCGAAGGCGTCATGAGTGTCAGAATTTTCGTCGAGGAGAAATACGTTGCGGGGTGGCATGCTGAATTCGCCGGAGAAGGTCTCCTCCAGTGCGTCGATGAGGGCCGGATAGCTGAGGGCGGCGTGGACTTCTTCTGGGCCGATGGTTTTCATGGGAATCTGCCACGGATTCTTATCGTGGCGCTGCCCTGCTATAATTCATACCGACAGGCGGGTCAATCCAGCCTCTGATTCCACATAATTTGCTTTGGCGGCTGGCAGGCCCGCGGCTAGAACCTTCGCCATGGACCTGCAAGGAACGTCATTTATTGGAGCGGATCGGGGAATCGGGGGTGCTGGGGAGTCCCGGGCGTTCAACCCCGTATCAGGAGAGGAACTGGATCCAGTCTATCAGGCGGAGGGGGAGGAAGCAGTGGAGGCGGCTTGTCAGCTGGCTGACGAGGCATTCATTGAGTTCCGCGAGAAGAGTGGAGAGGAGAAGGCGGCCTTCCTGCGGACGATCGCAGATGAGATTGATGGGGTGGAGGACGATATCGTTGCCCGGATGACCGAGGAGACCGCCCTGCCTGAAGGACGTTGCCGCATGGAGAAAGGGCGGACCTGCTCCCAGTTAAGGCTTTTTGCAGATCTTCTCGGGGAAGGGTCATGGGTGGATGCCCGCATAGATCATGCTGATCCCGGACGGGCCCCGGTTCCCAAGCCCGACTGCCGTTCGATGTGGCGGCCACTGGGGCCGGTGGTTGTATTCTGTGCGAGTAACTTCCCCCTCGCGTATTCAGTTGCGGGAGGAGACACCGCCAGTGCCCTCGCGGCCGGTTGTCCGGTGATCGTCAAGGCTCATGGGTCACATCCCGGTACAGCGGAGATCGTGGCTGCCGCGGTACGGGCTGCGGTGGAGAAGTGCGGGATGCCGGCAGGGGTCTTTTCGCTGCTCTACGGGAGTGGTCGAACCATCGGGCAGGCCCTGGTGAAACATCCTGTGATCAAGGCGGTTGGTTTTACCGGGTCGCGTGCCGGGGGAAGAGCCCTGATGGATACAGCAGCAGCACGACCGGAACCAATTCCGGTCTGGGCCGAGATGAGTGCGATCAATCCGGTGTTCGTTCTCCCGGGGGCATTAAGGGAGCGAGGAGAAGAAATCGCCGGGGGATTCGTGGGATCGCTCACTCTGGGAGTGGGGCAGTTCTGTACCAATCCAGGACTGGTCATCTCAGGAACTGAGGGACGTGATGAGTTTGCGGGGCGGATTGCCTCGCTGGCCTCCGAGGTTGCACCGGCCACCATGCTGCACAAGGGGATAGCAACTGCCTATCATGGGGCAGTCGAGGCAATGACTTCCAGGGCTGGAGTGGAATCGCTTGCCCGGGTGGAAGTTGATAGTGGTGGTAGTGAAGCGGGAGCGGTCGTGCTGGGAACAAGTGCAGAAGCATTCTTAGCGGACCAGTCCATGGCCGATGAGATGTTTGGACCGGCCACCCTCATGGTGGGGGCGGGAGATGAAGCGGCGATGCTGGCCGTTGCGGAGAGCCTGGAGGGGCAGTTGACCGCCACTGTGCACGCTACCGGGGAAGATCTTGAGGCCTTCGGAAAACTCATTGCCGTGCTTGAGCGGAAGGCAGGCCGGCTGGTCTACAACGGTTATCCAACCGGGGTGGAGGTT
>PAQU01000001.1 GCA_002709395.1 Roseibacillus sp. | reverse complement strand
GTGGCTGCGGGCTTCCTGGACGTCTTCGCCTTCAACAACGTGGCTCTTGAAAAGGCAGGACTCGAAAGCGAGTTCGGGGCACTTGGTGACGGGGCCGGGGAAGAGGACACCGTCAATCTCTACAACCTGGTCGGCCTTGGTCTTGAAGGCGTGACCCTCGAGGTGCTCATAACGAATGGCTTTGTCGACCTTGGGGATCTCACCCCGGACCTGGAGATCGACATCAGGAATCTTGAGCGCTCGGAACTCTTCGAGGGCGGCGACCTGAACAACTTCATCACTGGATACCATGTCCACCTGCGAGACCTCGTGGAGACGGTTTACATCGGTGACCTGGTCAGTCTCGGACTGCTTGAAGCTGATGACCTGATTATCCGGAATCTTGATGATGCCGAGGGGTTCGTGGGTCTTGAGGAGCTTGTGGCGACGGGTCTCCTGCGGCAGGAAAACTTTGAGGATGTCACTCTTAGTGCGGATGCCCTCATTACTGGTGGTGTTGTAACTGGGGCAGACCTCGACGCACGCGGCCTGGTGGAGGGCGGTGATGTTCTCCTGCGCTCACTGCTCGACTCGGGCCTCACCTCGCTCCTGACCCTCGTTGAGGAAGGTCTCCTGGTGGGCGGAGATCTCAACTCCGGGGTATCAAGCCGGACCGTGCAGAGATTGTTCGAGACAGATGTGCTCGAGAACGCGCTCCTCACCGAAAACTCGCTGGTGGAAGAGGAGGAAGTCTTCCTCAATCGCAGTGGGGACGCCGGGGGCAGCATCCTGTCCCAGGGTCTTGCTTCCGTCGATGACCTCATCCTCGGAGAGGTCGTCACCCCGTCTCATCTCAATGGGGGCGCCACCATCGACAAGGACGACCTGGTCCTTCCGCGGGAGGGTGTTCCCCTTGCCACGATGGAGGCCCTTGCCGCGGCAGATTTCATCACTACATCCGATCTCCGGGTGTCCGGGGTGGATCTCAAGGCTCTCGGCGACCTGAGCGCCCTCGATCACTCCACCCTCGACAATCTCCAGATCTTCCTCGACCTCGGACTGGTCACCCGCTCCGAGATCGATGGACTGGCTTCCCTGGAACTCGATGCCCTCGTCGGGTCCGAGCTCGTGACCGAGGATCAGATCGTGGAGGCGGGGCTGCTGGGAAGGTATGCCCTGCTCTCCGAGGTGCTTCGCAGCGGGTTGGTCACCATTGACGACCTGGGAGGGGCCGGGCTCGACCTTCGGGACGGCCGGGTCTCGATTCCCGATCTGGTAGAGAGCGGCCTCGCCACGGTGCCGCAACTTGAGAGCGCCGAACTGATCTCCACCGCGATCGGGTTGGAGGAACTCCTTGCCAGCGGGCTCGTGACCCTCTTCCAGCTGGTGGACGACAGCATCGACGCCTTCGATCTGGCAAACACCACTCTCACGGCTGGAAAGGTGATCACCATCGAGCAGCTGGAGAATGTGGGGCTCTTCGATCCCTCCGTCGATGTGGTGGACCTTCTCTCCTCCGGGTTGGTGACGGTTCAGAACCTCGTGGACGGAGGCCTCCTGCCCACCACGGTGGATATTGATGACCTGCTGGCCCTCAACCTGGTGACCCCGGTTCAGTTTGTGGAGGCTGATCTCGCCACCGAGTTGGAAATGGAGGGGTCCGATCGGCCGGATGTCAGTCTGGTCTCCCTCCTCGGCGTGCTGCTCGATGAGGAGGACCCGAATTCCACCCTGGTCACCATTGAGGACCTCGCGGCCCAGGGATTCCTGACCGGGGATCTCGATCGCCAGTCCCTGGTTGATGCGGCAGTGGTGACTGCCGAGGGCCTCGATGCCGTCGGTCTGACCGGGACTCCACTCGCTGTCATCGACCTGCTGGCGTCCGAACTGGTGACCGCCGAGGCCCTTGCCCAGGCAGGCTTCATCGAACGCACGGTCAGCGGCGAGTCCCTCACCAGTCCTGCTTTTGCGGAGGCCACCGGGGTGAACCTCTTGCAGGAAGAGCTTGCTACTGCCGGCCTGCTCAACAGCGGGATCGATCCCGATGATCTCGAGGCCCTGGGCCTGGCCACCCGGGATGAACTGCGCGCCTTTGGCCTGCGTCCCACGGTCGACACCTCCCTCATCAGGAGGGAGAACCTCGATGACCTGCCCCGGGTGGACTATGACGCCTTGCACCTTGAACCCGTTCAGCTGGCCTATCTCCTGGCGTCCGGTCGTCTCTTCGGTCAGGAGCTTCTCGATCGGAACCCGCTCGTTGACCTTAACGACATCGCGAGAAACCGCTTCCCGACCCGGACCGGCCTCCCGATTGCCACAGTCGAGGACCTGATCGCCGGGGGGCTTGTCATTCCTGGGAACGTGGCAGATGGTGCCCGGGTCCTGTCAGTGGAACTGGTCAATGCAGGGCTTTACGGCCAGGAGGAACTAGAAATCCTGGTGGACGGGGAGGGATATGTTCTCGTCGAGGACCTGCTGGAGGGCGATGCCGAGGCGCAGGCCTCGCAGCTCGCCGACCTCGCCCGGGTAGACCTGCTGGACCTGGGNTCNCAGCGGATCGNGACCATTGCCGCCNCCCTTGGACTGGAGGCCGNGGACCTGGGGCAGGGCCTCGTTGGAGACGACGATCATGTCGACCTCGATGATCTTCTTGAGGTGGCNTTCCCGGACCAGGCGCCAGGACCGGTGGCCGACCTTCTGCACCTGGTCAACNGGAACCTCGTCACGCCCTCGGNCTTCCTTGCGGCAACCTCGATTGCTTCCNGCGANCTGGTGGCAGCGGATCTCTTCGGAGCCGATGAGCTGGTCANTATTGAATCGGATGGAGAGGTCTCCCTGGGCGACCTCCTCGCCCTTGCGGTGGTCCACGACCAGCAGGCAACCCTCTACGCCCTTGTCCTTCATGGCTTGCTTGAGCGCTCNGATCTCGATGATCTCGTTCCCCTGAGGTNCATCAACGAACTCCAGATCGATCCAGTCTCGGAGCAGCGTCTCCGCAACGCGGACCTTGCCAATGNAAGCGACCAGGTGGATCTNGATGATGTCCTNGATACCCATTTCGCCCAGCAGGCTGACGGTCCCCTGATGGATCTNACNGAACTCGTGGCGCTCGGGTTGGTCGATGAGAAGGATATGAACGGNCTCGATCTGGACTTCTTCGGGTTGAGCGACCTTCCGATTACCCTGGCGGGGGACTACGGNCTCGACCTCGTCGGACTCAATACGGACGCGGTGGCCGACATGCGGGCCAGAGTGACNGGGAGCTTTGACCTGATGGTGGATCTCGATGGTGAAGAGGGAACGGCTACCGAGGGTCTTGAGACCTGGTATGTNGAGGANGCGGCTCTCTCCGGGGAAATTCGCTTCCGGGAAACGGACCTCGACGTCTTCGCCCGGCTCGGATTCATCGGGGTGACCCTGGCTGATGTCTCGGGACTGGAGAGCGAGGTGAATGTCCGCGTCCTGCGCTCGGTGACCTATCAGGACGGGGATAACACCCGCTTCCTCCTTGATGATCTCCTCGCGGGATCCCTCGGGCATGCCGAGCANGTCACCATCGAGGGTGAGGCNGCGGCCACCCTGCGGGGAATCAAGATCAACAGCGGGATTGGCGGCATNCCGGTGGCGCANGGAGCGGAGATTGTCTTCGAGGTNNCGGACCTCACCAAGCCGAAGAGCGAAAGCGACTANGTGACCCACGAGTTGCGTAACCTGCCCGGGATCTTCCTCGTTCACCAGTATCTCAAGCTGGACGACCTCCTCGCCGCCATGCTCCGGGTGCGGGATTACATGCGGGAGGCCTTTGACCAGTTGCCCTTCTGGGTCACGGACCCCAACTCCCCGATCTATGAGCAGACCCAGGATATCACCATCCCGGTCATTGATGTCAGTCCGGGGGAACTGGTCCAGTTCATCCTGCAGATTGATGANGCCATCGACGAGGTCCAGCGGGTGATTCTCGATCCNGAGAACGATGTNCAGAAGCTGATTGGCATCGTGATGGATGCCCTGGGGATCGAGATCGACACGGATACCGANACNTTCAAGGTCTGGATGGAGGGCAACGTCCTGCGACTNCGCCTCTTCCTGGAAACCCCGGAGGTCAACCTCGACCTGCCCTTTGATTTCGACCTCCAGGCCTTCGCGGANATGGCCGGGGGNGTGCCGGCCCTNGANGGGATCGACGACCTGGTCGAGATCGGGGCCTCGGGCCTGATCAACCTGCAGCTCTTTGCGAGCGCNCGTCTGGAGGCNGGTATCGACCTCGGACCCCGCCGGGAGGGCGAGACGGTCGACAAGTTCCTCTACGACTGGAATGAGACCCTGCAGGAGGGNACCCGGGTGGATGCGGGCTTCAAGTTGNTCGGGGAGGANCTNGANATCAGTTTTGAGATCCTGGATTCCATCGGGGTCCGGACCCTCAATGATGCCCGGTTCGATCTCGATGGAAACGGTCAACTGGACAACACCGGAGAAGATCTCGACGGGGACGGGTTCCTGGATCCCCTGTATTATGGCACNGCAATCACCATTGACCGGNATGGCNATGCCCANCACCAATCCTGAGCGTGAGCAGGNCCTGACCTGGGGAAGTCCGGGATACTTCGACGACTTCGTGGTGCTCTCCTTCGTGCTCGACCAGGATGCCGACACCGGGGTTCCGGATGACGGACTTTATCATCTCGGGGAATGGCAGTCCGGGGGGAGCACGTTCCAGGTCGAAAGTCTCATTGGGGACAATGTCCAGTTCAANGGGGTGAGCGGGGGNTTTGAACTCATCATGCCCTGGCAACTGGAAATCTTCGACGANGTGGTTCGCTTGACNGGTGAAGAGATTGTCTACGGATCACAGGACCTCGACCAGAGGCCCCTCCATATCCGGACCAATNCGGTTTACATGGATGTCCCGGTCAACGGNGAACNCGTCAACCGGGGNCTGGAGGAGATTTATCGCCACCTCGCGGNTTCNCCGGATGCGGGTCAAGAATCCCCGGTGATCTTTGATACCCCGGATCTCACCGATGCCCTGGGAGAACTCGCCAACAGCACGATCCGGGGCTTGCTTGAGGACCTGGCGAGCCTGGTNGGGGANCTGAAGCAGGATTTCATNGAGAGCGGGTTCTTTGAGATGGTGGTCCCCGGGACGGGCCAGACGATCGCGGAAATCATGAATGACCCGGATGTTCCGGGTAATGACAATGGTCTTGCNGGCGTGGAAACGAGGCAGGGNTTCGAGGCCTTCCTNGATATCGACACCTATGTGANNGAGTATCTCAGCNCCGTTCCCTGGGTTGGTGGAACCAATGAGATCCAGGAGATCGCGATCGGGGGTGGCCCGACCGGGGGAACCTTTACCCTGACCTTCACCGATCCATCAGACGATGCCCTCCTTGTGACGGATGGAATCNCCTGGGATGCGAACCCGAATACCCTGCGCGACANCGTCCAGGCGGCAGCAGACACTCTCCTCGGGAGTTCACAGGTTGCCGTCGCGGTGAGTTACAACNCTTCCAANTCCACGACNGAGATTGAGATCACCTTCTTCGGANANGANTACGGGATCAGGACCATCGACGCCCTCATGGCGGATGTGGGAGCCCTTACCGGGGCCGGACCCATCGGGNTAACGATCACCGAAGTCCAGGAAGGCACCGGGTCCGTGGCGACCGGGGACGTGACTCCGGCGGATATCTGGACTGGTCTCGGGGATTTCCTCAATGCCCACTGGGTTCCGACCCTGCCAGGGATTGAAGCCACCGCCGGACCGGTCACCGTCAGCATTGCCGGGGACCAGCTCTCCATCGACTTCGAGGAGACCTTTGCATTAACCCGGNAGATNTNCCTNGGCGATACCTTCGGGGNCGACNTGGGCGGGGTTGGTCTCTCCGTCACCGNGGNATCCACTGTTGGTCTTGAGGTTGATACGACTTTTGATCTTGAGGTTGATACGGGACTGGACTTTGGGATTGGNGTCGACCTCGGGACCGGGGAGGTGGACTTTGACTTCCGGGAGTTCTACTTTGAAGGATCAGCCTCAACCTCAGACCTTAANCTGGGTCTCTCACTTGACACCGGCACCCCGNTGGGAGGNNTGGGCTTTAACACTGGATCCGCCGCCCAGGTGGCACTGAGTCTTGGTGGGAGTGTCACNCACGACCCCGGTAGTGGATTCTCTTTCAGTTCCNCCCAGCGAGNTGNCGGTGAGAGCCTGCAGAACAATGCCCTGGTTTACCTTCCGCTCTANCTGGAGGTTGGCGGGAATGGTCTTCCGCTCGGTCATGTCTCCTTCGCTGATGATGATTTCTTCGACGGCCAGCTTGANCCTGGTTTTTCCGCTGACCTCAGTGAAATCGGNAGCGTTCTCGACAGCNTTTCCTTCATNGNCCTCGATCNTCTGGCCGATGAAGTCATCNNGGTCCGGAGTGANCTGGTGGCNACCTATGATGAGAACGGAAACGAAGTGACTCCGGGGAATANCTTCCTCAATGAGGCCCTTCCCGGTACNGATACCAACCTCGCNACCCTGATTGGGGTGNCCGACCTCCTGAANATNGGGCANTANGTGAAGCATTACCTTCGCCCGGCCCTGCCTGAGTTGTCTGAGGAGGAGCGTGACTTTNCTATNCCGCTCGGCAATCCGGATCCCGNTGCCGAGTTCAGTCTGCACGGGACGGGGACTCTTACTCTCGAGGGGGTCCTGGCCGACCCGTTTGAAGTGGTAACCGNGGGTGGNTCNGNAGNAAGNCCNGCAGGAAGTCCAGCAGGCGCNGTNCTNNATCTNCCNGGNGCGCTGAACNNCATCCGTTTCACGGCGNCCTCCAATGGTGAANACGGAAACGGGGTGGTCATCAGGGTTGTGGNCGGGGAGGGCGCCTCCGCAGGCTACGATGCTCCGTCCCAGGTCCTGACCCTCACCATCGAGGACGGCCACACCACGGCNACTGAGATGATCTCGCTGGTAAATGAGCTGGNAGGNNTTGNTTTTGTTGCAAGCNCGGCGGGTTATTANGGGATTAGCGTAGATAGTGACGGGATTAACGTAGATAGTGGNNCGCTTCAGCCCACGATGGGGGGCTTGATGAATTACCTCCGCGAGAACTGGCTGCCGACCCTGGGGGGCGAAGGGGGTGGGCTNACCTGGGNGTTTGTGGATGGAGAGGATNATCTCATCGAGATTTCCTTCGCAGGTGACCTCGCCTTTGCCCGGGAAATCGGTCTCGATCTCGGGGTCGGGGCGGACAATATCGGGTTTTCCATCGATGGTGATGCCCAGTTCGACCTGGATATCGCCGCGAGCGTGGAAGCCCGTCTTCGCTTCGGCTGGGGTGATAACGATGGGGTCGATTTCTTCCTCGATGACTTCACCTTCGATACCTCGGCGGGCATCAGCGACCTCGTTNTCGGTGCGGGCGTCGGGCCTCTCGAGATCGCGGTGGGNCGGGAGGAGGGGCCGNAGGGNNAGCTCGNNATNGATCTCGCGGCCAGCATGTCCTTCGNGNNCGTTGACGACACCGACATCTTCANNTTCACTCCGCTGCCNAANACNAGCTCGCAGCTCGAGAANTACATCAATATCGACCTGCCGCTCTTTGCCTCCCTCGGCGATGCCAACCTGGGTTCCGATACCGAGATTCCGCGCATCATGCTGGAAGGCACCCTGTTTGAGGAGGCTGGAGGGCCTGCGATTGAATTCAGTCACGAGAATCTCGAGAAGATCCTCGATTTCAGCGATTTCGACCTCTCCAGGCTGGTGCAGATGATCAGGGGGACCCTCACGTGGCTCGGTGAGTTCGCGGATGAGGACTTCATGCAGACCGAGCTTCCCCTGATCAACCGGGACCTCGGGGATCTCCTCGATTTTGCCACCACCTTTGACGAGAACGTGGTTTCCCGGATCGACTTCGCCCGCATCCAGTCCCTGCAGGACTTTATTGACGAGTTCGTGCAGTCGGGGATCCTGCCCGCGGGCGCGGAAATCTTCTACGACCCGGTGGAGCGCACCCTGCGCCTGCCTGTCGGGTTCGGCATGGACCTGAATGAGTTCTCCCTCGAGAATCTCGCCAATATCGAGGATGTCGCGCTCACGGACCTTTTCGAACTCGGGGTCCTCGACCCGACGACCCTGGTCAGCAAGGCCGACCTTCTTGACAACCTGCTGGCCCAGACCGCCATCCGCTTGCGCGATCTGGCCCAGTGGCACCTGATCGACTCTGCCAGCTTCGACCTGGTGGAGATTTCCGTCGCGGACCTCGAGCAATATGGATTTGTGGCGGCCGGGGCGCTGGATGGAGAGGGTGCCACCGTGGATCTTGCCAGTCTGCTTGAGAATGGAACCGCGGATCTCGAGAGACTGATCCTGTTTGGTCTGCTTACTATTAACGATCTGGCAGCAGGGTCCCGGATCCTCTTCGACGATCTCGTGGAGTCCCGCCTCGTGAGTACCCCGGATCTCGCTGCCTACGGGATCGTGCTTTACGACGCGGATGGGGAGGAGACTTCCGATCCCGCTGCTGCGGAATGGGTTGATCTGGAGTCGCTCTTGTCCCCGAGGGTCTTCGACCTGCAGTCTCTTCTCGGACAGGGCTTCATTTCCGGGTCAGAGTTTGACGGGGGCCTCCTCATTTCCCTGNATGCGCTCGAGACGGCAGGCATCATCACCGCTGACACGAAGACAGCGCTCTTGTCGGCCTCGATCACGATCGATGAGGTCGCCACCGCTGTGGTCAACGAATCCGACCAAATCCAGTTGTCGGTCCTGCTCAGTTCGTTGCTTCCGGCCGCGATCTCCGCCGCTGATCCTGCAGATGTGGTTACCAGCCTGCCCGAACTGATTGAGAAGGGTATTCTCGACCGGGCTGACCTGACTCTCGGGGANATCGAACTCGGTTCCCTCGCCATCGAAGGTTTTGACATCTACGAATTGGCGGATCTCGGGATTCCCTCGCTCCGGGCCAGCATTGCCGGGAGCGCAGCGTTCGCGGTCGATCGCTTCCTGCTGCAGGATCAACCGATAGACCTCGGCTTCGAGTTTGGGGAGGTCCTTGAGGTCGGCACCACCACCACCGCAAACCTGCGGGTCCAGGTGGAGGGGGGCTTCGAGTGGGTCATCGATCTCGATGGGCCGACTGGAAGCGAAGGGTTGACCGTTCTTATCAATAACGCCCAGATCTCCGGTCGGGCCTGGTTCTCCCTCGAGGACCTTGAGGCCTTCGTGCGCGTTGGTTTCCTCGAACTGGCTGCGGGGGGAGATGGCTCGGGTAGCGGGGTAGACCTTTTTGCCGAGGCTATTGTGACCCTTGACGAGGACGGGGATCTTGCCACCGCCAATGACCGGGAGTTCTCCTTCACTGAGCTCCTCAGCGGAGGGTTGATCAGCAACTTTGACTTTGAGCTCAATGGGTTCGCCGANGCCNCGATCAACAATTTCCGCATGACTCCGCCCTTGCCGGGACTCGATACTGCCTCCCTCGCGGGCAAGGANCTCTCCATCAGGGTCCCNGACTTCAGCGAGATCAGCGGATTCGAGGTGGTGACCCAGGGGGAAGTGACCGAGGAGGAGATTGAAGACCTCCTCGGCCTGGGTCGGGTGGTGGCCCAGCTTCCTGACTTCGGGGATCTCTTCAACTTCAGTGATCTCGACTTTGCGAGNATCATCTCCCTGATCCGGCAGGGGATCGAGTTCCTCGATGCCGCCCTCGCGGAGACGCCTCTTTACGAAACCGTCATCCCGGTGGTGAACCGGTCCGTGAAGGAGTCCCTCGACTTCCTCGACGACCTTGCCAATCGCGTTGAGGAAGCGGTGGAGAATCCGGCTGCCTTCATCCAGGAGGTGGAGGAGGTTCTTGAGGGTGTCCTCGGAATTGTGGACAACAACTACACGGACGGGGCGGGAGGGTTCTCCCAGACCTGGGATGAGGAGACTTACAGCGAGGCGGCGCCCGTTGAGGGTCAGAAATTCGCCATCTATCTCGATGGTGAGACCTTCAATCTGCAGATTGCCTGGGATGCGGTCCTCTCCGACATGCTCGTCTTTGCCCTCGACCTCGGGGCCCTCGGGGTAGACGTCCCAGGCCTGAGTAACCTTGTTGANGCCAATGGNCAGGTCGAATTCGAGGTCTTCGCCGAGGCTGTTATTGCGGTCGGGGTCGACTTCTCCGCGCTTGGGGACTTCTCAATCACGGCGGGGAGTTCGCTGGCGTCCTTCAGCCTCGGACAGGATATCACCCTGAACGCGAGGAATGGTGCCGGGGTGTCNNCGGTGCTTTTCCAGGCTTCGGCGACCTCCGGGTTCACTACCTCGGGAGAGCTTGTTTCCTACCTGAACAGCGTTCTNGCGGCGGGCCCTACGGGTCTTACTGCGTCGGGTGAAGGGCCGAACGGTGAGACTATCCGTTTCGCCAGCGAGGAGGAGTTCACGATTGATTCCTCCTCGAGCAACCTCGGGCAGCTTGGTTTCGGGGAGGGGNACCTGCAGTCGCAGAAAGAGGGTCTCTCAAGTCTGGAGTTCTTCGTTCACGAGTTCGATGACAATGGTACCCTTGGAGATTACACCGACGATACCGGGACGCGGGTCACCCTCGGGGCCAAGGTTCATGGCCAGGACCTTGANCTGCTCTTCCAGCCCTTCGGGATCGGGGTGGCTGGTGGGTCGGTGGCCTTNGATGGGGACGGAGATGTTTCCACCGATGACTTNGCCACCCTGCGCCTTGCGATCGCNAATGACGATGAATCCGATGATGGGCGCTTTGTCCTCGGGGAAGACCAGTTCGGAGAGTTCCTCGATTTCAATCTAAGTGGCGGGTTTGATATNACCCTTCCGATCCAGTTGCTGGGTCTTTCTGCGGGGAATCTGGCCCTCTCCACTAATGACGATGCCTACGGAGATGAGGCCCTGCTGCGCTTCTTTGAGTTTCTTGCAGGGAANACCGNNAATCTCGANNNTGGGGNGGANGGGGCCGATTTCGTGGATCTCACCCCGTCTCTGCGTGAGGNGATTCTCATAGAGTTGCCGGAGCTTGAAATNCCGGACTTNGGGTTGCTGGCGATCCTGAATGACCCAACTTATATCCTGGACGGAATAGACATTGCCCTTGGCAGTGTGCAGGACATCCTTGGTTCCAGCTTTGCNCANGACCTGCCGCTGGTTGGCGACAAGTTGTTTGCGGCGGCGACCTTCATTCGTGACATNCGCCTTGGGTTCCTCGCGGACCTCCGGGAGAGGCTCGATGGTCCCGGGCAGGCNATCAGTCTCATGGAGGGTGCGATCTGGGATGTCTTCGGTCCTGATGGGTTGGATATCATCCTTGATCGCGACGGGGATGGCNTCATCGAGCAGGAGGACGACATCGTGGTGGCCTGGTATGACAGTGATGGCAACAAACTGAAGGACTGCAGGCTGGGAGATGCAGTGCCCCTGGCTGGAAACGTCTATAACGAGGCGGGTGAGCTTGTTGCTGACCCGGGAGGTGATTTGCCTGAGGGTTGGATTCGGATCAACGCCGACGCTGACTCCATCCAGTTCGACGTGACCCTCGGGGGAGTGGGCTTTGGNACCGGGGTGGATATTCCGCTGGATGTCGACCTGCCCGGATTCGGGCTCTCGGTTGACGGTGGATTCGCAGTCCAGCTCGACTGGAGCTTCGACTTCGGGATGGGTCTCAGCGTGGAGGATGGGTTCTACCTCACCACCAATGACAAGGATCCGTCCCGGTCCGGGGATGCTGAGCTTGAAGTCGAGATCGGGGCCTTCCTTGATGGGGCGCCTCTCGANAATTCGGTGGTCACTCCCTTCGTGGCGGAAGGAAACCTGCTCTTCTTCAAGATTTCGGCTACCGACACGGACCGCGAGGCTGCCACTTCCGGGTTCCAGCCCAGCGGAGTCTTCGGATTCCTTGAGATCGACATCATGGGCGATGAGGCCACCGGCAGGATGACTCTCAACCATATTCTCTCCACTCCCGTCGACCGGATCTTCGACGTCGACATGGGAGTTGAGGCGGCCCTCAACNTGGAGTTGGTCCTCGAACTCGACGGGGTGAGCGGGTTGCCCAAACTCGCCGGGGACCTCGTCTTCAACTGGGGCTGGTCCCTGGACGGCGGGCTCCGCGATCCTGAGATCGGGCTCATCAACCTNCGNGTNGATATCGGCACCTTCGTCAGTGATTTTCTCAAGCCCATCGCGGAGTCCATCGAGGACGTGCTTTCTCCCTTCAAGCCGGTCATCGACACCCTTCTCACTCCCATCCCGGGGCTGGATGAGTTCATCGATGACCCAACCCTTCTGGGCCTGATCAATGAGATCGCGGTCCTGACCGGTAATTCGGAGATCCCGGTCGAGTTCTTCAACTCAGCAAGGGCGGCCCTCAACCTCGTTTCCGAGATCAACGGGCTTCTTGGTGCGGAGGGCTATATCCTGCTCGGCAGTATCTCCGGGCTGGGCAGCGACAATGTTGAGACCAGTGAGGCCAATAACGAGATTATCGGGGCCATCGGGAGCGCGCTCGAGGAGATGGCCAATGGAGAACTCAGCGGGGATATCACTAATGGCTCCAGTGCAGGCGGTGCCGCGACTGCGCGGTCTGGCTTCAGGGTTCTTGAGTATATCAAGGATATCGGGAACTGGGCCCGATTGCTTTCGGGTGGCGATGCCATCCTCTTCACCTATGAAATGCCCCTCCTGACCTATGCGATGGATTTCCGTCAGCAGATCGCGACCATTCCCCTTGGTCCCGTCATGATCAATGTCTCAGCGATCGGGGGCTTCGAGATCGGGGCGGACCTGGCCTTTGGTTTCGACACCTATGGGATCCGGCGGGCGATCTCGACGGGTAACCCGTGGGAGGCTCTTGATGGATTCTTTGTCGGGGACTACGCCATCAATTATCAGCCTCCCGAGGGCGACAGGAGGGTGGGGACCATCTCNCTGGGAGATGAGAAGGACGAGTTGTTCTTCAACGCCCAGATCGGAATCGAGGCGGCGCTCTGGCTGGCTCTCGTGGAAGCCGGCGTGGGAGGAGTGATCGGGTTTGAGGCCGGTCTCGACCTGCAGGATATTCCGGACCCGGCCACCGGCTTGGGCGATGGCAGGATCCGGGTGTCCGAGTTGATCACGATGTGGGGCTACACCGGCAACGGGGCGCCGGGCGGATTGCTCAACCTGATCAATCTCTCGGCGCGTGCCTATGCCGAGATCTACGCCTTTGTCGATGTGGGGATCTCGATCCCATTCGTGGGCAAGATCATGAAGCGGGTAGTGGATGTCACTCTCGTGGATGTGACCATCGCTGAATTCGAATACGAGGCGCCCGTGGTGGAGCCTGTCCTGGCCGCGGTGGATGGAGATACCCTGATCCTGCACACCGGGTCCCGGGCGGGGGACCGGCTCTACCTCGATACAAATGACGGAGGGGAGCACTACACCATCTCCGGTGATGAAAATTCCATCGAGGTTAGTTTCAACGATTGGACTCAGAGCTACACCGGAAGCTTTGCCCGGGTGGTGGCCGACGGAGGGGAAGGGGAGAACGTCTTTGATGCATCCGGGTTGACCGGGGTGTCGGTGGAGTTTACGGGTGGCCCACAGGACGATCGCTTCACCAGTGGGACCGCGGGTGGGACCATGATCGGGGGTGGAGGGAATGACAGTCTCGATGCGACCAGGGCCGCCACCGAGGTGGTTCTCGACGGAGGAGAGGGTGACGATCGTCTCCTGGGAGGGAGCGGCATCAATGTTCTCTCGGGTGGTCCCGGGGAAGACCGTTTGAGCGGCGGCGGGGAGGATGACGTCCTGGACGGTGGAAGCGGGGTCGATACTCTCAACGGATCGGATGGGGAGGATGTCTACCTGTTTGGGGACGGTTTCGACTCGGATCGCCTGAGCGACTCCGATGGGCTGGTTCTCGACTTCAGTGCGACCTCGGCGGACCTCTTCCTCAACATCAGCGCCAGTAACATCTCGATTGTTACCGCTGATGAGGAGCTGAGGCTCGGACAGTCGGTGGTGACGCGGATCATCCTCGGGACCGGGGATGATGAGGTCTTCCTGCGCGAGCTTCCGGAACGCACCATCGAGATCGAGGACACCGGTGGATCGGCGACCTATACCCTCGAGTTGGAGGCCCAGGTTTCGAACCGGGACGATGGCATCCTCAATATCATCGATCACGATACCGACTTCGACGAGATCATCCTGACCGCTCTCCCGGAGATGGACCCGGATGACGAGGAGGAGGACGTGATTCTCATCAACGATCATGAACTTGTCAGCGGTCGGGAGCGGGTCCTGTTTGGTGAGGGGGATGGCCTCGAGCAGGTGCGACTGCAGTCAATCCGCAGCGTGATCGTGGACGAGGAGGGAACCCGTGAGGAGAATCTCGAGTCCCTGACCATCTCCTCGGATAGCACTGCCAACCTCGAGGGCACGAACCTGGTTGTCGACGCGGTGGTTCTGGTCCTGAATGCTCCCCTTCGCGCCCACGATATCCGTATTAACCAGGAGCGGCAGGACCTGGTGACGGACTTTGACCAGACTGTGATCCTGGGGGGCACGGTCCACGCCACCGGGGACTTCGATCTCGAGGCGGACTGGATCGGCTCCGAGCAGGCTCTCACGGAGGATGGAGAACCGGTGAGCGAGGGGCAGGTCGACAACCGGATCGATGCCCGGGACCTTGACTGGATCCTCCGCAAGACGCCTTCGCTGGAGTTGAATGCAACCTTCAACGCGATTCTCGCCACTGCCCCGGAACACGGCCTCAATGTTGAGTTGCTCGATCCGGTTGCGAACCTGATCCTCAACACCAGTATCACGAGTGGTTCCGGGGACAGCGCTGATGATCAAGGGGGTGGGGAGTTGCGCTTCATTGTTCCCGGCGACATCACGATGAACAACGGGATGGAGTTTCGCGGCGCGGAGTCCCACCTGATCCTGGCCGCGGACAACATTTTCAATACAACCGCCGACCGGAATACGATCACCACCACGGTGGGAGGGATCACGGTCCTGACCCGGGACGAGGGTTCGGAGGTTTCCGGGACCGAGATCGTGATCGAGGAGACGGACGACCTCGTTGTTTATGGTCGCTCTCTCGGCGGGGGACTGGACCCGGTCGGACTCTCCAGTGCCCACGGGGAGATCGAGGTAACCATTCTCGGCACGGACTCCCGTCTGACCCTCGCCACCGGGAGCATCGCCACCCGGACCGCGGGCATGGACATCCTCCTGCAGGCCGACGACTTCGATTTCATCAGCGGTCCGGAAAGCAGAATCGATCCGCAGAACTTCGTCGCCTTTGAAGATCGCAGCGAGGTCCGCTTCAGTCGGAGCGAGGGAGGAATCATCGGAACCGGAAACCTGACTCTCCTGACCTTGGAAGCCTCGACGATTCTTCTGGGGACGGCGGCCCAGCATCCCGATGGGGCGGACTGGACCGACATGGCGACCCTCTTCCCGACCTACAGCAACTGGCCGAGNCATGTGGGNGGAACCTTTGAGGGAGAGGAAGGGGCGGAGACGTTTGCGGAGGATGGAACTCTCTTCAACGGGGTGGCCCATCTTTCCACCCGTGACCTTTCCGCCCTGCACGATGGTTTCGAGTTGATCACCATCGGGGACCTGGAGGTGGTTGACCAGATGATCCTGGGCGATGCCTCAGATCAGAGGGCGAGCACTGAAGAGTTCGAGCCCCGTCGCGACGCGGCCTTCCGCGATGACACGGTCCTGAATGCCGCGCAGAAGATCTTCGTGGAGGGTAATGTTGAGTTTGAGCGGGCCAATGAGCTGGATCCGCTCGTCAGTCTGCGGGTCAATACGGACATCTTCCACGTCAAGTCGAAGGATATCAACAACCCGCTTGGCGGACTGGACTCCGGAGTGACCGGCGACCTGCTCGAGTTCCGGGGCGAGGCCCATGAGATTCTCAGTATCGCAGGCAACAGTATTGAGTTGGGCAGCGTTGTCACGGCGGTGGCTTCCTCGCTGGCGATCGCCTCGAACAACGGCAACACGGTGGTGGCCGGGGGAGTGGAGGGCCTGACGACCCTGACTTCAGCCGCGGAGGCAGGGGACAGCAGCATCGAGGTGGCTGATGCGAGTCTCTTCAGCGTGGGTGACACCATCTACATCGGTGGAGTGGCCAACCGGATGATCGTTGACGGGGTGGTGGCCACCTCGACGGGTGATATCCACGTAAACATCCAGGGCCCCGGGGTGCACTACAGCTCCCCCATGATGAGTGATATCAGCGAGGCGAACATCGACCGGACGCTGAATAATTTCCAGCAGGGGATCCAGGGCGTGCTTCGGACGGGACAACCGGGCGGGGTCATTGATATCCAGACCAGGAATTCAGTGGTGATGGCTGGCCAGACCTTCGTGAACGGGGAGGATGCCTCGGTCGTCATTCGTCCCGGGACCTTCTTCGAGCTGGTCCAGATAGCCGGATCCATTTCCGCCAGCGGGCGTAATGCCCTGATCGACATCGAGGCCCCGGAGGCAGTCTACATTAATGGTCAGTTGCTGGCCGGTATCGAGTGGGTCGGGGGAACAAGAGTGGCCACCCCGGGAGCCGAGGGAGCCGACGTGATTGTTCGTACTCCACATGAATTGAGAATCTACGGGGCGATCAGCACCCGGGATGTGATAGAGTTGCGCGGGGAAGTAGACCAGGACTACAACGAACGGGACGCGGTTAACGCCAGCATCCACCTGACTGGTCAGCTGTATTCCCTTGCTGACAACAGTCTGCTCACCCTGACCGGTCCGGATGATATCCTGGTGGAGGGAAGTGTCTTCGTGCGGGGTGAGAACAGCGGGCTCTACATCGAGTCCGACGACCGGGTGAAGTTCGCCACTTCCTTCGTGGAGGTGGAGGACGGGATCGAGGTGATCGGGAACGGGCAGACCGAGGACCTTGATCGTGAGGATCCACTGGGAGTCGGGAATCTCGCGAGCAGTGTCCTGGTGGAAGCCACCGCGGTGATCCAGTCCTTCGCGGCCGGTAGTGATATCAACATCACGGGGGCGCATGACATCGACCTCTTCGGTTCCATCGTGGCGGGGGGCAGTATCGGGCCGGAAGGCGTGACCTGGTCCGGACCCGACTCGGTGGTCAACGTGGTGGCCGGCGAACAGATTTATCTCGCCAGCGGGGTCCTCGCCAGCGGTTCGGTGAACCTGATCGGGAACGGAGCCGGGGCTGATGACAGGAATCGTGAGGATTCCCGCGATCTCAGCGTGCTCGTGGACACCGCGGGCGGGGTGACGGCGGCCGGGCGCACCAGCGATGGCTCCGGGGGGCAGGTCCGGATCTACGGCCAAGCGGGTGTGGAGATGATGGGGAACATCTATGCCGGGGTCGACCGTCGCCTCCTCTGGGATGGGGAGGGTAACCTGGTGCGAGACACCCTGGACTGGGACGAGAGTGTGGGAGGCCATGTGACCGTGGAATCAGATGGTCTCGTCATGATCGGTGGACTCGCGGCCAATCTGGACAGCGAGGTGGTGCTTGCGGAGGACGTGGTCCTGGATATCGAGTTTGGAGGTTCGGAGTTTGGTCCTGTTACGTTGCATTCCGCCACTACCAGTTCCAATACCCAGCTGGCAGAATTGGCTGCCCAACTGGAGGATGTGATCAATAGTGTTCTGGGGCCGACCGATCTGGCTGACCCGGCAGCGAGCGGAGGGATCGCGGTGGAGGTGGAGAACAACCGCCTTCTCCTGCGGAGTAACGATTCCTTTGCGGTCCGGACCGCTGGTTCTTCGAATCTCGATCTGCTGGGCTTCCTGGCTGGCGACCTGGAGGCTCGTCCGATAGCGTCCGACACCGGGGTGGTGGCGGACGGGTTGCCTGACTCCTTCATTCTGAGTGACGATGTGACCTTGCGTTTCAACGACAGCGTGGGAGAAGAGCTCAACGAGGTGACCTTGATCGCGGAGGAAACCAGCGGCTTCACCTCGCTCGACGAACTCCTCACCTACCTGAATGAGGAGCTCAATGCCGCTGGTCTCGGGTTGGAGGACATCGTGGCCGAGGAGAATTTCACGGCCGGAATCGCGGACGGGCGGATCCGCTTCACCAGTGCCTATGATTTTCGTCTGGCCCCTGCGCCTGACTCCACAAATGCCGCGCTTCTCGGGTTCACCGCCAGCATGATGGTTGGATCAGTAGAGACCCTGGGAGCTTACCAGCAAGCATCCATCACCTATGAGCGTGGAGCCGAGGGAACCCTGCTGGGCGCGGTAGTGGAAACGGGAGGCTACATCCAGGCCAAGGACACGGTGATGATCCGCAATCTTGCCGGGTTTGATCCTTCCCTCGCGCTTGATCATCCGGATACCGGGGTGGTGGGCGTGCGGATCCCGGGTGGCAGTGAGATCACCACTTACAATCCCGGCAGCTCGATCAGTATCGACTCCATGGGCGATGCCGAGATCGAGGGGCACCTCCTGGCTGGCGGCGAGATTGCCACGATCCGGGATGCGGTGAGTGGGGCCTTCGTGGGAACGGAGTTGAACAATTTTGGATCGAGTCGAGGCGACACCTCAATTCAGATCACAGCAGAGCACCAGATTCGTATCGGAACGGGAATCCGGGCTGGCGGTCTGATTCGCGTGACGGGCGGGGATGATCCCCGGACGGGGAGCGAGACCGATCCCTTCAATTTCACCGGGTCGAGTATCCTGGTCTTCGGTTCAGCGACCCTCGAGACCTGGGGCGAGAACAGCGAGATTCTCCTTGAGGGATCCCGCGATGTGCAGGTCCTGACCATGACGCATGCCCAGGAAATCGTGCCGGCGACCTGGCCCCGGGGGCCGATCGCGCGGATCACCGGGGAAGGAGAATTTGTACGGAGCGGAGTTCTGCCCGCCGATGTTGTTCTTGTGCTCGAGAGGAGTGCGGACGGTGTCCAGGAAGCAGTGACCATTACGGCGGAGTCCACCGAGGACAATATGCCTTCCGATGACAATACGGAGGAGCAGACGAATACGGGCACAGCGGCGCTCTTCGCAGATATTCAGGCCGCCTTTGATGCCAGCACCTCTTTCCAGGGGATTACGGCAACCTGGGTGGGAGCCAGCNTTATCCTGGAAGGGGATGGGGACTTCAGCATTCTCCCGACCTCCCAGAATCTTGATCTCCTGGGGCTCGCCGAGGTCACTAGTTCCTCGATTTACTACGGCGAGGCCCAGGTGATTGCGGACGTCGAGCTGCCAGAGAGCGGGCAACTTGTGGCTGACGTCACCATCGATCTCACGATCATCGACCACGACACAGGGGTTGCGATCGATGGTNCGGTGGTGATCACCCGGGAGTCCACTACGGATAATNCCACCACTGTGGAACTGGTGGCTGATATCAATACGGCGCTGATGACGAATGAGGATGTGGCGGGGNTTGTAGCGACCCTCAGTGGTGATGGACATCTCGTGCTGGAGAGTTCACCGGATGAGTTCCGTATTAACGAGAGTTCGGTGAACCTCAATCTCCTCGGGATCAGGGAACTGGTGGAAACCGAGGAGATCCGGGAGGAGGCCGTCCTGANCGGGGACGNGGCGTTGACGACCACCGGTCAACTGGCCCGGGACGTGACCCTCGTGATCCGGATCGAGGAAGAGAGTCTCGAGGATGTTCTTCTTGGTGCCGTGGTGGTGCCCTCCGCCAGCACCGTGGACAACAGCACTCTCGAGGACCTCGTCGATGACATCAACGAGGCNCTGCACACGACTCTCGTTCCACGNTACGAGGACCAGTCGCTCTACTTTGCGTCCTACGTGCTGGCCTCGGTCGAGGATGGTCGTCTCGTCCTGAGTGGGGGGTATGCCTTCAAACTCCGGGCCGCTACCGCCAATGGAACCCTGCTGGGTCTGGACGGTGGCGAAGAGCTGCGTGCCGGGGAGGTCTTCTCCGAGGCGGTCCTGCGAACCGATTTGGACCTGCCGGTGGTGGACCTCGCTGACGATCTCCAACTCGACTTCGTGATCGACCGCCAGGGCGAGTATTCCAGCGGCACGGTCTCGATCCCGGATGATGGCGACAACCAGAGCGCTGGAGATCTGGTGGCGGATTTGAACGCGGCCCTTGAGCTCAGTGCCTTCAGCGACATCCGGGCCCGTCTCGATGGCAACCGGATCGACTTCGTCAGCCTCTCGGATTTCGCCCTCCTCGACAGTTCGGTAGGTGCCGGGCAGCTCGGCTTTGTCGAACTCGCAAGCAGTGAGGATTTTGNCGATCGTCTTCCTNTGCCGGGAATCTCGGAGCGGGCGCCCTCCATCTTCCGACTGGAAGGGAGNAATGAGATTCCGACCACGGGTGTCCTTGCCGAGGACAGTTCCTTTGATCTCAGCACCACCGACACGGGCCAGTTCGCGGTGCTGGCCGGGGCAGTGCCTGATGCGATCCTCAGTGATGAGGTTGGTCTCGAGTTCCGGGCCAGTGATGGTTCGCACCTGGGCTCGATTACGGTTCCTTCCGGGGAGGTCGTGGTGGAGGAGATCAGTGATCTTCTGCATGACGCGGGACTCAGTGAGATCGCGGTTTCAGTAGTCTCGGGCCGGATCCAGTTCGCCCGCGACTCGCGCTTCCAGGTTTCAGCGGTGGCTTCCGAGGCCTCTCTCCTNGGATTCTCACAACTGGAGGGAGGCGAAGGGGAGAGTGCCGTGGTTGATGCCGAACGCGGAGCGGTCACGCTCGAGGCAGCAATCAGTGTATCCCGGGAAGCCACCCTCGACAACCTGACCCACGAGGACCTTGCCGCAGATGTGACCACGGCTCTTGCAGGGTCCGGAAGTGAGCTCGCGGCCCGGGTGGAGGATGGAGCCCTGGTTCTCTATAGCGATACTGTTGATTTCGAGTTGGAAGGACGGCCGGTTGCGATCGACCTGCTTGGGATTTCAAGCGAACCGGCGGTGTCGCAGCGCCCGGCGTCCACCTGGCAGGTGGAGGCGGGGGAGGCGTTGAGTGCCACCGGGGTTCTTCCCGATAACGTGACGTTCCTGATCACGATGCATGAGGGCAATCCCAACGAAGTCCGGGTGGAGGTCGGCGAGGAAGAGGGTTACGAGGGGCAGGTGCGAACGGTTCAGGCGGACAGTAGTTCAGTGACTCTCCCTGAAGACCGGACCGGGGACGAGATCCGTCAGGGAGNGATTACCCTCTACCGGGCGGACACCCTCGACAACACGACCTTTGATGATCTTCTGGCAGACCTCGACGAGGCGCTCATCCGCGGTGGGTTCCGCGAGATTACTTCCGAGATGCAGGAGGGGAACCTGGTCCTGGCGAGTGCCCACGCCTTTGAGGTAGAGGTCGAGTTGGCTGTCCTGACCGGCCTGAACGACGTTCCGGATCCCTCTCTCGATGCGAGCGGGACGCTCACGGTGGAGATGACTACCCCTGGTGGAATCCAGACCACGGGCTCTATCACGATCGTGGGGGGTGTTGCCGGAACTGGGACCCTGAGTGGGACTTTTGATACGACCAGCGGCGGGGGAGATGATGTCACCGCCTCAACGGCGATCGTGGATCTTCCCGGGGCCTTGAATGCCATTCAGTTGACAGCCAGTTCCACAGGGGCCTCCTTTAATGATGTAAAGGTTGAAGTGGTTGAGGGATTATCCCCGGATGCGGAATACCTGAATAATGAACTGACCCTGACGATCGTGAGCGGGGTGACCACCGCGGCTGGTCTTGTCGAGGCGGTGAACAGTGCCGGTCTCGATTGGACCGCGGCGGTCATCGAACATCTGCCCAGACTCTTGGTCGAATTACAGGGTGAGCTCAATGGTGCCGGCTTCTCCGGGATCCTGGTCGGATCCGATGGGGAACAGCTGGTCCTGACCAGTCGCAATGACTTCACGATCACAGGGACCAGCGATGCTCTTGCGCTGCTCGGACTGGTTGGAGAAGGAGGGGGTTCCGAGGTGCGGGTTAGCGGCGTGCGCTCTCCCTCGGCTACTCATGCCTACATCCTCGGGATGAGCGGGGTGCTGGAGGAACCGGTTGAGGCGGTGCGCCTTCCGGAGACGTGGCGCATCCAACCTCTCGAACCGATGGCCGCCGTCACAGTGGCCGGGGACGTAACCATCGAATTCCGACGCAGGTTAGAAGACGGGACCAAGAGTGAGCATGCGATCACCCTGACGGAGTCGATGACCAGCGATAATGTGGAGGTAGCGGATCTAGCGGCCGATCTCAACTGGTTGCTGGAAGACCTGGCTCTTCCACATGAGGTCTGGGTGGAGGTCGTTGACGGGGCGCTGGTGTGGATCAGTAACGCCTCGATCGAGATCAAGTACAGCTCCGAAAATGAGTCGCTCCTGGGATTGAACGACCTTCCCAACGAGGAGATCGTGGCCAACCGGGCCAGTAGTTCGGGGGTCCTGCCGGATGATGTGAGTCTCAACCTCTGGGTCAACCTTGGCACTCGGAAGATCTACAGCCACGTGATCATTTCCGCTGATGATACGGAGACCAACGGACACCTCGCCGATCTTCGGGATGACATCCAGAATGCCTTGAATTCAGCGACCTGGTATTATCTCGACGAGGACGGCATCGAGCAAGTTCTTCCCAGCGAGGATTTCCGGGACGACCCGGTCACGACCAATCCGGAGGCTGATCCGGATCCGCTCATTGAAGTGAAGATGCAGGTTGGCAGTCTCAGGCTCATTCTCACCAGTCATTATGAGATCCGGAGCTTTGCCACCGTGCCGGTTTCCGGAATGATCCCTCCGTCTGTTCAGGAACTGGAGGCCAGTAATGCCGAGTTGCTTGGATTTGATGAGATTGCCTTCGATGGAGTGGACCGGGTTTCCACCCGTCCGATCAATATCCACGCCCCGGGGGATGGTTCGACCGTGACCCTGAGTTCCACTGATCCCGAGGCCCGTTTCTACATTGCCGGGGCGATCGTATCGCATCGCCAGATTGCCCTGAGTGGCGGGGATCACTCGCTGGACCTGGAGTGGTCCGGCTACATGGAAACCCTTGACGGACCCATCAACCTGCACCTCGGGGAGGATGGGCACCTGAAGGGAGACCTCGTTGCCAGAGGGGCGGAAGGGGACGTCATCCTGACCGCGGATGACACCATGACGATCAGCGGGCATCTCACCGCTGAGCGCAATATTCACCTGCAGGTGCTCACCGCGGTGGAGGATGACAGCCTGCGGATTGAGCCGACCGCATGGTTGCGCACCCAGGGCCCGGAAGCTGATCCCCAGGAAATCGTCCTCACAGGCCCCACGGGGGTCATTATCAATGGCTCGATCGGCTCGATGCAGAACGACGAAGATCCGAGGAACCGGGGGGATGTCCGGGTTGAGACGGACGAGGAAATCATCGTGACCGAGGATCATGGCTGGATCGAGAGTGAGGGACGGGTTGTCCTGGTTGCCCCGATTGTCGAGATGCTCGGGGTGATCAAGAATGCCTCGGCCGGAGCTCCTGATCCTCTCGACCCGGAAGCCCCGGAGACGGAAAGTTTCGAGGTTGTGATCGACGCCGGGGACCTGACTCTCTCCGGGGACATCGATGCGGTGGGCTCGGTCCTGATCACGACCGATAATGAAGCGGTGCTGGAGGGTTCGGTGGAGGCCGGGGGCATGGAGAGCTTTGAATTCAGCTTCGAGTCCCGGGACTTCCTGGAAGGAGGGTTCGAGGAGTTGCGGATCGAGGGGTCCTCGGTCCTGGTTGGAGGCGCAGTCGCGGGAGAGAATGGTGAGACCTTCCCGCTGGGAGCCAATGTAACAGCCTCAGGTCGCGTGATCATTACCGCGACCGGGGATGAGGGAATCATGGTGGCCACTGCGAGCGAGGTTGTCAGTCGACTCGATGAGAGCTCCATCGTGCTCCGTGCGGACTATGTGGATGTTCAGGGATCGCTTTACGCAGGTGCTGAGCGTGGGCGTGAACTCCTGGGCGAGGATCCATCAATACTGAGTTATGAAGGGGAGGGCGCGGACATTGTGATCGGGGGTGTTGAGATGGTGACCTTCGGTGGAGTGAGTCCAGCGACTGACCTTGACGTGGAGCAAGGATCTGCAGTGGTGGTGGGAGAGGATGTCCAGCGACCGGGAACTGCCTTTGCTACCGGATCAATCGAGATTGAGGTGGAGGGCGGAAATGCCGCCATGTTCGTACTGCAGGATGGAAATCTTGTTACTGATGCCTCGGTGGTGCCGGAGCCCAGTGGGCAGGCGAGTTCGATCGAGATCACGGCAGGGAGTGGGATCCAGGTCTTTGGGCCGATCGATGCCCGGGATGACGGGGCGGATGTGACCCTTGTCTCGGGTGACGGCCTGCTCTGGGTTGACAGCATCGTGCATGCAGAGGACGAACTTACCCTCACCGGAGCGACGGAGTCCTACCAGGCCGTGGCACCCGACCCGCTGGCGGACTCGGGGACGCTGGGCGCCCCCGTGACCCTTGCCTTCCAGATTTTCAATGACGGTTCGCCCCTTCGGACCGTGATAACACTGGATGGGAACTCGGACTTCGGGGGGCTCAGGGAGACGCTCAACCTGGCGCTGGCGGGAGCGGAGATTCGAGACGACGCGGGCCTTGTGGTCGGGGGGCTTGCCGGAGGGGACTTCCTGCAGGCCGTGATCGGCAATAACGGGCAACTGGTAATCAAGAGTGATCGCGAGTTCACAATTGACTCCACCAACTCAATCAATGCCGGACTGGTTGGTTATAGCGGGGTTGAAAGCGGGGCCGACTCGATGGGCGGGCAGGTGAATTCCATCAGCGTGCTGGTCGGTCGCCTGATTTTCACAACCCGTACAGAGATCGTTGATACAGACATGATTGATGATGGAAGCGCGGTCGCCGGTGAGTTTGCGCTGGACCGTCATAATCAACTGATCGACAGCTATGGATTCCGACTGCGGGTCAATGCCGGGGGGCAGGTTGAGGTCGATGAGAGTGGTAACCCGCTGCTTCTCCGGGATGTCTACGGGAACCCGGTCCTCGGGGCCGGAGAGATCTACGTGACCTCAGACGTGGATGGTAATCCGGTGACTGTGGACCGGGAGGGACGGATGCTGGCCCAGGATGGGGTGGGTGGCCGCTGGTTCCTTGTCGATGACAGTGGTGAGTATCTCGATGCCGATGGATATGTGATCAATGCGGAAGGCTTGCGACTCACGGCGGATAGTGATGGTGGAGCCATTGACGGGAGTGCGGACTCCGATTTCGTCGACCTGAATGGCTATCGGATTGACCAGGATGGCAACTATCTCGATGGGACTGGTGCCGGTGCGGGGGTCAACCGGATCAACATCCGGGGGGAACTGGTGGATGAGTTCGGAAATCGCCTCAATGCCTCAGGGGATCCGATCGACGAGTTGGGATTCCGGNTTAATGCCGGAGGTCAGTTGCTTAATGCCAGTGGAAACCTGTTGAACGGGGTGGGTGAGATCCGGACGGTGGTGGATGAGAATGGCGAGATCTACTTCTGGAGCAGCGGGTTGTTGTTCGATGTCGGTGGAAATGTAGTTCCTCTCATCGATCTCCCTCCTGCAAGACCAGGTGATCGTTTTGGAAATCTCGTAATCGACGACATTGACGAAATTACCGGCGAGGTTATTTCCATCCAGCGGGTCGACGGGGAGGGCCGACTTGTCAATGAGCGAGGGGAGCTGGTGGACAACGAGGGAGTGCCACTGCTCTTCACGGCTGATGCTGTCGCGGCCGGGCTGCCGGACATTCTCGTCATTGACGATCTACAGGCCCTTGAGGCCCCGGTGCCGGGCGGTCCAGCGGCGATGGGAGGTAGTCTGGTGGCGGGTGGAGAAGCGATCGCCACCAATGGGCATCAGATGGTGGACCTGCCGGTCGCGATCCGTGGGGGTATCCTTGAGACCGGGGAGGACGGAGTGATCCGGGTAAGCGGGGAGTCCTCGGTGGAGATCCAGGGAATGGTGGGGCAGGTTTATCTCGAGGGGGATGCCCCGGCGGTGGCGACCGCGGAGATCCTGGTCAACGAGTATGGAGTGGACGAGAACGGCGAGGAGTTCGGGATCAGCAACCCGGGAGAGCTCTACCTGCGGAGCGACTCCCTCGTAAATGCCCGCAATCTCGTCAGTCTCCGGGGAAGTAATGTCTGGTCGATGGACGAATCGGTGGTCCGGGTGCGGGCCGAGCATTCGCGACTTCTGGTGGAGGCCACGGGGAGTGCAGTCGAGGGTGATGGCCTTGTTCATGTTTCGCGAAGTGAGTTGTATTACTTCCGCGCGCTGCTGGCCGCCATGGGGCAGATCGAGATCAATGCCTACGCCATCGGCGTCTTCGGGACGGTTTCGNTGGAGGGATCTTNCNTAGATGAGAGTGAGGAGNTTNCTTCACAGNTTCTGTTCAATGCCGACCAGAATGTGATCGTGAGGGGCGAGGTGCTCTCCGCCGGGGGAGTCACCATCAATGCGGGGAGTGAGGAGCCTGAGGTTGAGGGGAGNATCGTGGTCTCCGCGGAGGGCAAGGTGAACGCCGGGTATCTCTCGGGGNAGGTGGCCGATGTTGTCCTCGAGGCCACGGGTGAGGTGCGGTTGCTGTCCTTCGATGACCCGTCCAANGATAACCTGGAGTTCGCCCCGGCCATCCTGACCCAGAGTATCNANACTGTCGAGGTGCTGACCGGNTACCGCCGGGTAGAGGATGGNTTCGTCCTGCGNCCNGTGGTCCACTGGGTTCCCACCATNACCACNGAGCCAGTTGATTATGTGGAAGTCCAGGTCGGGAGTGAGTTTGGNNCCATGGAGCTGCAGNTGGTGCAGGATGGATATTGGAATCCGAACGCTCCCAGTGGAGAGCGCTTCCGTGAATACTTCATCCCCGGTGAGGATTACGAGATCTCCGAGCTGAGCTGGCCTGGTCAGGCTCCAGCGGATGATATCTTCCTGCCGGTAGTAATGCTTGAGGGGTATCTCGACGTGGAGCTGACCGGTGACTGGATTTCCCTGGGTGAACTGCCTGAGGAATATGAGGAGGATGTCCTGCCGGTTCGGAACGCCTTGGAGCAGGTGATCAATTACAGTCGTCCGGGGGATATTTTCGGCAGTCCCCTGGGAGTCGGGGGAGCGACCTTTGACCAGGCAGTGGCTAATACCGATGGAAACTTCGCGCCTCTCTTGCTCGATTTTGGGGCGCCAGTTCCCGCAGCGGCGGATGCACCCCAGCAGGTATTCACCGCGTTCACTTTTGGCCAGGCCTACGACTGGATCAGGGAAAGCGAGGTTTCTGAAGCGCTTGCTCTACTTGATATCGATCAATACCGGACCTGGAATGACCTTACGGACAGCGAGAGGGCCGATGCGATCCTCGACCACCTCGGGTATGAAAAGCTCTTCGACGTTCAGTTCCTCTCCGGGTTCCGAAGGGTGGAGACCCTGCCTTCGGATGGTTTGATCAACGTGCTCCCCGCGGGTGCCTTCCTCACTAATTATTTCGATGGGGTAGCCCGCGAAGAACTGCCGGGTGTGACCAGCCATGTAAGAGAGGTGGCGATGTCTTTCCGTGACACGTCCACAGACATGAGTTTCACCACGGACCTGAGTTCCGGGGCCCGGTTGGAAGGAGATGGCTTCATCCATGATCTCGCCTCCGGGGCCAGCACGGCACCCGCGTTTGAGGGGCTCTTCATCGATGCTGATGATTCAGCGTTTGAAGGGGTGGACTTGTCGGTGGTGCTGGACGATGGCGCAGACAGCTTCTTCGTGCCGGGCTTGTTCGTGGATGATATTTTCCGTCCCACCACGCTCGATCTCTCGGTGTTGCCGCAGCTGGACGTGAATGTGGCCCAGACTGCCGAGTTCAAATACTACTTCGACTTCTGGTTCCCGGGGATGACCCCCCTAAGGGACGGGGATACCTTTGACGGGGTAGCTGATCCAACCCAGCTCGACGGGGCCGGTATTGCGGATGACGAAATCCATGCACGGGCCAATTTTGTGCCTCCGGCTGAACTGGCGCTTGAGGGATGGGCCGGGATGACTGAGCTTGAGCGGGAAGATCAGGTCTTCATTGCCGGTCTCGACTATAATGCCGGGTATTCGGATCCGGAGTCAGAAGATTATATTGCGAGTCCGACGGCCCGGGCGGAAACCATCCTGGCCGAACTGGGTTTTGAGAAGGTCTATGCAGTTAATGAGGGGCGTGGGTTCATTGACCGCTCCTTCGAGGGGATTCCGACGAGGACGGTCTGGGAGCCCGGCACCCTGGGCGAGGCCCGGTCGGTCGAGGACTATACCCTTGATGATGGAACCGAGATCTTCCTGCGGGTTCCCGGGACCTGGTGGAATGAATACACCGTGAATGCGCTGGGGAACAATTCCACGGAGGCTGACGAGAAGCGGCTGCAATATGTCCGTCACGTGGATACCTACGATGAGGAAGTCGGTGGCGTGCGCTATATCGCGGATCTCAGCTATACCCAGGAGTGGTCTAGTCAGGCTGTTGAGTCGGCTCCGTCTAGTCCCGAGGATGGCGACAGGTATCATGAGGTCGATCGCGATGACTCCGAGGCACGATGGGTAGTGAGCCTGCTCCCCGAAGGGGATGATGTGATGCGAGTGCAGCAATTCAGTATTAATGATGGCCGGGAAGTAGACAGCTCAGCCCTGCCATATGTCGGGCTCCTGCATACCGGTCTCCAGCGCCTGACTCCCGGGTTGTCCGAAGCCCTCGCCGGGGGGGGNTNGNTGCCAGATCCCGCAGTCGCCGATGTGNGTGGGGTGGAGTTTCTGCAANGGATGGNTTTTGAGGGNCTCTCGCTCGACGGGAATGCCTTCTCGGTGAGTCCGTTNACGTTCGATAACTCGGTGACGGTTCCCTGGGANCCGGAGTGGAACCTCGGGGCGAGNGGCGAGGTCGACGCGGAGGGCTATCTCGTGTATGAAGACAGTGAAGGCAATGACTTCAGGGCTCGTATTTCTGACATAGAAGAGGCCAGCCTTGAGAGTCTGCAAAATGGAGATGCAGATGGAGATGAAGATGCTTTTACTCCGGTATCATCCGATACGGCCTTCGAGGGGAATAACTGGAGGGCCGGGCTGGATATCAACGGCCGCAGGGTCTACGGGCAGTATCTGCCCGGAAGCGTTAACGGGATCCTGGTAGTGGCCAATGCTGCGAGTCTGGAGGAAATCAGCAGCAGCACTCGCACGGAATCGAATGTCGGTGACGACCGCATTTACCTGGGTTCAGATTATTATCATACGGTTCACCATTATAACTATCAAGAGGCCCGGGATCTTGCCGCAGAATGGGCCTCGTCAGGAGAAGACTGGCAACTTGTTTCGATCAACAGTGAGGCCGAGAATGCGCTCGTTGCAGGGTTGCTGCAGGGTGAGGAGGCCTGGATCGGGGCGTTTGATGTCAACAGTGCGACGGACGGGAGTTGGTGGTCACTGCAGTGGGAGGACGGGACCGGTTTAGCTCATAATGATGGAGGGTGGACCGGGAATTTCCGTGCCGGGGAACCCAATAATTCTGTGAACGCCCAGGGAGACGAAGATCATCTCATCATGTATCCCGGTGGAGAATGGAACGATCTGAACGAGGCAGCGGAGCGCCACGCGGTCCTGGAGAGGCAACCAGGGTGGTCTTCCCTGGAAAACGTTGACGAGATCCAGAGCGACTACGTCTACCGGATGACCACGGAATGGAGTCCCATCATGGACGTTCGCACCGATCTCGTCTACCTGGCCTTCACGGAGGCACACGCCATCGTCGAGAATCGACCTTATTACGAGACGGTGGAAAGCTTAGTGCCGGTGATCAAGATGGAGCAGGTGACGAACTGGACCTACGTGCCAATTTACCAGACCCAGTCTGTTCCGGTCAGTAGTTCGGTGAGCAATGCCGACCCATTTGATCTCGAGGTCTTTGACCTGGAGACCCTGAGCGGGACCGGCGATGTCACGATCAATGGTGCCGCGGTGGATGTGCAGGCTAATGTGGGATCGAGCGGGGAGGTGGGGGTTGTCGCCATCACGGCTACCAGCGGGGATGTTGTAATTGGTGGGGAGCTCCCGGACGAGGCGGAGGTATGGGATTTTGTGAAGATCGAGGGGGCTTCCATAGAGTTGAATGCCGATAACGGTGAGATCCTCGTGGGGGAGAGCGCCGTGTTGAGATCCCGGGAACTCAGCACGGTGGCGGATTCGCTGGCCGTCGTGCGGGTTCAACTCACGGAGGAGGGAGACCTTGAGGTCAGCGATGAGAGTGGTCGCCTTGTTCTCGATGAGGTGGAGATCCTGAACGGCAATGTCACGGTGACCACCACCGGGGACCTGGAGGCGAGGGAGATCGTGCTGTTGAATGACTGGGATGGGAGTTCCTCCGAGGAAGGTGCCGGGGCCGCCAACGTGGTGAGCCTGGTCGCGGAGGGAGACCTTGTAGTTGGAGTCATCCGGGGGGGAGATCATGCGAACGATGCGTCCGAGGCCGGGGAGCTCCGCCTGCGGGCTCTTAATAGCGTTCTCGCGAATATCGAATTGGAGGAGGGTGCTCTCTCGGCTGAGTTCCTGACCACCCTCAAGGACGAATCGGGGGTGGACCTGCGTGACGAAGGAGACAATCCGAGGCAGGTCATCGAGTTGACGGCGGCCGAGGTGGCAGCCTTCCGCAACGTGAGGGACAGCGGGTTTGTGAGCGGAGATCCGCTTATGTCGGTGGATGATGCCATCTTCATTGGAGAGAGGTTGCAGGAGATGTTCGAGGTGAATCTCGGCTTCCCGTTGCCAATGGACGATCCCGGAACCGATAGATCGCTTGAGCTGGAAGCCCTTCTCAGCCTGGAGAGTCCGATTGATTCCTATGCGGAGGTGGTCCTCGAGGCGACGGGAAGCATTGCAGGTTTGTCCGGACCCGATGGGCTCGCCGATGTCATCGGGGGGACACTCGTCATGAGTGCAGGCGATTCGATCACCGGGATCGAGACCGCGGTGCGGGAGATCGCAAGCCTGAGCGCGGGAGGTGAGGTGACTGGAGTAGCCTCGATCGGAGGTTACGATGACCTGGATAGCGGGGTGATCCTGGGCTCGGTAGAGGTTGAAGGGGATGTGGAGATCAGTTCCGTTGGGAATCTCTTTGTGGCCGATGCCCGAAGCGCAACGGGGAACCTGCAGCTGGTCTCCCAGAGTGGCACTCTCTTTGTGGAAGGGGATGCCGGGGATGGAGAGGACGGATTCGTCCTGAGTGCGGGGGCCGATCTCACTCTCATGGCCGGGTTTGATATCACCCTGACCGGCAACCTGCATTCTGCCGGCCTTTTGACGATGACTGCGGGGAATGCGATTGGGACCCGGGGTGAGACGGTGGAGCTTGACGCCGGCAGTATCGAGATCAATGCGGCGGGAAGCGTCTCTCTGGGAGGAGAGATTGGAGGGTTGCAGACCCTGACGATCCGCAGCGGTGAAACGGTCAACCTGCCCGGTAACATCCCGGGACGGGTCGGTTTGACGGTGGCTCCCTCGGCTCTCTCGCAACAGGCCCAGGACCTGGAAGACCTGCGTATACTGCTTGAGGAGCAGATTCAGCTCCAGCAGGGCCTGGCGAGCCAGGAACGCCTGATCGGAGCCCTCGAGAATGGAGGGGCCGATCTCCTCTCTCACAACAACGGGGCGGCCCTCAATCAGTTGCTTGCTCTCCCGTTGGATCTCCAGAGGGCGCAGGTCCGGGCGCAGTTGATACCGGTGGAGAATCTCGTGGCAGAACATGCCCTGCTGCCGGATCGCCTCAGTGACTTCGGGAGTCATGCTGCTCTTATTGCCGACCGAACCCTGAACCAGGGATTGCTTGCTGATGCCCAGGCCTCCCTTGCGATCACCGAACTTAATATTGAGGGGATACGTGGCAATGTGGCCGGCCTGAATGCCGAGCTGGCAGACCTTCAGGCGCTCTCTGGAAGTTTCGAGGACCGTGCCACGGCGCTGGGTGACCTGGTGAACCAGATTGAGGGCTTGGAGCGAAACCTCAGCGTGACCGCCCCTGAGGCAGACATGAGAATCGGGGTCCTTCCAACTGCATTCACGGGCCAGGAGCTGGCCGGGATGTCCGACGAGGCACTCGGGGCTTTACTGGGTGCTGCCAACTCTGAGCTCGTTACCCTCCAGGGCGCTTTAGCGGATAATGCGGAACAAGCCGGGATGCTGCAGTTGGAGATCAGTGACAATGAGGGAAGCCTTGTGACCACGGAGGGGGAGCTTGGGGCACAGCAGGGGGTTCTTGCGAATCTGGAGGCGGAGTTGGCGCCGCTCCAGTCCGAGGTGGCGCGGTTGACCGGGGAGCTTAACGGGGTCCTGTCTGAAATTGCGACCCACCCAACTATCATGGAACTGGAATCCTCGATCAGTTCGCTGGAGAGCGAGATTGCTTCCCGGGAGTTACAGATAGAAGTCCTGAGCACACAACTCGGGGGCAATGCGGCGAGTCGTGCTGCCAACCTGCAGGACCTTGCGCTCGAGCAGGCAAGCCTCGACTTGCTCAATGATGAATTGATTCTGCTGGAGGATGAGGTGACGGGTCTGACCGAGGATCTTGACTTAATCCGGGATGAAATCGCGACCCGCCCGGTCCTTGCTGAGTTGGAGGCTTCTATTGCCTCACTGGAAGAAGAGATCAGTTTCTGGGAAACACGGATTGCAGGTGTGGATTCCCAGATCGAAAACAATGAAGTTCAGATGAGAGCGGCAGGCCAGGAGCTTGAGGCTCAACAAGATGTTCTTGCCAGGCTTAATTCGGAGTTGTCTGTGGCTCAGGGTGAAGTGGACCGGTTGACCGGGGTGGTCATGGAAGCCGAAAACGCCCTTGAGAATCATCCGAGACTTCTCGCCCTGAATGACAAGATCGAAGCCTTTGAGGCTGAACGGGTGCCGCTGTTGGAGGAGATCGATGGCTGGGACTCCCAGATAGAAGGGTTCGAAAACAGGATTGAAGGGCTTAATCAGGTAATAATCGAGACACTGGGCCTGCAAATAGAAGGCGAGGGAGACAGGAATATGGAGATTGATGCTGAAATTGGGCGAACGCTCGGGAACTGCCCTGTTGATTTCGGAGGCGGTGTAATTAACCCGGGAGGCGGTGTAATTAACCCGGGAGGCGGTATAATTAACCCGGGAGGCGGTGGGCCTCTCCGCGCGAATGACGGGGTTGTGGTGGATGTCCTGGACGGCACCGATGGATTTGATGCATGACATGAT
>PAQU01000085.1 GCA_002709395.1 Roseibacillus sp. | reverse complement strand
GGGTTATTCCCTTGGCCTCCAGGTTCAGGGTACGGGTTCCTCCGGAGCGCTGACAGAGTCTGGTTCTGAGGGTGGCTTGCTGAGAGAGTTTAGCCTGGAGCGAAGGCTATCCCGTTCCTTGAGGAGCGCTTCCATCTGGGCGGCGGTGGGGGCGCCTGCAAACTGCTGCCGGAGAGACTGAAGTTCGAGTTCTGCCGCATCGCCTCTTTTGAGAGCGGAATCCAGCTGTTGCCTGAGGCCTGTGTTTGCGGTCGATTCGCTGGTCCTGATTGCGAGTTGGTTGCTGAGGGAGTGGACCGTGGTCTGTGACATTTTGAGTTCATTCTGAAGCCTGCCCACAGCTGCCTGAAGTTGAGTTACGAGTTCCGAGAGCTTCGCGGAGTCAGTGGCCACCCTGCTCGCAAGGTCCCGGGGAGACACATTTACGTTTGTCGCTTCATTGATTCCCGACAGGGCCTTCCTGCGTGCCTCGAGTTCCTCACGAAGCTTCGCGACTTCGGAGGAGCCGCCTCCGGCATTGTTATTGCTCACCTTGGGAAGAACAAAAAGGAAGAGGACAAGTGCCATCACGCCGAGAATAAGGCCGACAATGAGACTCTGGCTACCGGGAGGTGACGGGGTTGAAGAAGGAGACGGGTCCGCGGAGGAGTTGCTGGAGGGTTTGTCTTTCATACGAATTGGGGGAGGGAGCGGGTTTACGGGTGATCCACTTCGCGCGGATGGAGTGGGTAAGGATCTACTCTCGAATGCAGTCAAGGGCAAGGGTGGCAGCGCGTCGCCCGGCGGTTCAGCAGATCAGATTAATTCCAGTAATTCACGGGGATGTTCGATAAGGTAGGCCGGATTCTCTCGGGCGAGGGATTCACGGGAATTCAAACCCCAGGTAACAGCGACAGCGTCCACCCGGGATTTTCGAGCGGCCTGGAGATCCCGGATCTCGTCACCAATGTATAGGATTTCATGAGGCATGAGGGAGAATGTACGGGCAATGGCGCGCAGGTGCTTGGCCTTGCCGCTAAGCTTTCCAATACTGCTGATAAACGTAAACTCTTTCCTCAGGTCGTGAGCGTTGAGGAAAGATTCGATGTTTTCCGACACGTTTGAACTGAGGATGCCCATGTGGTCGAAGTGTTTTCGCAGGGTTGGCAGGACCTCCCTGATTCCTTTGTTAAGAGGTAGATTGCTGATCCGGCTGCGGAGTCGGCGCATCGCGGTGGCAAGATGGAAAGGAACCTTGTGCCTGGGAATACCAAGATGCCTCAGAAGGCCCTTGGTGTCGAGGTGCCGCAGTTCTTCCACGTCTTCAGGATCGATGAGGGTATAGCCGTGTTGCCGTGCCAGGTCGTTATAGATCTTCAGTCCTTCACCGAGGGTGTCGGCGAGGGTTCCATCGAAATCGAAAATAAGGCAGCGATTCATCTGGATGACGGCTCTGTCATTACCCAGATTGCTCCTGATACAATGACAAATTTGGATCGATATCGTCAGTCAGGTTGCCCAGGTGCCCCGCCTGCAGTTTCAGCAGTCCGGCAAAGGCGATCATGGCTGCGTTGTCGGTCGAGAAATGCGGAGGACAGGCAAGAAATTCAAACCCGTTTTCCCGGCACGCTCCGCCCAGAGCGGAGCGAATGGCCTGGTTGCAACTGACTCCTCCGGAGAGAGTGACAAGGTTGCAACCGCTCTCATGGGTTGCTTGCAATGTTTTGCTTACAAGAACGTCTATGACAGCCTGCTGGAAGGAAGCGCAGAGATCTGGTGTGGCCTGACCATGGTCTTCAATCTTCTCGAGGGTGTAGCGCACCGCGGTCTTGAGTCCGGAGAAGGAAAAATTGAGGTCTCCCGGCATGGAACGGGGGAATTGGTAGGCTGCAGGATTGCCGCTCAGGGCCTGCTTCTCGATCTCCGGTCCCCCGGGGTAGGGGAGTTCGAGCATCCGAGCTACCTTGTCGTAAGCTTCTCCCGCGGCGTCGTCGATGGTGCGCCCCATTAGCTGATAATCGCCCAGACCTCTTGTATGAATGAGCATGGTGTGCCCTCCTGAGACGATGAGGGCGAGGTGCCTGGGGATTTTCGAATGGGGGAGGGTGCCCGGGAAGAGGTGATTTTCGAGGAAGGGAGAGAGGAGATGGCCTTCCATGTGATTGATTGAAAGGAAGGGCCTGTTTGACGCTGTCGCGAGAGCTTTGGCCATGCTGTGACCAACAAGGAGGGAGGAGGCCAGGCCCGGTCCACGCGTTGCGGCGAAAGCATCGATATCGTGGGGTTGCAGACTCGCTTTCTCAAGGGCCTGCTCAACGAGAGGTCGCAGGACGAGGGCGTGATTGCGCGAAGCGACTTCTGGAACGACTCCGCCATAGGCACGATGCAAGTCGATCTGAGAAGAGACCAGAGAAGACAGGACCTCTGTTTCGGTGCTTGTCCCATAACGCAGGATCGCTACCGCGCTTTCATCGCAGGATGTTTCGATCCCCAGGAGGATGGGGTCGCTCTGGATTTGAGGTTCCATATATTCGACGGCTGGCAGGCAATCAGGGTTCTATACAGAAAGGATCCCCGGCATCCTGGCAGTTTCCGGATCCGTGCATTCTTTAAGGATCTTCTTTTTGAATTTACAGAAATTCAGTTGCGGGGAGGAGGAAAGATTACGAGAGGCGCTTGATGTGGCGGTTGCCCTGGATCTTTATCCAGGTCAGGCATTAGCCTGATTTCTTTCTGAAAGAGGGAAAAGAAAGCTATCAGGGAGCTGCACCATTATTCCCCTGTCGTTTATCGGAGGCCGGAGCGAGCTTGTAGAAGGGGAAGCGACTTCCGAGGCCTGGCAGCGACTACGCGGCATCTGCGCGTTTCTTGCGGATCGAGGGCGACTTCCTGCCTTCAACCACGCCGCGATTGATGGAAACGGACTCTATGTCGTCGCGTGAGGGGATGTCATACATGATATCCAGGATAATGGCCTCAAAGATGGAGCGGAGTGCTCGCGCACCTGTGCCCCGCCTTACCGCTTCCTCTGCCATGGCGCGCAGGGCATCGCGGGAAATCTTGAGCTTCACCTTATTGAGTGCGAGTTGCTTCTGATACTGTTTGACCAGGGCGTTACGAGGTTCCGTGAGGATGCGAACCAACTCCTCTTCATCAAGACGCAGGAGGGACGAATGCACGGGCAGACGACCAATGAATTCAGGGATCAGTCCGAAGTGCAGCAGGTCCTCGGGTTGGACCCTGTTCATCAGGTCTTCCTGGGACTCCGACTCCCGGGCAGTCTGCTCAGCAGCAGCAAATCCGAGAGCGTTGCGGCCAAGGCGGCGGCGAACGATATCTTCCATCCCGACGAAGGCTCCTCCACAAACGAACAGAATACGCTCGGTATTGACTTGAATATACTCCTGCTGAGGGTGTTTGCGACCTCCTTGTGGGGGGACATTGCAGACGGTGCCCTCCAGGATCTTCAGGAGCGCCTGCTGGACACCCTCTCCAGAGACATCCCTCGTGATGCTCACGTTCTCGGTTTTGCGCCCGATCTTGTCGATTTCATCGACATAGATAATCCCCTGTTCGGCCTTCTCGACATCAAAGTCCGCGGCCTGAAGAAGTCGAAGGATGATGTTTTCAACATCTTCACCAACGTATCCGGCTTCTGTCAGGGTGGTAGCGTCAACTATGCAGAACGGAACATCCAGGACCTTGGCAAGGGTTCTTGCCAGAAGGGTCTTGCCCGACCCAGTCGGTCCAAGAAGCAGAATATTGGATTTTTCTATTTCGACATCGGCAAGTTCCTCCGGGGCGATGGAAGCGTCCTGATGAAGGCGCTGATAGTGATTGTAGACCGCTACGGCGAGAACCTTCTTGGCTTGATCCTGTCCGATCACATATTCATCCAGTTTGTTCCTGATCTCCACGGGAGTGGGAGTAGGGACCTCTTTGCCAAGGGTCTCTTCAAGGTCAGGCTGCCCCTCTTCAGCAAATTCCTTCTGGAGGATCGTCGAGCATACCTCGATGCACTCGTTGCAGATGTATACGCCGGGGCCAGCAATGAGTTTCTTTACCTCTGAATGGCTTTTGCCACAGAAGGAGCACATTGTGAGGTTGGATGCACGGGCCATTGCTTCTCGGGGAGGGGTGAAGAGTCCCTTGATGAAAGGAACCTGCCATGACTACCCTAGCAGAAATGAGGTTATTACGCCTCCTTTTTTATCAGGAATCCAGCACCGGTCAGGAATCGGCGTCGTCTCCAAGTTCCTTGCGGTTTTCGAGGACGCGATCGACAAGTCCGTAATCTGCAGCCTCCTGGGCTGACATGTAATTGTCGCGATCGGCATCACGGTCCACAGTCTCCAAGTCCTTTCCAGTGTGCTTGGAGAGAATGCCATTCAGTCGCTTCTTCAGCTCAAACATGAACTCCACCGTGCGTTCCACGTCAGAAGCCGTGCCCTGTGCTCCGCCGGAGACCTGATGGATCATGACGTGTGAGTTTGGGAGGCAGAAGCGCTTGCCTTCCGTGCCAGCAGTGAGAAGAACCGCTCCCATGGAGGCGGCAATCCCGATGCAGTAGGTGTTCACGTCGCAGGTGACGAACTGCATGGTGTCATAAATTGCGAGGCCGGCAGTCACGCTCCCGCCGGGCGAGTTTATATAGATATGGATGTCTTTCTTTGGGTCGGCCATCTGCAGGAACAGCATCTGGGCGATGACGGAGTTGGCAACGAAGTCATCGATTGGCGTTCCGATAAAGATGATACGGTCCTTGAGGAGTCTCGAGTAGATGTCAAAGGCTCGCTCTCCGCGACCATCCTGTTCGATAACAGTAGGGACAAGATAGCTGTTACGGGGAGATGCGGGCGTGGCTGAATTCGGTTCGAATTTACTCATCTTCTTTTGAGGATTCTTCTTCGGTTGAATCGGGAGAGGGTGTCTCCGGGGACTGGTTTTCAGGATCGGCCTCCGTTTTTCCGGTTTCCGTCACGGAATCGTCATCCGCGGCATGTTCTCCGGCAGCCGAGTCAATACCATCGACCTTCGCGTGCTCGAGCAGGAAGTCAATGGTCTTACTCAGGAGCATCGAATGCTGTAGTCCACGCAGGCGATCGCTTTTCTGGAGCTCCTCTGCAAACGCCTTGATCGGTTTTTTAGCCTGGTTTGCCATGGCTGCTACCCTGTTTGCGAGTTCCTCCTGGGTAAGTTGAATTTCTTCAGCTTCAGCAATACGCTGGAGAAGAAAGTCGGTCTTTAGATTCGTTTGGGCTCTCTGGGTGGCTGCAGAAAAGATTTCCTCCTGACGCCCTTCGATCTCGTCTTCAGACATTCCCGATCCCAGTCCACGTTCCACCATTTCATCAGCCTGCCCCTGAGTTTCTGCTTCCAGCAGTTCCGGGGGCAGTTCGAACTGCACCATCGAAGTCAATTTCTCGAGCAGTTGACTGACCTTGAATTCCTCAATCTGCTGGTTGAGTTGCTGTTCAAGGTTTCCCTGAATCATTTCGGTCAACCCCTTAACATCGGAACCGGGAAGAATCTCGGCAGCGAGTTCATCGGTCAGCTCGGGAAGTTTCTGCTCCTTGATTCCCTTGATGGTGACGTGGAAATCGAGTTCAAGCCCTCGAAGTTCCTCAATCGGGAATTCCTCGGGGACAGTGCAGGAAAAATCCCGGTCCTCGCCCATGTTGGAGCCCTCAAGGGCCTTGGAAAATCCGGGCAGGATGGAGTCATCCTCCATTTTGAGCCAGTAGTCATCTCCTCCGCCGAGATAGCCCACCGCCTGACCAACTGCTTCCTCTGTTGGTTTGCCGTCGAGCTGGGACTTGTAGTCGATCACCGCGAAGTCACCTGACTTCACAGGGCGGTCAGTGACATCAGAATAATCAGCATACCGGGTGCGTATGTTTTGAAGTTCATTCTGAATATCCTCTTCGGTGATGGATCGGTCCGGAATCTCAAGGGAAATGCCTTTGTATTCCGGCAACTCGAATTCCGGGGCAATGGTGAGAACGGAGGAGAAGGCAAGGGTTCCATCCGGGTGATGAACAGCATCCTCTGGTGGGTTGGCGTTGATAATACGGAGATCTTCTTTTTCTGCCGCCTCGTTCAGGGCATTCTGCATCATCCTTTGTTCCAATTCCGCTGAGATCTGCTCCCCAAACCGTTTTTCAATGACGGTGCGGGGGACCTTGCCGGGACGGAAGCCTCGGATACGGGCCTGGTTGCCGAAGGCCCGGATAATCTTGAGGCGCTCTTCCTTCAGTTGATTAGAGGGAATTTCGACCCTGAGCCGGGCTGCACAATCAGACTGCCTTTCGACGGTAATATTCATCTTTTCTGCCTTAATCCGCTGGTCGCGGGGGCGGAACGCTAGATGGCTAAAGCGGGACGGTCAAGGACGCTGCCCGCGATCGTGAGTGCAGGAGCCTGGCACTCAGGAGGTCATGGTCGCTACCGCTTTGAAACCACTTGCGATGAGGATTTGGGATAAAATGTGAATAATATTTTATGTTCATTGACCTTGACGGAATGATGGATAAACGGACTGAATAACGAGCGCGCCCAACGGCCTGCGCCTTGCCTAGTCATGACAATTTTTACGGTTTGGAGTTACCGCGTTTTTCGCGGCGTTTTTGGAGCCCTGCTGGTGATATCTCTCAGCGGCGCATGGGGGGTTCATGCGCAGGATGAGGAGCGCCCCGGAGGGGCATTGGATCTGGAGAAACGGACGATCGCTTCCATCAAGTTTCGGTATGAAGGGCCCAAGACAGTCGATGAGTCACGGCTGCGCGACCATATGTCGGTACGGGCCGGTCAGAAATACAACCCTGAGGTGCTCGATAGGGATGCCGCCAGCCTTTATGAGAGCGGGTTGGTTGAGGATGTCAGCTTTCTGGGTGACCCCAGCGGTAATGACTCTCTGGTCCTGATTGTCGAGGTTGCTACCCGGGGACAGATCGTAGAGATCGGCTTTGAGGGGAATAAGATATTCAGTGATCGAAAGCTGGGCGCTGAAGCCAAGGTTCAGGCCGGGGTGATCAGTGACAGCGCTATTCTGGAGGCGAGGAGAAATATCGAGAAGCACTACAAGGGCTACGGTTATCCTGATGTGCTTGTCTCTCACCGTTTACGGGAAACGGATCGCCCGGGGCAGTATCAGCTTGTTTTTGTAGTTGAGGAAGGGGCGAAGAGTGAAGTCCGCAAGATCATCTTTGAAGGCAACAAGGCTTTTTCGCGTGGAGAACTCAGGCGTCAGATGGAGACCAAGCAGAAAGGACTGTTATCCTTTCTCAGTAAGAGTGGCCGGATTGATGCCGAGAAGTTGCAACTGGACCTCCTTGCCTTGGAAGATTTCTATCGTAACAGGGGATATCGAATGGTTCGTATTGATACGGCTCGTCGGGTAGCTGCCGACAATGGCAGAGTTGACCTGGTAATCCCTGTCTATGAGGGGCCGAAATATACGGTCGACAGCGTCTCCTTTGGTAAGATGACTGTCTTTAAACCTGATGAACTTGCTCCTGCACTCAGCATGGCGGGAGGACAGGACTTCTCCGGTAAGAAGGTCCGGGATGATGAGCGTATGATCCGCAGTTACTATGGTTCGCGTGGGTATGCCGATGCCCGGGTCGTTCCCGAGATGCGTGATGTTTCTCCCGGAGTTGTGGCGATTACCTACAAGATTACGGAAGGGACGAGATATCGGGTTGGCAGAGTGAATATTCAGGGAAATACCCTGACCAAGGACAAGGTGATCCGGAGGGAGATCCCGATGCAACCCGGAGACTACTACAACTCGGTAGATGAGGAGACAACCAAGCTCCGTCTCCAGAATCTACGGTATTTCAAGCAGGTGGAGGTATCTGGATCCCCCGGCAGCCAGCCGGGTTACCGGGATGTCAATATCCTGGTTAACGAAGCCAAGACCGGGCAGGTCAGCTTTGGGGCAGGCTTCAGTTCGGTGGACAGTATCGTTGGTTATCTTCTTCTGGAGCAGAGCAATTTCGATATCAGTAACCCCAAGAATTTCTTCCGTGGTGGCGGGCAGCGTTTCAGCATGCGCTTGCAACTCGGGAGCGAGCGCCGTGATCTCCGGTTGTCACTGGTTGAGCCATGGTTCCTTGGGCGCAAGCTCTCCCTTGGAGGCGAAGTCTTCTACCGGGATCTTCTTTTCCTGAGCGATGAATACGACCAGAGCAATGCTGGTGCAGCAGCGTTTGTCCGGACGCCGCTGGGTGACAAGTCCTACCTTAAGGCGGAGTATCGAATCGAGCAGGTTGGAATTGATGTAGAGCCTGTGCCTGCGGGTTCGGAATTTCTGGAAGAGGATGGCGACTACATCAGGAGTGCGGTGGCCGTGAATTACGTCTATGACAGTCGCGATAGCAACATGGTGCCACGACGCGGGCACCGGTTCAATCTAGGGGCAACCCTGGCAGGTGGAATCCTTGGCGGAGATGTAGAAACCTATACCCTCAGTGCAACGGGGTCCAAGCACTGGAGCCTGCCATGGGATCTCATTCTTAATCTGAATGGGTCGGTGACAGTTGTAGATGCAATAAGTGGAAGGGTTCCGATATTCGAGCGGCAGATGCTTGGAGGTGCCCGCAATCTTCGTGGGTTTGACACTCGTGATGTAGGACCGCGTGATGCTGCGACGGGATCTGTGATTGGAGGTAATACAGCGGCCTATGGTACAGCGGAGGTCACCTTTCCAATCGTTGGAACCGTGCGCGGGGCGGTGTTCGGGGACATCGGTTTCGTTAACTCGGACTCATATGATTTCAGTCCTGAGCAGATCCACAGCGATGTGGGTATCGGGGTCCGAGCCAGTATTCCTTTCTTTGGTCCGATGGCTCTTGATTATGCCTTTCCCATTCAGGGCGAGGACCTCGCTGATGATGGCCCCCGCCTGCAGATTTATGTCAACTACCAGTATTAAGGGGTAGTTGCATAATCAGGACCGTATTCTAACTGCGCCGGGCAGCGTGGCCCCCTGTTCTGCCTGCAGGTCGAAAGCGTCTATTTCGCTGAACCTCCGTAGACGGAATCCCAGGCCATAGCTCATAGAATTTCTTTCGGAGGGGTTTCCGTTCACGGTGGTGATTTCGCCCGCCTTTGCACCCTCATGATAGATGGGGCAGGGAGGTATGGTGTTGGATGGAACTATGAATTTCACCAGATGCCGATTTGTTTTTCCTGCGCGCTTCATCCGGGAGATGACTTCCTGTCCGATGTAACATCCCTTATCATAGGAGACTGTGTCGCTTTCGAGGCTTGCGTCCGGGGGCAGTAGTCCGGTGGTGAGTTCTGCCCCCCAGGCCGGAATACCGTGCAGGGTGCGTATCATCTCATAAAGTTCCAGGGAGGCGTCCTCTACTCCATTTACGGATGGCTTTGAGCGGGAGAAAAGATCGAATCCGGCGGAAGCGAGTCTCTTCGTGGCCCAGGAGAGTTGGTGGTCGTCAGGTGGAGGATCATGATTAATAAGATGGGAGACGCTCCAGTCGTCCGACTCATCGCTTAGTTCGACGTCATCTGCGATCATGTAACGCTCCAAGCGCGTCTGGAGATCGTTTCGCAACTCGAGAGGGGCATCAATAAGGTAGCTTTCCCCGTGCTCGCGGATGTGGCAAACTGCATCGAGCTGGCCCTTTGCGTTGAGAAGGCAGCTGTATACAGCCTCATCGTTGCATGCGAGTGCAATGTCCTGAGTAACCTGTCCGTTCAGGAAGCGGAGGCGGTCCGGTCCACTCAGGCGCAGGATCGTTCGCGGGGAGATATTAAACAGGGCGGGTGCGGAGTCGTCCTGGTGGGGGTCATCCATCATGCGTCGTCGAATTGTTTGAAGAGTATCGAGAAATCGCTTTCGCCTTCACCGAGATCGTTACGTTTCTGCATCTGGTTTGCAGTATTGGCNATGCCGGGTGTTTCCAGNCCTGCCCTTTCCGCGAGATCGAGCATGTAGCGGGAGTCTTTAAGCATGTTTGAGAGGGAAAAGTGTGGATCAAAATCGCCTCTCGCCATGCTGGGCACTTTCATGCTGGCGAGTAGTGAGGCGCAGGCATTGGGCTCAATCGATTCAAGATATGTTTCAGCTGATATGCCATGCGCCAGGTTGATTTTAAGTCCCTCGGCAAGGGCCTGTACTGTGGAGGCGGTAATCAGGTTGGTAGTCAATTTTAGAATGGTCGCGGCGAGGGAAGTTGAGACCTCAATGATTCTGGTTGAAGTGACCTCGAGAAAAGGTCGCAGGTTTTCCAGGGTTCCGGTGTCGCCTCCTGCATAGTAGACGAGGGATGCGTTACCGGCAGCTACCTTGCTTCCGGTGAAAGGGGCGTTCAGAAAACCGCAACCGGACCGATTGCACTCAGCCAGTAGATACTCGGTAGTATCGTGATCTACAGTGGCGTGATTTACAAAGGTCTGGTTCGTTCCAAGAGAGGGGCGGATTTCTTCGAAAACGGATCGCACTGCGGGAACGTCCTTGAGATAGCATGCAACGATTTCGGCATTGCGAGCTGCATTCAGGGGGTCGGGCTCGAAATCCGAGCGCTCACGGGCAGTCCGGCTCCATGTTGTTGTGGGGTATCCGGCTGCTGCGATGTGATCTGCTGCCCGGGAACCGATGATTCCAAGCCCGAAGACGGCAACCTGGGGAAGGGNAGGAGCCTCGCTCATATGGATCATCTACGGGCAGGGTTCTCTCTCTGCAAGCCCGACTCCACAACGACTGAACATGGGGCTTTTTTTGAGAGAGCGCTGGTTCAAACAGGAACAGGTGACATGCTGGTGAATAAGCTGTAAAAACTTGACTTTTCGCTGTGATTCTTGCACCACAGTCGGCGAGGTGTAACTTTCGTATTGCTCTTTTCCTGCCTTTGAACGCAATACGGACTTCCCGCTATTAACATGGAATTCCTCAAATGGAGTTGGTATGTGGCTTATGTCCTGGTTCTTCTGGGGCTTTCGGGCTACGGCTTCCATCGGTTGTGTATCGTCTACCTGTATCTCAGGCATTCGTGGAGGCGGCCCAAGGCAGAGAAGCAGTTTGAGGAGTTGCCGGTCGTAACCGTACAACTCCCTGTATTCAATGAGATGCATGTCGTTGAGCGTCTGCTCACTTCGGTATCGAAAATCGATTACCCAAGGGAGAAGCTGCAGATCCAGCTTCTGGATGACTCAACTGACGAGACCACCGGAATCGGACGCAGGGAAATTGAGAAACTCAAGTCGCAGGGGTTCGATGCCGAGTTCATCCATCGTGAAGATCGTACGGGTTTCAAGGCTGGAGCTTTGGAAAATGGACTCGAAACCGCGAAAGGGGATTACGTTCTGATTCTAGATGCGGACTTTGTACCGAATCCGGATGTCCTGCAAAAGACGATTCATTACTTCACGGATGAGAAGATCGGATTGATCCAGACGCGCTGGGGGCATATCAACCGGAACTATAACCTGCTTACCCGGGTACAGGCGATGTTTCTGGATGGTCATCTGGAACTTGAGCAGACTGCGCGTAATCGGAGCGGCCGGTTCTTCACCTTCAATGGGACCGGTGGGATCTGGCGGAAGGAGTGCATTGCGGATGCCGGGGGGTGGGAGCATGATACCCTGACCGAGGACATGGATCTCAGTTATCGTGCNCAGTTGCGGCACTGGCGCTTCATATTNCTNAATGANGTGGAAACNCCGGCNGANCTGCCTGTGGACATGGATGGNTTCAAGAGTCAGCAGCANCGGTGGACCAAGGGNTCNATNCAGTGCTGNAAGAAGGTNCTGCCAGCCATCTGGAAAAGCAGATTTCCCCTGCNATGTCAAATTGGAGGCNACGGCACATCTTACCTCNAACTTTGCCTGGCTNCTCCTNATGGTGCTNTGCTTTCTGATNTTCCCCAANACCAAGTANCANCCNGANATGAGTNNNTGGNTNAAGGCNNTNATTCANATNCCNATNTTCATNTTNGCNTCNGNNNCGGTNGNCTTTTTCTANCTNATGNCNCAGAAGGCCCTTCANCCCGAAGGNNTGGTGGANGGAGNTCNTCTANCTNCCNTGTCTNCTGGCNCTNGGTATCGGGATGTCGATCAATAACGCTCGCGCAGTGATGGAAGCCCTCCTCAACATGGAGTCCGGTTTTGTTCGGACGCCAAAGTATGGAGTAAGTAAGGCAAAGACGGAAAAATCAGCTTCGGTGAGAAAGCGCCGCTACAAGGCGATGCGATCTGTTACTCCCGTGGTGGAGTTTCTCTTCGGGCTATTCTTCCTCTTTATCCTTATTGATGCGCTTCTGAGTGGAAATTATGTTTCATTTATTTTCCTCCTTCCTTTCCCATTAGGCTTCTTTTATACTTCCATCTCATCGTTTGCGATCTCCTGGAGCTCTGCTGCAAGTGGTCCCCAGGCGGAGTAAGCCCGCAAACGGAAGTTTTTTGACCTCCGAGTTCCTTGCTGATGCTCAAGTTGCCGTCTCGCGCTGCCCTTCTCCTGTTTACTGGTTTTTCAGGTCTCCTCCTGAGCAGTTGTGCCAAGATTGATATGGGAAACAAGGTTCTGGTCAGTGTGCGTGACCAGAGGATGATGATTCTGAAGGAAGGACTTCCGGTAAAAAGTTACCCCGTTTCAACATCCAAGTTTGGACTCGGGGACAGGCCCGGAAGCATGTATACCCCCTTGGGAACCATGCGAATTGCCCGCAAGATCGGAGAGGGGGCACCGTCCGGAGCCGTTTTCAAGAGTCGCCGACGCACTGGGGAAATTCTTCGACCAAATTCTCCCGGCCGGGATCCCATTGTCTCGCGCATCATCTGGCTCAAGGGAATGGAACACAAGAACAGGAATGCCTATCGACGCTATATCTACATTCATGGGACTCCCGAAGAGCGAACCATCGGGCGGCCTGCCAGCTATGGATGTATCCGGATGAGGTCTCGTGACATTATTGACCTCTATCGCCGTGTAGGGGTGGGAGCAGAGGTAAAGGTAATCCGAGGCCCCCTTTACCGTATACCGCCGGTCGTTCCGGGAGACGGATATGCTGAGAGGCAGCCGGGCCGGGTGCTGGGAGGATTCAGGGCTGGGCCTTCGATCTAATATGACGGGATATTTGTCAGGGATCCCAAGATTTCCGGCTGCGCGTGCTTGACACGGGCTACTTCTCACCTAGTTTCGTCGCCCCCCGGGGAATTTCTTTTTTCATATGGCCAATTCAAAATCTGCGCTCAAGCGGGTCCGTCAAATCAAGCGCCGGACCGATCGCAACAAGGCACTTCGGACCAAGGTGAAATCCCTGCGTAAGAAGACCTTGGATGCTGCCCAGTCGGGTAACAATGAAGAAGCGCAGAACAGCATGAAGCTTCTGGCTTCTGCCGTGGATAAGGCTTGGCTAAAGGGGATCTATCACAAGAACAAGGCGGCCAACATCAAGAGCAAGGCGGTCAAGGCCATCAAGGCAGCTGCAAGTTCGTAGTCGTCTCCCGTTCTCAATCAACCCGGGTTGGACGACCTCACCCCCCAGTCTGCCTGTAGCCGTGGAACTTTTGCCGAGTGAACGATTAGCCAAGGCGAAGGAAATCGCCTCTAATCCGGATGAGTACCAGGTTTGCGAAGGATGTGAGTCAATTGTCGGCCTTGAAACTGTGGTATGTCCGAATTGCCATAGTTACCGCTTTGACGCCGACCCGGCTCGGGTAGTTGACCAGGCCCTCCTGCTGGGATCCCGTGAGAAGCGATCGGTTACGGCCGAGGACCTGGCGTGAGGTCAGGATAGAGGAGCCTTGCGTCCTCTCTATCGATAACTGAGGGGAAGGGTCTTCTCGAGGTGCTGGAGTGTCTTCTGGTGGGCGGCGTCCACCTCTTCGCTTCGAAGGGTGCGATCGGCAGCTCGATAGTGGAAGGTATAGGCCAGCGACTTTCTGCTGGAGTCCAGTTTTTCCCCGGTAGAGTCACGGAACACGTCAAAGCAACCGAAGGAGACAAGGAGAGGTTCGTCTAGTTTCCGGATCGATTTTTCGATCTCTGCATTTGCGAGTTCAGCAGGCACTTCCATGGCTGCGTCTCTGGAGGATCCGGGGAACTGGGGAAGTTCGACGACATGAGAATTGTCATTCCGGAATTCGCATACCCGTTTCAGGTCAAGTTCGGCGAGGTAGACCGGAAACTCGATATCGAGTTCACGCCCACGTGAAGGAGATAACTGTGCGAAGGAACCGATGGTCTTTCCATTGGCGGTCACCTGAGCGGCAAGCATGAAGTTGCCCGGATCGGCTGGAGTCAGTTGCAACTGCACTCCGGGGAGAATGTTTTCGAGTAAGCCCTTAAGGGCGAAACCGTCGCATGCTTCATTGGCTCCCCTGGCCCAGAAGTCCGGCTGCCCCCCCCCGCCGAGGATGATCCCCAGAACGTCGGTTTCGAGATCGGTTGCTTTTCCACCACCCGCATTCCGGAAACAGCGTCCAGTTTCGAAGAATCTCACGGCTTTAGCCCCCTGGCGAACGTTGCGACTTGCAGTAGAGAGGAGGGAGGGAGTGAGGCTGGGGCGCATTATGCTGTGATCCTCGCTGAGGGGCAGCCTGACGCGGATGATATCTCCATCCTGCAGGGGGCGCAGGGGAAGGACGTCACGAAGCTGGCTCTCGGCGATGAGCTTGATGGTCTGGGCCTCGTAGAAACCGAGGGCAGCAAGCTGTTTCTTCAGGTCCAGTTCAAGGTCGTAGAGGGTGTCGACTCTGCCCGGGATCGCTGCCTTCGCCAGATTTCGGGACGGAATGGTGTCGAGGCCGTTTACCCGCACGATTTCCTCAGCGAGGTCAACGTGGCGCTGGAGGTCGAGCCGGTAGCTTGGGACTTGCCACTGATTTTCTCCGGTGGAGGTGAGGCCAAGTCTTTCAAGGGCGTTGGCTGCCTTGTCCATGGGGATGGCGCCTCCGACCAGTTGTTGCAGACGGACCGGATCAAGGGTGACCGTGCCGCTCAGTTCGGGAGGGGCTCCTGCGTGGATTGTGGGTCCCTCGATTGAGCCTCCGGCCAATCTTATAATAAGGCTGGCTGCAAAGGCTGACGCTGAGGCAACGCCCTGTGGATCAACTCCACGCTCAAACCGGTAAGAGGAGTCGGAGTGCAGGTTGAGACGGCGCGCAGTGCGGCGAATGCTGGGTGGGTCGAACCAGGCCGATTCGAGAATTACGTCAGAGGTCGATTCCGTTACTCCTGAGTCCTGTCCTCCCATGACTCCGCCAAGAGCGAGTGCGGATCCGGAGTGATCGGAGATCACGCAGTCGCTGGCATTCAGTTTGTAGTCCTCTTCGTCGAGGGCTGAGAAGATTTCGCCTTCCCTCGCATTACGAATGCAGATGCCGCCGCTCACCTTGGCTGCGTCAAAGGCATGGAGAGGTTGGCCGAGTTCATGCAGGACGAAGTTGGTGATATCGACGATATTGTTGATGGGGCGGAGACCGATGGACTCCAGTCTGGTCCTCAGCCATTCAGGGCTTTCCCCGACCTTCACGCCCCTGATTGTTACTGCGGTATAGAAAGGGCAGGTGTCCTGACCCTCAATGCTCAACGCATCGCCCGCCGGTGCGAGTTCGGCGATTGGAATTTCCACGGTCTTGAGATCGCGGGAGGTGAGGGCTGCAACCTCCCGGGCCATTCCCTGATGGCTCAGGAGGTCCGGTCGGTTGGGAGTTACCTCTATTTCGAAGATGGTATCGCTCTCCACAAAGTTATGAACCGGCTTCCCGGTTTCCCAGTCGGCTGGCAGTATCATGAGGCCACTGTGGTCCGAGCCTGTTCCAATCTCCACTGCGGAACATAGCATGCCTCTGGACTCCACCTTGCGCATTACGGTTTCGCCAATTTCGAACCCCCCGGGTAATTTAGCTCCGGGGAGTGCGCAGGGAACCTTGTCTCCTACCTTGTAGTTCTTCGCCCCGCAGACGATTTGACGTAATTCGCCTTCGCCAGCATCCACCTGGGTGATGCTGAGGCGGTCCGCATTTGGGTGTGGTTCGGTCTGCATGATGCAGGCGACGACCACGAGGTCGCTGGAGACACCCTGTTCTGAGATGCCTTCAACTTCCACCCCGGCGAAGGTGAGGATATCATCAAGTTCGGCATTGCTGAGCCCGGTAAGGTCAAGATGCTCGGCGAGCCAGTTTCTGGAGACTAACATCGTAATTCAGTAGGAGAGGTTACAGGTCGGAGACATCGCTTGCATGTCCCGTCATGGCGCAATTCAGGAAAACTGTGAGAGAAACCTTGCATCATTCTCGATGAGGAGGCGGATGTCCTTGATGCCCCACTTGATCATGGCAAGTCGGTCGAGGCCCATGCCGAATGCATATCCCGTGACCTTGTCAGGATGATAGAGGTCATCGCCTCTCACCTTGCAGATCTCCTCGAAGACGGCAGGATCCACCATTCCGCAGCCGGCGACCTCGATCCATTCCGGATCCTGCCCTTTTAACTGGAGGCGGGCATCAATTTCAAAGCTGGGTTCGGTGAAGGGGAAGAAGTGAGGGCGGAAACGCACCTCGGTGTCCTCTCCGAACATGGCCCGGTAAAAAAACTCGAGCGTGCCTTTCAGGTCGCCGACCTGGACGTCATTGTCGACGTAGAGTCCCTCAAGCTGGTTGAAGGCCGGGAGGTGGGTCTTGTCCACTTCATCACGGCGATAGCAGGATCCGGGGGCGATGACCCGCACAGGGGGGCTCTGTGCTTCCATGGTGCGAATCTGGACCGTGGATGTATGAGTGCGAAGCAGTTTTCCACTGTCGAAGTAGAAGGTGTCCTTCTCATTCCGGGCAGGATGCTCAGGGGGCGTATTGAGGGCATCGAAACAGTGGAACTCGGTTTCGATTTCTGGTCCTTCTGCTAGCGTGAAACCGAGGCGCCGGAGTATTCCGATGGCACGATCCTTGAGTTGTGTCAGAGGATGGAGATTCCCCGGGTGCAGAGGTTGCCCGGGCAAGGTGATGTCCAGACCCTCCAAGGAAGCCCGGTCATCCTCATCCTGTAGAATCCTGCCCTTGGTCTCGAGGGCATCCATGATCGCAGAACGGGCAGTATTGAGAAGTTGACCAACTACGGGCTTCTCCTCCTTGGAGAGATCCTTCATGCCGGCAGAGGCCGTGGTCAGGCGCCCTTTCTTTCCCAGAAAGGTAATACGGGTCTGATCGAGAGTCTGTCCGTCTGAGGCAGACTCAATGGCGGAAAGGGCATCAGATTGAATTTGGGCGATCTCTTCTTTCATGGGGAAGGGTGCGGGGGGACTGTCAGGAAAATCTCACGGATAGGCTGGTCCCTTAATACTAAAGGGCCGCTCAAGGCGACCCTTTGAAGAATTGGCATTTCTGGTTCCTGTTCAGGCAGCCTTACTCTCAAGGGCCGACTTGGCCGCGTCGAAGATGGCATCAAACGCTGCGGAGTCGTTGACCGAGAGATCGGCGAGGATCTTACGGTCGACCTCCACGCCAGCAGCGCTGAGGCCCTCCATAAATCGTGAATAGCTCAGCCCGCGCTCACGGACCGCAGCGCTGATACGCTGGATCCAGAGTCGCCGGAATTGCCCCTTGCGCTTCTTGCGGTCGTAATATTCGTGCTGGCGGGCCTTGTAGACCGCATCTTTGGCGTAGCGGTAGAGCTTGGACCGGAATCCCCGGAATCCCTTGGCTCGGAGCAGGACGCGTTTGCGTCGTTTGCGACTGGCTGGGCCGTTGGTGGCGCGTGGCATGTTACTGTCTTTCTGGAGCGGATTGTTTCAGTAGTCCTCCCACAGTCTCATCCGTTCGTATCCCGCGTGGGCGGGAAGGCTGTGTAAGAGGCGGCACCGGATGGTGCCTGGTTTTTCTGACCTGCGAGCGGGAAAGGTTCTCTACGAGAAGGGGAGATTCGCCTTCACGTTCTTGAGATCTGCTTCGGAAACGAGCGTAGCCTTACCGAGGTTACGCTTACGCTTGCGGTTTTTCTTCTGGAGAATATGCCGCTTGCCTTGTTTCCGCCGCAATACCTTACCTGAACCGGTCACCTTGAAACGTTTGGCGACCGCCTTCCGGGTTTTGGCTTTTCCTGCAGCGCGAGCCATGGGGCGCGGAGGCTAGCCGTCGATACTGGGAATTCAAGGGATTTTACTGTTTTTTGGCGATTTTCAGCAGATTGCTGCCGGAAGGGCCCGGAACGCAGGCTTATCGCCGTAGGAGGTTGAGGCGTCAGGTTAAGGTCTGGGCGAGAGTAACGCCCTGCCAATGTGCTCGTTTTCGTGGATTTCTAGATAATAGAGGGCCTTTTCGGCGCGACTTACGGTTGGATCGAGCAGGTGAGGCTCAATCCTGCCTGCCATGGCTGGGAAGATAGAGGTTGGGTCTATCTTCCATTCCCCATTCTCCTTCACGAAGGAGACCTTGATGTCCTGGTGCCATTCACCCGGAGCAAGAAGAACGGGGGCGATGGCCTGTTTTCCTGGAATCGTTATCCTGATATCTCCGATTCCGAGAAAATGAGGAGCTCCGGCGGGGAAGGTCATCCTGTCCAAGGCATCGAGGACAATTTTTCGGCTGTTGATGCTCCTGAGCTCCCTCGCGGAATAACGGTGCCGGAGGGAGAGGCAGGCGAGCAGGTCGACCGGGGGTAAATTGCTGAGGCCGGCATCGTCCTGATAGCGAGCAAGAGGAATGATGCGGTCGTAGTAGAGGAAGGTGTTTTTGCTTAGATGATTTATTGCCGATTTTCCGTCTCTTCCAAAGAATGCCTTGCTGAAATCCTGGAAGGATTTCCGGATTCCGGCGCGCTGTTGATTGCGAGATTCCTCGCAGGCGCAAAGCAGGAGAAGTGGAAGGACTGGAAGAAGCAAACGCGGGCTCATTGCAAGGCCTCCCGGAGAGCGCTGATGAGAGCCTTGTCCTGCGACGGGAAGACCGTGCGCAGGTTCAGGAGAAATTTTTCTTCATGGAGATAGCCAATGACGGCGGGTCTGGCCGAGCGAAGCTTTGCGGCCAGGGTATCCAGTCCGGTGCCCTTGGTAACGATTTCGAGGGCGAGGGAGGGGAACTCGGAGCGGGGCATGGTGCCCCCCCCGGTCTGGGACGAGGTTTCCACGATGGTAACCCGGGCCGGGAGTTTCTCCAGTTCCTTCACGATGGTTTTCGCCCGGGACTCGAGACTCTCAAGAGGCGTAGAAAGGAAATTCAGGACCGGAATGTCGGGGGTGCCTCCACCCTTGCTGTGGAGGTAATCATCGATGCATTCCTGGAGAACGGTGAGGATGAGTTTGTCACAGCGTACCGCCCGGAAGAAGGGTTCGGCCTTGATGCGGGACACGAGGTTGGAACCGCCGGCAATAATGCCGGACTGGGGACCGCCGAGCAGTTTGTCTCCTGAGAAGATCACAAGATCGATGCCATTGCGCAGGGCCTCCTGAGGCGTTGGTTCGTGATCAATGGGAGCCAGTTCGTCAGTGTTCATCACGGCTCCGGAACCGAGGTCCTCGACGAGGGGAATCCCGTGTTTCCGGGCGAGGGAGGCGATTTCGGGAACGGCTGGCTCTGCGGTAAATCCCCCGAGGTAAAAATTAGAACGGTGCACCTTGAGGATCAGGGCGGTCTGCTCCGTGAGGGCCCCGGCATAATCATCGAGGTGAGTCTTGTTGGTTGCTCCGACCTCGACGAGTCGGGCTCCGGAAGTCTCCAGGACCTCGGGGATCCGGAAGCCCCCTCCAATTTCCACCAGTTCCCCGCGGCTCACAATGACCTCGTTTTTTTCGGGGGAGATGAGGGTTCGGAGGGCAAGGACGAGGGCTGCGGCACAGTTGTTGACAGCAGTGGCGGCCTCGGTTTCGAGCAGGACTGCGAGGGCTGTCTCGAGGTAAGAGGCTCGTTGACCTCTTTTTCCATCGAGCAGGTTGAATTCCAGATTGGAGTATCCGGTGGCGACTCCTCCAAGGGCGCTGGTTGCCCGTTGACCGAGGGGGGAGCGTCCGAGGTTGGTGTGAATGAGGACCCCGGTGGCATTAATGACCGGTTGGAGGCGCGAGGAGGCGAAGGACTTGAGGGTTGTGAGAATATCTTTCTCGATAGTTTCTCTTTCGGTGTCTTCTCCTGCTGCCAGGCGCTCCCGCCAACGGACGAGGGAGCGTTTGACGAAGCCCGTGATGAGAGGCCGAGGTAGAGTTACTTCACTTGCCAGCGCGTGGGCTAGTTTCTCGACGGAAGGGAGTTGGCTGAAGTCGGGCATGGTCTCAGGAGGATTCGTCCAGGCAGGCGCTGCAGAGTTCGCGGTCTCCCTCGGTTACCCGGAAGTCCCGGTCAGGATGAGAAGAGTCGGTGGCCCCGCACTCTTCGCAGTGATGAAAGGCTTCGTCAGGGGACAGGGCCTTTCTTTGGAAATCCGTCCTGCGGGCAGCGACCTGATTTCTCTGGCGTGCGTAGGAAAGCAGGCGCGGCAAGGCCCAGATAAGATATGGAGAGAGCGAAAAGACCGGGTAGAGTCCCAAGACAAGGTTGCCAGAGCTTTTTCCCGTGGTGACAGCATAGATTCCGGTCAGAGCGGGAAGTGCGAACTCCAAGATAAACGTCAGGAGGCCGAGAATCCAGACTTGGACCGGAAGGATGAAGAACAGCCTGAATTCGGTTCTGGGGAATAGC
>PAQU01000084.1 GCA_002709395.1 Roseibacillus sp. | reverse complement strand
ATCCCCATCCATTCACCAGCATGGCCGTAATCAAGACGAGGAGACTCTTTGGCCTGGGCAGGGGAATTCCGGAGTAATGGGGATCTTCTTTTCCAGGCATGAATTGAGGAGTCATTACAGAAACAGGTTCCGGGGGCCTCGTGTTGTTCATTCCCCGGAGTGTTACTAAGTCATCTGCGAGTATCAATGGGGGTTCCACAAGGACATTGCCATCGGGGAGCGACCCTGCAAGATAGTCCCATGAAACGCACCCTTTTAACGCTTTTAGTTCTGATCATGGGCCTTTCCGACCAGACCCTTGCGGAGGAAATGAGCACTATTATCTCTTCTGATGCCAAGGTGGAGAAACTGGGCGGAGGGATGAGGTTCACGGAGGGACCGGTCTGGATCCCCTCCAGGAAGATGGTGGTCTTCAGTGATATCCCCAACAGTGTGCTCATGCAGTGGACCCGGAAGGAAGGTCTCAGGGAATATCGCAAGGTGGAGCAGTCCAATGGCAATATTCTCGACCTTGAGGGAAACCTCCTTACCTGTCAGCATGCGGGACGGAATGTCATCCGGACCAGTTCCAATGGCAAGATAACGGTCCTCGCGGACAAGGTGGATGGAAAGAAACTGAATTCCCCCAATGATCTTGCGATTCTTTCCAACGGAGAGATCTGGTTTACCGACCCCAGCTATGGGTTGAGGGGTAAGCCCGGTGAGATTGGTGGCAAGTGGGTCTGGAGGATAAGCAAAAAGGGGATCAGTGTTCTTTACAAGGGGCATGACATGCCGAACGGGATCGCCTTTTCACCCGACGAGAAGCGCGTCTATATCGCCGACACCGGAAAAGTCGGCAAGATCAGAGCCTTCAATGTTGTCGAGGAGGGCATGCTTGGTGATCCGCTCTTTGAGATTGATATTCGCTGTGACGGATTGTGCATCGACACCAAGGGCAACCTCTACACTACTTCCCGGGGAGGCATTCATGTATTTGACAAGGATGGGGGGAAGATTGGGGTCATTGAGACTCCGGAGCATCCCGCCAATGTCTGTTTTGGAGGGGATAATTATGACACCCTCTTTATTACGGCGCGCACTTCCCTCTACTCGGTCAAGACCCTGGCCAAGGGGGCGAAGCCCCGGGGAGCCAGATGGTAGTGGAGGCGATAGGCCTCAGGGAAGGAACCTCAGGTGGGGGCAAAGCGGGTTCAGCTCACTTCTTTTCTGAAAGGAGCCATCCCAGGAGGTCATTGAATTCGTCCTCCATCAGGAGGTGCTCGAAGGTGGGTGGCATCAGCGACCGGGGAATGGTTTCCTGTCGGGCGATCATGCTTTTCTGGATGCGGTGGCTTTTGCCTGCTGCATCGACGAGCAGGAGGACTGCGCCTGACTGGCTCCGGATGAATCCGGTTGTCGTGGTTCCGTCCTGCAGTTCGAGGGTCGTGAGATAGAAGTGGGCATCAACGTTACGGTTGGGATCCAGGATGTCCTCGGACAGGCGGGCGGGTCCCCGGGCTCCAATTCCATCCAGTTGCGGGCCGAGGAGGGAGCCCTCGCCATTAATCTGGTGGCAGGAGGAACAGTGGTTCTTGAAGAGCGCTTGCCCTCGTTCGAGGTTGGGATTCGCCTGTTCGAAAGAGGCCTTGCGTCGGGTGATGAGCTGGTCGAGACGACCACGGTCCTCGCTGAGCCCGGGGCCGGGTGAGGAAGGGGGAAGAGGAGGGAGGAAGGGCTTCAATTGGTCACGCAGATCAGCGGGTGCGCTGACCAGAAGCAGCTGGGCAAGGCCTCCAAGGAGCTCTCGGTGAGCGGCGGAAGGCTCGAATGTTTTCACATTGGCCACCTCTGGCTCAAGGCCTGTTATGGCCAGCCAGGCGTAGGAAGGTCCGTTGTCTCCGTCTACTACCTCCAGACGCACCTGCTGGTTCCTGATCTCGGAGAGATCCCACTTGATCATGACAGCTTCGTCGCTTCTTGGAGGATAGGCGCGGTGTAATTCCCGTCCGCTACCTGTATCCACGAGGCGAACAAAATTTTTCTCATGGGCAGGTTGATCGGGGTGCCCGCGGTGCCCGCACAGCCAGAACGAGAGCCCGGGTGGGGAGGGAAATGGAACGGTTCTCAGAATCCCGGTCCGGGATTCGGCCCCGGGAGAACCCAGTGCAAGGCTGGAGATGAAAGTTGTGGACTCCCCATCGCGGCATATCCGTTCCTGGAGGATCCATGGTGATGCGCTTCCGGGATCAGAGGGGTGGGAGTCCGGAAACCATTGGAGCTCCTGGGTGCTCTTCAGGAGAGCGAGGGCAATGTCATGACCCATGGCCACCAGGGTGGGATGAGGGTTCAGCTCGCCACGCTCCTGCCTGCCCTCCAGAAACGCGTTTAAGTGCCGGGCCCGGATTTCCGGGGCGCGATGTTGCTGCTTCTTCATCCATTCGATGGCCCCTTCTGTTACTGCGGGTTCTCCATGGCGGGCAAGGTGGCTGAGGATCTCGAGGGTTTGGCGCAGACGAGGGCCCTCGCTCATGCGCTTCAGGAGGAATGCGGCAGAGCTCGGGGTGGGACTTGCGAGGGCGATGTCGGTGGGCAGGAGGCGGGCTACGGTCTCGCCCTGGAGGGCTGAGGGAGAACCAAGCTGAGAACGGATAGCCAGGCGGATCACATGGCGGAGGTGGGTGTCATCGGCTCTCTCCCGATAGTAGAGTTCGAGCAGTGGCTCCAGGGCGTCGGCGCGGGGGTTCTGCTGCAGGTGGGAAGCCGCTGCCCGGCGGATGTAGGGAGACCTTGACTGCAGGCTTTCCACCGGATTGGTTCCGGGCTCTGAGAGGGTCATGGGAGAGGGGGCAAAAGTGCCTCTCTTGAGTGAAACGCGCCAGATACGTCCTCGCTCGCGGTCGCGACCGGGGTGATCGAGGGGGACCTCATAGTGACCGATAATCTTGTTGTAGAAGTCGGCAACATAGAGGGCTCCGTCCCCCCCGAGGCAGAGGTCCACGGGGCGGAACCAAGGGTCCTTGCTGGTCATGAAATCCGGTTGCTCTACCGCAACAGGGGTGGTGCCCGCATATTTGATTCCATCGTGATTGATTACCGAATTGACGGGATTGCCAATGAACATGCGGTAGTTCCATTTTCGACCCCATTGGTTGCGGTCAACAAAGGCAATTCCACAGATTCCGGTGGAGCCATGGGTGTGCTCGATCATGGTGGGCCCAAAACCCATCCCGTCGTGCGGCTTCCCGAAGCTCGGATAATAGGCTCCGCGGATCAACTGGTAGATCGGGGCGCTGTGACAGTCTGCGCTGTAGAGGTTTCCCCGCTTATCGAAGCAGAGCCCAAAGGGGTTGACCTGGCCGTGACTCCAGATCTCGATGCTTGACCCGTCGGGTTTGAACCGGAAGACATTGCCTGAATGCATTTCGATGCGTGAGCCATCTCCTGCTGTAGCGGTGGAGGTGTTGTTGAACCCGTGGGTGGCATAGACCCAGCCATCCGGACCGAGGCGAAAGCTGGAACACATTCCATGGGTGTCCCGTTCGTAGCCCATCGGTCCAAAAAGCACTTCCCGGAGGTCGGCCTTCCCGTCACCGGTGGTATCCGCGAAGTACCAGATGTTCGGGATGCTCCATGCGATACAGCCATCCTTGTGTTCCGGGCGGTGCCAGGGCAGGACGCCGGTTGGAATATTCAGGCCGTCTACGAAGTCCGTTACGGTATCTGCCTTTCCGTCTCCATCGATGTCCTCAAGAATCTTGATGGCATCGCGGCTGTCCCTGACCTTCGAGCCTTTGTCATCTGCCCACCGGTCTTTTTCCGCGGCATAGGGATACTCCACCGTGGAGGAGACCCAGAGCCGCCCCTTTTTATCCCAGGCCAGATTGATCGGCTTGTTGATCATCGGCTCGGAGGCAAAGAGTTGAACCTGGAAGTCATCCGGCACGGTGAACCCCTCCAATTCTTCCTCGGGAGAGAGCGGGCCGGTCGCACGGATGAGAACTGGATTAGCCTGGAGCAGGCAGGAGAGGAACAGAATGGCAGCCGGGCAGATAAACCGCATGAAACCGTCTTAGGTCTGTTGTGCAGGCGGGGCAAGGATGTCCTCGGTGCCGAAGGTCGCCGGATCGGGGGAGAGCATCAGGGGGTGGTTCCCTGTCCACCCGGGGAAATGGGGGAGAGGATCGGAAATTCTGTTTCTTCGTCCAGGCACGGGATTCCCGATGGGTATGTCCTTGGGTTTTGGAAGGGATCCTGCCCCGCATTGTTCTTCTGCAGGTATTTCCTGATCTCCATCATGTTCCCGATGATCTCGACCGATTGCCGGGGGGTAAGGAATTCCAACGGGGGAGGCAGTGCGTCCTTTTTCAGGGACTTGTTTCTCCGGAGAAAGCTTACTGCATCAAAGATAATCTTGGAATACCCCCGAAGCTCTCCCTTCGAGACGTCGCCATCAGTGAGAGATTCAGGATATCCCGACTCGATCGTTGGCTCCGGGAAATCCTCCCGGGCGATGTCGATAGTGAAAAATGGGAGGTCGTCCTCCTCACGGTGAGGAATAATATGAACCTTCTTGTTCTCCATGCGGAGGGCCTTGGCGCAACGGATGTAGACAGTCACCGTGCGGGTCGCCTCCTGGTCCTGCTCGGAGACGCATAGTTCGATCCTGAGACTGAAATAGGTTTCCAGGTTGTGCGGGTTGTCGTCGAGGTCCAGCGGGAGGTTTCCGGCAGCGGATACGAAGCCCTCATGCGTTCCGGCAACGAGGCATTCGGAGCGATTTCCCCGGACCATGACCTTCTTTCCAGCGAAGAGGAACTGGAGAGCGACGAGGGCGTGAGGCATCATGTCATTAAAGAGTCCGGTGCTCGCCATGTAGGAGGTTCGGAATTCAGGGATGTCCTTGGTTTCGACTAGATCGATGACGACGCGTTCGGTGTTGGAAACAATATCCCGGAAGGTCTGCAGCTCACGCACCATTGCCGGAAGCCGGGACAGGGTCCATTTTGCGGCATAGTGATCGACGGAGTAAAATTGAAACCCGGGGGACTCTTCCTCCATGACCTCGAGTGCCTCCGCGAGTTCCCGGGCTTTTTTCAATGATGTCTGGAAGGGCTTCTCTATCAGGATGAGCTTTCTGGTGTCGGAAGTCTCGAAGTGAGGAGTTGCGTCCTTGAAGCGGCCCTGGATCCGCGAGCAGATCGTTGAATAAGCCGAAGGAGGAAGGGCCAGATAGAAGATCCAGTCCGTGTCGATGATCTGCGGGGTGGAGAATACGGATGTGAAATCCTGCTCGCTGGCGGTTACCTGGTAATTTGCGATGATAAACTGGCCTAGGGGAGTAAGGATGGGCTCTCCGGCTTCACCCTCGACGGCGGCAATCGCTTTCTCCACCTCCAGGACATTCTGGTTTTCATCGCCGCCCTGCATGGGCATGAGATTCAGGAATTCCCGGGTGAAGTAGGTGTCCAGCTGGCGGTAGTCCCGGCACCTGGAATAGAGTTCTGCGAGCAGCCTCGCTTCGCTGGAGTCGGGGATGATGTCACAGAGGTAGACCTCGAGGAGTGACTTCGGGTGGATCGTGGAGATATATTCGTAGAGCTCTTTATTGATGCGGGAGAGGGCAAGATCACCAAAAGCTCCGAAAAGGGCAAACTTGACGGGGTATTCCGGGCGTTCACCGGATGGCTCCCGGACGAACAGGCTGAAGCTGTCATCAGGTGCTGGAGGCGATGGGGTCATACGGGGGGCGGGAGCCTGTTGAAATCAAACCTGATCGACGGGTCTTCGCAAGGGTCGGGTATGGGGAATATTTGGAGAGACAGCCCTTCTATCCTGAAGGTCTACGCCAAGATCTCCCTGACCACGCGCCCGTGTACGTCGGTGAGCCGGAAGTCCCGTCCCTGAAAGCGGTAGGTGAGCCGTTCATGATCGAATCCCAGCAAGTGCAGGAGAGTGGCGTGGAGGTCATGAACGTGAACTTTGCCATTCACCACGCCGAAGCCTAGTTCGTCGGTCTCGCCATGGATGTGCCCCTTCTTCAATCCGGCTCCGGCCATCCACATGGTGAAGGCATCAATATGGTGATCACGGCCAGTGGTTTTACGGTTTTCCCCCATCGGGGTACGGCCGAATTCACCGCCCCAGATGACGAGGGTGTCATCGAGCATGCCTCGCTCCTTGAGGTCCAGGACGAGGGCAGCACTGGCCTGGTCGGCTGACTTGCAGACTTTTTCAAAGTCATCAGTGAGGGTCTCGCCCGGGCCACCATGGCTATCCCAGTTCGAGTGGTAAAGTTGCACGAAGCGAACCCCGCGTTCTACCAGGCGGCGGGCGAGGAGACAATTGGAGGCGTAAGATGGTTGGCCCGCGGTCACACCGTAGAGGTCAAGAGTCCGCTGGGATTCCTTACTAAGGTCCATAAGCTCGGGCGCGCTGCTCTGCATGCGATAAGCCATCTCATAGGCGTTGAGGCGGGTGAGGATCTCGGGATCGCCAGTTTCCTCCAGGCGGGCGCGATTGAGGGCTCCCACCGCGTCGTAGAACCTGCGCTCGCGGTTCCGGGTCATTCCTTCCGGGCTACGCAGGTGGAGGATGGGGTCGCCTTTGCCGCGGAAGGGAACACCCTGGAAGGAGGTTGGCAGGAACCCGCTGGCCCAGAGCGAATTGCCCGCGCGGGGCCCCCGCGGCCCGCTCTGTAGAACCACGAATCCGGGGAGACTATCGTTCTCGCTGCCGAGGCCGTAGGTGATCCAGGAACCCATGCTGGGGCGTCCCGGAGCCTGAAATCCGGTATTCATGAAAAGCTTGGCCGGGCCGTGATTAAAGACATCGGTGGTCATTCCACGTAGCCAGACCACCTCATCCACGATCTTGCGGTGGTGTGGGATCCGGTCGCTCAGGGACATTCCGCACTGTCCGTAGCGTGCGAAGGGGCGTGAGTTCCCGAGAAGCGTTTCGGTACCCTTGAGAAAGGCGAAGCGTTTTCCCTCCATCAGGCTCTTGGGGGGTGTCTTGCCGTGGAATTCCCGCAGCTTCGGCTTGTCCTCGAAGAGTTCGAGCTGGCTGGGCGCGCCGGCCATATGCAGGAAGATAACGTTTTTGGCCCTCGCCGGAAGGGGCGGAACGCGGGCGTCCATGGGCCGGGCGGGATTGATGGCGGGGAGTTGACGGGCCTGCAACTGCCCGAGCAGGGAATTGAAGGCGATGGTTCCCAGTCCTACTCCGCAGTCGCGGAAGAAGTGACGTCGCGTACGCTCGGTCAGCCAATGTCTTACGTGCTCTTGATCGTTCATTCGCGCGTGATGAAGTTGTCAGTGTTCAGGATGGCACGGGCCACACACACGAGAGCTGCGCTTCGGGTGTAAGGTTCAGGGCCCGCCTTCATCGCAGCGGTGGCCAGTTTGCCTGCGGCAGCAGCATCACTGGCAAAGTCGATGGCCTGTGTTTCGAAATAGTCGGCGAGGAGCTTCTGTTCCGTCTCGCTGGGAACGCGGGAGAGAGCGAGTTGATAGGCTCGTTTGATGCGGGTTGTGATATCGGCGGAGGGCAATTCTCGCAGCAGCCTCTCGGCGAATCCCTGGGCGAACTCGAGAAAGGCAGGATCATTAGCCACGGTGAGAGCCTGGAGAGGTGTGTTTGAGTTTACCCGTCGCGTGCAGGTGGTCTGAAAGTCGGGGGCATCGAAGGTTTGCAGAAGTGGATAGGGAGCGCTTCGATAGAAGAAGATATACATGCCGCGCCGGTAGCGATCCGCCCCCATACTGGTCTTCCAGTTCTTCCTGCTCTGAGTGAAGGCGTAGATGTCCGGAGGCTGCGGGGGGTAAACCCCGGGTCCGCCGATCTTCGGGGTGAGCAGTCCGCTGGCACAGAGAGCGGCGTCACGTACAATCTCGGCATCGAGTCGAATCCGGTTCTGGCGGGCTAGAAGATAGTTGCCCGGGTCGACTTCCGCGAGGTCGGGCCGGGCATGAGATGAGCGCTGATAAGTTTTGCTGGTGACGATGAGGCGGTGAAGGTTCTTCATCGACCAGCCTTCCTCCACAAAGCGGTAGCTCAGGTAGTCGAGAAGATCGGGGTGGCTGGGAGGGCTTCCCTGAGTTCCGAAGTCCTCCTCCGTCTCCACGAGGCCCCGGCCAAAGTAGCGCATCCAGATGCGGTTGACGGTCACCCGCGGAGTAAGCGGATTCTCGGGATGGATCAACCAGCGGGCCAGGTCGAGCCGCGTGGGGCGTCCGGTGGCTGGCACAAGAGCGGGGCTCACTTGTGAGAGGGTGCCGGGGATGATTTCGCCCGCTTTCTTATCGGGGCGGGTAAAGTCTCCGCGGGTGAAGAGGAAGGTTGGCCGGGGATTGGGAAGCTCCTTCATGACCATCACCTTGCCTTTGCGCGGCTTGGTAGCTGCGGATGGCTTGACAGCCGGTGCGGGAGGAATTGTGGGGGAGAGCTCGATCGCAAAGCGGCCGATCAGGTAGCTCTCGTTGAGGGCATGCTCCATCGTGATTTCGAGGGGCTCTCCCTTCGTCTCGAGCGGTTCCGTTAAGACAAAGACGGCCTCGTGCGGCGCATTCATTGCCGCCTTCTGATTCCCGCCGACGTTGATGGCCCAACCACTCTTCCTGTCCTGGTCCAAGGCGCCGGTGATGGGATAGCCTGGTTGCTCGTGATCGGCGAAGGCATGGCTTATGGCGATCGGTTTTCCCTGTGACTGGATACGCAACCCGGTAAGAACGAAATTGCCGTTGGCAGCAGTGCCCGGCCCGTTTCGAGGAAGAGATTTGTCGGGCAATACCCGGAGGCGCAGGGCCGCCACACGATCGAGGTAGGTCCCTGCCCGCACATGGTAGGAGTCATTCATGCCGGCCGCCTTGTCGACCAACAGGGAGTTGTCCTTCTGCAAGTGCAGGGGCTTCCCGGAGCTTGTGACAGGGTTCTGGTAGCGTACGGGGTTCCACTTGGCCTTCTCGGAACGTACAGTTTTTGCGGGTGGTGGTTCCGGCGCGTTTTTCAGGAGTTCATATTCCTCCACCTCAACGGTCGCGCTGGTGCTGTTGGCATCCTCGGTGTTGTTGAAAAAAGCGAAGAGCTGGTAGTATTCACGCTGGGTGATGGGATCGAACTTGTGGGTGTGACACTGTGCGCAACCGACGGTGAGACCGAGCCAGACAGCCCCCGTGGTGTTGACCCGGTCAATGACCGACTCGACCCGGAACTGTTCGCGATCGGAACCGCCTTCCTGGTTGATGAGGGTGTTGCGGTGAAAGGCCGAGGCAACGTGCTGTGCCTTGGTGCGGTTGGGTAGAAGGTCACCGGCGAGTTGTTCGATAGTGAACCGGTCGAAGGGCAAGTCGTCGTTCAGAGCCTTGATTACCCAGTCGCGAAAGGGCCACATCTGGCGGTCTCCATCGATGGAATAGCCGTGGGAATCCGCGTAACGCGCCTGGTCGAGCCAGTGGCGGGCCCAGCGTTCGCCGAAGTGAGGGGAGGCGAGCAGGCGGTCGACGGTGCGCTCGAGGCCCGCGGCTGGAAAGGACTCCTGTTCTTCCAGGCTTGGCAACAAACCGGTCAGATCAAGGGACAGTCGGCGCAGGAGTGTCTCGGAATCGGTTGGTGTGCTGGGGGTGATCCCTGCTTTCTTCAATCGCTTCTCGATAAAGTAGTCGATGGGATTGTCCTGCCACGAATTGGGAATTGCCACCTTTGCGACCGGTTCGAAGGCCCAGTGCCCCTGATAGGTGGCCCCTTGTTCGATCCAGCGCCGGACGAGGGAAATTTCGCCCGGGGTGAGTTGTCCCCGCTTGGCCTTGGGTGGGGGCATGATTTCCTCCGGGTCGTTGTGAGCAATCCGCGCCAGTAGTTCGCTTTCCCCGGGTTTCCCGGGAACGATGGCGGCGTAACCACCCAGATCCGCTACTGCTCCCTCGCGGAGGTCAAGCCGCAGATCCGCCTTGCGCTTCTTCTCATCCGGGCCGTGGCAAAGGAAGCACTTGTTGGAGAGGATGGGGCGGATATCACGGTTGAACTGGATCTCCTGCGAGAAGGTTGATGGCCCCAGCAGGAGCACAAGCAGGAATGGAAGGAAACGGGACATCTCGATGGGCAGATCTTTCTTTAGGCAGGAACGGCGGTGGAGGCAATCCCCGGGACAGTGATCTGCGGGGTGAAGCTTGTGCTTTCGTCCCCTTCTCTCTAAGGACTCGACATCATGAGCGTGATCGACCTGCGAAGTGATACTGTGACCCGGCCGGGCCCGGAGATGAGGCGCGTCATGGCGGAGGCCGAGGTGGGAGACGATGTGTTCCGCGATGATCCTACGGTAGACAGGCTGGAGGATCTTGCAGCGGGCATGCTCGGCAAGGAGGCGGGACTTTTTGTTGCCAGTGGCACCCAGAGTAATCTCTGTGCCCTGCTTACTCATTGCGGGCGGGGTGATGAGTATATTGTCGGGCAGCAGGCACACACCTATGTTTATGAGGGAGGGGGCGCAGCGGCGCTTGGGGGTATCCAGCCCCAGCCTCTTGACCTGGAAGAAGATGGAAGCCTGGATCTCCAGAGGGTCGAGGACCTGATCAAGCCGGACGACTACCATTATGCCCGGACGCGGCTCCTCTGCCTTGAGAACACGACGAACGGACGGGTTCTGCCCATGGGGCATGCGGAAGAGGCGCGGGTCCTGGTTGAACGTCATGAGTTGCTCCTTCACTTGGACGGGGCCCGGCTCTTTAACGCAGTAATCAAGTCGGGCAGGCCGGCTGCTGAGCTGGCAGCTCCTTTTGATAGCGTCTCGGTCTGTCTCTCCAAGGGGCTTGGAGCCCCGGTGGGGTCCGTGCTTACGGGGTCAGCTGATTTTATCAAGGAGGCTCGCCGCTGGCGTAAAGTGCTCGGTGGAGGAATGAGGCAGGCGGGCCTGCTGGCTGCGGCCGGGATTCATGCCCTCGAACACCATGTGGAACGTCTGGCCGACGATCACATCAATGCAGAACGCCTGGCGAAGGGATTGTCCGAGGTGGGCGGATGCGAAGTTCATATGGATCTGGTGCAGACCAATATGGTCTACGTCAGATTTCCAGACGAGAAGCGCGGGAAGATAGCCGGGCAATTGAAGGAGAGAGGGATTCTGGTCTACCCCGGAAACCCGATGCGGCTGGTGACGCATCTTGATGTGTCCGCAGGGGACATCGATCGTGTCCTGGAGGCATTTGGAGAGATCCTGTAGGAGGCGGAAAAGGAGCGAGCCTACAGTGCCGGGCCAAGGGTGTGGATCGTGTTGTGGAGGGCCCCAATCATTTCGTCGCCATCGGTGGTTTCGAGATCGAATGCGATCTTCATCTGCATGACGGGCGCGAGATCCCGGATTTCCAGGAAGACCTCCATGCCTCCTTCCAGAAGCCGTGCGGATGAGATTTCGACCTTGTCGTGCCCCACTTCGGATGGGTTGGAAACCTTGTATTCCTTGGACCCGTACCTTTTTGTCCACTGGTAGTTCCATTGTTCAATCTGCCAGCTGTCGAGGTCCTCGGCCAGTTCCCTGTCCACTTTCTGTGTGAAGCCAATCCGGATCCCGTTCTTGTGAATGTTCAGGCTCCGGGGCATTGCCACCTTGGCACCAGTGTAGCGGACGCGTTGAAGGCAGCCGTCCTTGGCTCCGCTGGTCTGCCAGCCTTTCAGTCCACTGACGTAGAGTTGCCCGTCGTGAGGACTGAAGCGGGCCCGCATTCCCCCGGACTGGAACTTAAAGGGAAACTGATAGATTCCAGCCTGGTCGACCCCTCCGATATTTTCCTGGAGGACCAGGAACAGGGCGCATTTTCCATAGGAACAATGCAGCATGTGCCCCTTGAAGGGTCCCCACTTGCTGGACGTGTTCCAGGTCTGCCCTCCGCAGGAATTGTCTACCTTGTGAGGAATCCAGCAGAGGGGACCATCGTAAGAGGTGGGAGACTTTTCCCGATGATGGGCGTTCATGAATCCGTAGAACCCTCCCTTCCGGACGAGATCCACCCGGGAAGAGGGAACCCACGTTCCCTGCTGGTCGGCCACCGTGAGTTCGCCGTTGGGGCCTGCGCCGGAACCATTGGGCCAGCGGAACCCCGTGGCCACCACCTCTATTTCGGACCCGTCCGGAGAGACCTTGAGGAGAGTTCCCGCGTGTTCGTTGTTCGCCCCATGCCCTTTAACATAGTAGAAATTTCCCTCCGGGTCGGTCTCAAGGCCGGTAGCATATTCGTGGACGTGCTTCCCGATGCGGCACCCGTTATTGAAGCACTCGTAGAAATCTGCCTCCCCACTCCCGTTGAGATCGTGCAGGCGGGTGATCTGGTCCCTGCCGAGCACGTGGACCCTGTCATCGACAATCTTGAGCCCCAGAGGCTGGAACAGGCCGGTCGCATAGCGTCGCCATGTCACTTTCTGGAGTTCCTGGTCGATTCCGGACACGCGCCACACATCGCCATCAATAGAGCAGACCGCGATATCCCCGTTGGAGAAAAAGTCATGGCCCCCGAATCGGAACAGTATCTTATCCGGGTTGTCGAAGGGTGGATTGATGGTATCGAGAACATACGGGCCCTTCTCCTTTCCGACTGTTCCCGAGGTTACAAGGGGATCGGGGTGCCGGGGTGGCCCTCCAGCAGTGGAACGCGAGAGAGTCTCCGCAGGGCTGACCTTCCCCGCGGCCGCTAAGAAGCGGTTAGATTGGGCGGCAGGCATGGAGCCGACCATGAGCTTGAGACGGACGGTTTCCTCGCGGGGATTGATGCCGAGATGCCAGTGGCCGTCCTTTTTGGCTACCTCGACTCCGGGAGTTGTTCTGTCGCGGAGCAGCACGGAGGTAGGAGAACCTGAGTTGTCCAGGGTCTGGCACAGCCGCAGGATCAGCATGGATTTCGAGGGTTTGATTTCCATGGTCCGGGTAAACACCTTTATCCCATCGACCTCCTCGATCCACGGCATGTCGAGGATTCCGATGCCGTTGATACGGTAGGAGAAGACGACTCGTTCACCGTGTCGGTAGAGTCCCCGGTAGTGGGCCCAGCTTCGGGGAAGGGGGCCGGCCTTCTTTCCCTTGCGGATATCATCGAAGCTGCCTCCTTCATCAGCCCAGGCCGGTCCACTCTCAGCAGTGAAGAGATAGGGAGATCCAACCCAGTGACCGGCCCCGCCGAGGCCATCGCGGTAGGTATTGAACATCACCGGTTTGTCGGGCACGGCGCAGGCCATTCTCATCATTTCCGTGTCAAAAAGCACGGTGCCTGCGGTCCCTCCCTTGCCCAGCCGTACGGCGACCGCCTTGAAGATGGTGCGATCTGACACCTTGACGTCACCCCGCATGTCAATGGTGCCCGTGAACACACCGCCCAGTTCTGATTTTGAAAAACGGGGTTGGGGAGCATCCCACCAAGGCTTCTTTTCCTCCTCGATCTGCTTTTTCTGGGCTGGAAGCGGGTGAGTGCTGCAGAGAAGGAGAGAGACAATACCCGGTAAAACGAGAAATTTGGAGCGGTTGATGATCATGGAGGAGAGGGAGCTGAAGGTCTTATAATTAGATCGGAATCATTGGGCGAGGAGCTTTTTGCCTGCTATTGGGATCGACCTTGTCACTACGGTGTGCCAAGCGAAGGGGATGGATTCTGGAGAGCGTGCCTACCTCGCAGGTCATCGCAGTCATGACCCTGCTTACCTTCTCAGGCGATGGCGCTCCGTTGCACGAAAGGCGAAGCTCCGGATAATCGACCTGAAATCAGAAACCCCGCATCCGGTAGTGGCGCTCTGTAATCGTCACTCCGCCCCGGGTGGCGGGCTCTACCTGAGTGCGGGCATTCACGGGGATGAGCCCGCAGCGGTGCAGGGACTCCTGCAGTGGGCGGAAGAGAACGTTTGTTTCCTGCGAGAGCAGCCGGTTTTCATCGTTCCCTGTCTTAATCCGTGGGGACTCATTAACAACCGGAGAGAAGACCCGGAAGGGAGGGATTTGAACCGTTGCTTTGATCGCCCCGAAGTTCCCGTTATCGGGGCCATTCTTGAGTTGATCTCAGGCCGTGAGTTTGCGTTTGCAGTCAGTCTGCACGAGGACTTTGATGCTGACGGGATCTACCTCTATGAATTGGCTCGTCGGGGGGAGAGCCTGGGTCCCGGTCTTTTGAAAAAGGCTGCGAAGACCATTCCCCGGCACCAAGGTCGCGTGGATGGGAGAGTCCCAAGCGACGGAGTATTGCGGCGAACGCGTGGCATGGCCGGGATCGTGAGTGAGATTGGCGGAATGCCGGAGGCGATTCACCTGTTTCTCAATGGTGCCCGGAGTGCCCTGACCTTTGAAACGCCATCGGAATACTCGCTCTATCGACGGGTACAGTGCCATGTCCGTTTTCTGGAAGGGGTAGCCAGTCTGGTTGGTCCTGGGAACGGAGGGACCGGCTAGAAGCGGACTTCCTCGACATACCAGAAGGCTCTGGGTGCCCCGGTGCTGTTCCGGTGCCGGAACTGCAGGGTCTCCCTGCCACTGGAGAAAATTGAACCAACCGGTTCCCAGTTCTGCATGTCGTTAGAGTGGAGGATCCGGTAAATATAGGATCCCGGCGAGGAGCTTGTACTGAAATTGATGAGGGCGTCACTTCCGTCCCTCTCTATTCCCAGGAGCTTGAATTGGCCCCCGGTCCCTTCCAGCGCAACTTCATATACGTTCCGGGAGGGATCGTTGCTCGTGATACGAAGGGTGGCGGATCGGGCCCCCCGGCTGAGGGGTCGGAAATTGACCTGAAGGAGGTATTCACCTGCAGGGTCGATCCGGGAGCGGGGGGCTCGGGAAATGCTGAATTCATCGGCGTGGGCCCCGATGAATTCAACGTTTCCGATAGTGAGCGGGGCATCGCCTGGATTGCTCAGAGTAAAGCTGCGGGTGGAGGTCGATTGCAGGTCGGTGTCGGGAAACAGGGTATGGTCTTCAGGGCTCGGGGTGTCGTCTCCCGGACTGATTTCCATGCCATTTCCGCTCAGGATGAGACTAGGGCGAAGTGACTGTCCCTCGCCCCGGAGGGTGAAGCTGTAGGTTCTTTGGGTCGGGGTCGGGTCGTTACTGTTTATGAGTATGCTGACCCGGTGAGATCCCTCCCGGCTGGGATTGAAGGATACGTCCATGCGACTTTCAGCCTCCGGAGGAATCAAGGTGCTCGGACTCCTGATAATTGAGAACTGGTCATTGCTGACTCCGGTCACATCGATACTGCTGATGCGGAGGGTCTCCTCCCCAGTGTTTCTTATCGTAAAAGAGCGGGTGACCGGAGGGTCATCGATTCCGAGAGTTCCGAAATCGGTATTATTTTCCACGGTGGGAGCCGAGAACCCGTCCGGAATCTCAATTTCATTTCCAAGAATCACGATATTCGGGGAGGGGAGAACCAACTCACCTGCGATATCGAACTGGAAGTCATTATCGATCGAAGATGTGCTCACGATCCGAATGGTAGCGGTCCGCAGGCCTCCTGCGGGTGGGGGCAGGAAACGGATGGTCATCGAGGCATCGCTGTTGCCGGGAATCGTGGGTTCAGGAGGGTCAATGATGGTGAAATTGGCTGGGTTCGTTCCGATTCGCTGGAAGAAAAGGATCTGCAGTGGAACACGGCTCAGATTACGGATGGTGAACTCGCGATCGACGGGTCCGGAGCCTGCGAGGATCTGCCCGAAGTCAGTGTGGTCTCGTGCAGTGGGCGTAGTGTCTCCGTTGCTGATCACCCGTCCGTTGCCCTCGACCTGAATGAGTTGTGCCTGAACGGAGCTGATGATCAGCAGGAGCAGGGGTATCATCAGCAGTCCCCGGAGGAACTGGGATCTCAAATGGGGGGCAGACATTGCGTAACGGGCCAAGAGAACGTGCCGTGGAGAAGGCTGGGGTCAAGGAAAAGTCTGGAGAGTGGGCTTTCGGCTTTGATGAAAGGTTGGCTGGAAGAGAATGGCCGCGATGGATAATTCGAATGAGGAAAGGCCAACCTTTGTGACGCATCTCGAGTGCTCGCTTACTGGGGAGCATTATGCTGCAGATGTGGTGCAGGGATTGTCACGTGAAGGGCGTCCCCTTCTGGTGCGCTACGACCTGGAGGCCCTGGCGGCCTCGCTCAGCAGGGAAGACCTGGAAAGGCGGCCCACGGACTTCTGGCGTTACCGGGAGTTTCTCCCGGTCAGAGAATCGTCAAATATCGTAAGCCTCGGTGAAGGGATGACCCCGCTGCAACCTGCGCCCCGGGTACAGGAGCGAATGCATGGCGGACTGGTGACGATAAAGGATGAAGGGCGCCTGCCGACGGGTTCCTTCAAGGCGCGCGGGTTGGCCCTCGCTGTTTCCATGGCCAAGGAACTGGGCCTCAGAAAACTGGCTATTCCCACTAATGGTAACGCTGGAGCTGCGATGGCTGCCTACGGGCGCAGGGCCGGGATGGAGGTCTTCGTCTTTTGTCCCGAGGATACCCCGGAGACGAACCTGAGGGAGATTGCGATGCAGGGGGCGCGGGTCTGGCGCGTAAATGGATTGATCCATGATTGCGGCAGGATCGTGCGGGAGGGGGTCGAGTCCATGGGCTGGTTTGATGTTTCCACCCTCAAGGAACCTTATCGAATCGAAGGGAAAAAGACGATGGGGCTTGAGCTGGCAGAGCAGTTCGGCTGGAAACTGCCGGATGTCATCTTCTATCCGACTGGGGGAGGGACAGGCTTGATCGGAATGGTGAAAGCTTTTGATGAACTGGAAGCAATCGGGTGGCTTGGGTCCAAGCGCCCCCGGATGGTTGCGGTTCAGGCCAGTGGGTGTGCCCCTATCGTGAAGGCGTGGAAGGAGGGTGGAGAACATGCCGAGGAATGGAAAAATGCGCATACCGTGGCGGCGGGCATCCGGGTGCCGGTCGCGGTGGGAGATTTTCTCATTCTGCGAGGAATCCGGTCCACCAACGGATTTGCAACGGCGGTTGACGATGCCGAAATCGAAGAGGCCCGGGCTGAGATGGCGGAGTTGGAGGGGATTCTTCTGTGCCCGGAGGGAGCCGCCACTTACGCGGCCTACAAGAAGGAACTGGCCTCTGGCCGGGTTGGTGCGGAGGAATCGGTAGTTCTCTTCAATTGTGCGACCGGCCTGAAATATGAGATGCCTCCGGTAACTGAAGCCCTCGACTGCAGAGAACCGGTTGACTACGCCGCTCTTGCCGGGAGCTGAGGGGAGAAGCTTATTTTACGGGCTTACCGATGACGCCGATATCCGCTGCAGAGCCCCAGGCTCCTCCACTAACCTCGGAGAGGACCCTGACCTTGACGTAGCGTCCCCGGACAGGCTTTCCACAGTTGGCGGATTGAGTCTTCCGGTCCTTGCCAAAGGTCGCCTTGGCAGCCGGGGATTCAAACCTGGTGGGAGAATCGCTCACATAGAACTCCGTGTCTGCAAAGCTTCCGTTCCACGAACCCTCCTGTCGGGCAAGGTAGCGAAACCCGGACACGTCGTAGCGCGCGCCGAGGTCGATGACCAGTTCGTGAGGATGCTTCTTCAATCCGTCAGACCAGCTGGAGTGCCAGACGGTGTCGGGGCGTCCATCAATGGCGAAGATGGCCTTTCGGTTGTTGGACTGGTTCTCGCTACTGAAGCTGACCAGTTTCAGTTGATCGAAGGGGATCAGATTCTTGCCCTTGATACGGTTCATACGGGCAGCCCGGGGCGAGGGCTGGGGACGAGAGGTGCCCCACTTGGCCCAGCGATCCCGTTCGTGTCGTTCCCGGGTAGTATATTTTCCAGGGCGGGCGGGTTCGTGGCTCTCGGTGATGATTCTGCTCATCTGGGCGATGATTCCGGGATGCTTCCCGGCCAGATTGGTGGTTTCGCTGATGTCCTTCTCGAGGTCGTAGAGCTCCCAGTTTCCCTTGTTGCGGATGTGGATTCCTTTCCAGTTCTTGATCCGCACTGCCTGCATGTTGCCAAATTCCCAGTAGAAATGGGGATGAGCCTTCTGTCCGGCACCGGAGCCCTTTTCCCCGAGAAGGGTTGGAAGAATGGAAATTCCATCAGTAGCTTCGGGAGTGTCGGCCCCTGTGAGATCGGTGAGGGTGGCCAGGATGTCATACTGAGCGAACATCAGGTCGCTTACCTGCCCCGGTTTGATCCGGCCGGGCCATTGGGCCAGAAATGGAATGCGGAGGCCTCCCTCATAGAGGCTTCCCTTGCCACCCCTGAACTCGGTGCCCGTCCGGGGATCCTTGTTGGGGTTGAAGAACCCCCTCGGCTTGTCGCTACTGCGGAAGCGGTCCTGGCCTCCATTATCACCGGTGAAAAAGACAATTGTGTTATCGGTGAGCTGCAACTCCTTGAGGAGGTCGAGAACCTGCCCAACGTTGTTGTCCACCATGGTGACCATGGCTGCGTAGTTCTTTACATCCTGCGGGATCTTCTCGTCCCGGATCCAGGCTTCACCCTGATACTGCTTCCAAGCTGGATCATCTCCGGGAATATCGAACATCCCGTGCGGTGGAGTAATGGGGAAGTAACAGAAAAAGGGTCGATCCCTGTTGTTGCGGATGAATTTCAGTCCCTCCTCCATGATGGAGTAGTGGGAGTAGGTCTGGCCTGTCCGCCCGCCGGTGTTGCCGGGCAGTTTCACCTCCTCGCTGTTTCGAATGAGGTAGGGTGGATAAAAGGAATGGGCGTGAACCTGATCATAGTAGCCGAAGAAGATGTCGAAGCCGTGCTTCTCCGGGACTCCGGTCGAGTCCCGGCCACCCGCGCCCCACTTTCCGAATCCTCCGGTCGCGTAGCCTTTTTTCTTGAGAAGAGAGGCGATGGTTGCCTCGTCGGCGCGCAGGGGCGTGCCCCCGTCATTGGCGCGGACCGAGGCATGNCCGGCATGTTTTCCCGTCATGAGATTACAGCGCAGGGGGGCGCAGACTGGAGCAGCGGCAAAGGCATGGGTGAATCGAATGCCATCCTTTGCCATGGCATCAATGCGGGGAGTCTTGATGTACGGGTTTCCCATGTGCCCCAGCTCGTAATAGGCGAGCTCGTCAGACATGATATAGACGATATTGGGGAGCTTGGCGGGAGCCGCGATNGTGAGGCAGAGGCAGGCGAGNAGGGCGAGGGGTGTTCGCATTCNTCTTTCTAGGATCCCGGGAAGGACTTGAAAAGNCCTTCCCGGGATTTGCCGGTTATCCCGGCACAATTCAGTTTGCAGCGACCCACGCGCTCAGGGTCGAGTTGTCGTAGAAGAGAAGGGTGCGGTCGAAGGTGAGAAGACGCTGGCCAGCCAGTTTGAGAAAGCGATCCTCGGTGAAGCGCTCGGTCTGGTTTTCGAGGATTCCTTCCGTGATCTGCCCATTCGCCATATTGATCAGGGCGAGTTCCTGTTTGTTNCCGTGGTGGACGATCTTGAGGTAGTGGCCATCCTGTAANCGCACGAAGCTGCCGTTGTGGTGACGCCGCGACTTGGGGTCCTCCGGGATTTCGAGGAAGCGTTTGGTATTCAGGTCTGCGATCGCGATCTTGTGCCGGCCCATGATGAGTCGGTCCCCCTCGATCACAATATGGCCATGGTGACCGTGGTTGANCTGGGGAGTGAGCTCAAAGCGATAGCCGGGATCATCAGAGCGTCGGAGGATCAACTTGTTCTGGGATGTGATGAGGGCATATCTCCCGTGCATGGACAGGAGATGGGCCTGTTCTTCGACAAGCTGGGTAGTCTTCTTGTCGAGATTGTAGCGGAACACGGCCTGGTGCTTTCCGGGATAGTTGCGTGCGTCAAAGAACACCGCTTTGGGACCAAAGTGGTTGCGGTGGACACGGAGNCGGTTCACGAGAATTCCCGCGGCTACAGGTTCGCCCCAGTCCTGGTCATCCCTNCGGGCATGAAACTCATAATCACGGATCATGCCGTTGTTGTTGTTGATTTTGGCTGGGAGGTAACGGAATCCGCTGATTTTCAGATGAGNGCCCAGATTGATATGGATGAAATGAGGGTGGGGAACNATCCGTCCGATGGCGGGTTTGTCGGGATGTTTCCAAGGGGAATGCCACCAGGTGGTGGGATCCCCGTCGATCAGGTTAGGCGGCAGAGCCTTCAGGCCGTTGTTCCGTTCGTGTTCTGCCTCAATGACCCACTTGTCCCGGGGGAGGGGNTTTCCTTCTTCGTCGAGAACGTGAAGTTCCGCTGCGGANGCCCAGCCCTGGCCGTTGACCTCTGAAAGAGCGGCGAGGCGAATCCAGCTGGCTGTTTGCGCAGGAAAACGAACTTCAAACCATCCATCATCGACGGGGCGAGCCACGTTGGGAAAGGCCGNGTTGCCAACAATGACCTGGTCCTGCCCGACGGTGCGACCGGTGGAGGGGTCGAGGGTCATGTGCTTGGGCCCATGCCACAGGGAGGCGTGGAAGACATGCAGTTTCTGTCCGTCCCAGTAGGGATCGACAAGATGACCCTCGTCAAGGTTGCGCTCCCAGGCCNGGGTTCCATCCTCAAGGTTCAGGACCACCATTTTGCCCCGGCGNTCGTGATACATGAGTTTNTCTTCGAAGAAGAAGGGATTCCCAAGGGCAGAAGGGACCGGAGCTTCCCAGAGGAAACGGCCGTTCCGTGCACTGAGGGCAAGCGCCCGGCTACGGCCTCGCCGGGATCGTCCGTTTTCCACGAGGAGGATTTTTTCGCCTACAAAGGACAGGGTNGCATTGTGAGCATCCACGAAGCGCCGCCATTTGATCGATCCGCTGGGACTGAGATCGAGGCACTCAAGGATGCCCCCGGACAGGAGATAGGCGGTATCGCGTAATCCTGAAGAGGCAGGGGCGAGGGTGATGCGGGCATCGCTGCGGGTAAGGCTCCAGGTGCGTTTGAGGGGNAGCTTGAGGGAGGAGGGTGCTTCCTGAACGNGGGCAAGGGGTTCGCCNATGTCGTGCCTGCGGTCTCCCGCAGGGCTGTCACTGATTACGAAGAGCTTGTTGTTGGCGANGGTGAACCCCAGGGGTCGNGCCTCNCCGAGGTCCCAGGACCGNCGTTCCAGNACCTTGCCGGTNAGGGCGTCGAGGCGCTGCAGTTCACNGACGGAACCAAGATAGAGAGAATCCCCGAGAAGCAGGGCTCGCCCGAGAACCCGGAGGGAGAGGGGGCGGAACCAGCGGGCTTTCCCGGTCTTGAGATCCAGTCCGGAGACCACGCCTGCGCCCCGTACGACGAGGGTATCTCCGGAGACCCCGATCATCTCCGTCCCCACGACGAGNGGATTATCCCAGACAAGGAGNCCTGTTTCCTGGTCCAGGGCGAAGATTCGCCCGTCATCCCGGGGCATGCAGATTACGTTGCTGCCGCTGATGATTGGCTGTGCCCCCAGATTCTCGGGAACGAGGCNGGAATTCTGTCTGCGGTAGTTGTGAATCCAGTCGACCCGGCCGTCCCGGACGTCGCAGCGGATGATTACCCCGGCGTTGGTGTTGCAGTAGACAGCACCACGGTGGACGTTAACGGCATTACCGTAGATGGTATTCTGTGGGGCCGATCGCTGGATGCTCCCGGAGATGTCGATGGCTCTTCCCGCGCTGGCGAGATCAGTCGACCACCGTGGGNGCTGTTCGTTGGGATCGAAGTAGACNAGGCTTACTGTCCGGTTCCGGTCGGTTACGTCACCGGGAGTATGCCACTGGAGATAGAAAAGGCCTCCGTCGGCCGCCACGGGGTCGCCCATGGGGACACCCTTGGAGTAGGGAGAGCTGCCGCGCTCGTAGCTGTAGGCCCAGAGAGGTTGGCCCCCTGCCAGGTTGAAAGCAGCCAGACCATCTGGGAGCGAATTAATTCCCCACCGGGTATAGAGGGTATTGCCCANGATCAGTGGGCGAAAATATCCCGGGTGGAATCCAGTCCGGCGGTGGTGCTCAACCGGATGGCGTTGAAGCTGTGCCCAGCGGGGCTTGCTGGGATTNCTTGTATCGTAGCTCACGAGCAGGTTGCGGCCACTGGCAATGATCTGCGACCCCGAGACCTGCAAATCGACTCCAAAGCCGACGGCGGGGGTATCGGTAGGCCAGGGAGAGACCGGAGGAAGTTGAAGGACCTGCTGGCNTAAGCCTTGCAGGGAAGGAGCAGGGGTCGCAGTTGNAGCAGCAATTCCCTCCAGNAGCTCGGACCTGATCTGTGCCCCCTTGGCAGTCTTACCCATCCAAGGATAGGTTTTTCCGGGGTCAATGGCACCAGCCGAGGCTCGAAGTTCGTCGATTGCTCCAATAAGCTTCAGAGCGGTCCATTCTCCGACTTGTGCGGAGTCTCTCAGGGAGGGATCTTCTGAGTGGATGAGGATCTCCCGAAAGCTGCGCAGGGCAGATTCGGCTCGTCCTTCCCAGAGNGACTCGTTGGCAACGGAAAGGAGCTTTTTATGGGCTTCGGTCGACCAGGCAAAACGGCGAATGAGGGAGAGGAGGTCGGATTCCTGTGGCTGACTTGGCAGCTTTTCCTGGGCAAAGAGGTCGTCCTGGAGCTNGCGCAGGGCGGCCAGTTCGGCAGGTGGTTTTGACCGCAGGTGCAGGTCAAGGGCCCGNAGGGGNTCGGTCAGGCCGGTCTGGTCCTGCCAGGGAACGATCTGATCTCCGGCAAGGGCGGCGACGCGATCGACCATGACCGGAATGTCGGCAGGAGAACGGTCAAGAACAGTGCGCCAGTAACCATCCGGGTCGTCGGGCACCATGAGAGCCAGCGGAGTTCCTTCCGGAAGAGGATAGATTGGAGGAGGCAGAGTCTCGATGGTCTTCAGCTCGTTTTCCATCCAGCTCCAGAGTTCCCGGGTATACGGATGGGGATGGTCCGGATCCTGGTCTTCCTTGAGCTTCTGGTAGAGGGGACGGGTTTCNAGCAGGTCCATGCGGCGGTAATTGTAGGCCTGACGAATACGCCAATAGAGGTCATTTGGATTTTGNCGATGGAGGCGGTCGCTCGTTTCCCTGGCTTCGAGGTGCCGGCCTTCCTGCAGCGCCTTGGAGATNACCCGTGGGACTGCCTCGTGGACCGGGCGNGTGTGGGCCGAGATGGCGCCAACCTGTTCGAGGGCGAGGAGGCGTTCGGAGGCAAGGTCAATCCATGGATTGGATTTGAGGAGATTTCCCTCTTCCTCAAGAATTGNGGTGTAGCAGGCTACCGCAAGACCGAGTTGACCAGGCTGGGATTCCGCGAGCGCGATCAGGAGCCTGTGACCTCCATCCTTGTTCCCGGCCTGGTAGAAACTCCTTGCCTCGGCCCAGCGGGGNTCGGAGGTCGGGGCCTCTGGAGCAGCGAAGAGTGGAATGCTGAGTAAAGCCAGACAGCAGAAGAGCGTTCGCAGTCCCGGCGTCATGGTCTTCGGAAGGGGATTGGAATCCCGTTGGTNTCGGTAAGCCGAAGGCGCACCNACCAACGGTAGTCGACNTTGGCGGATTTTACGATGAAGCGGTTGGTGCCGGCCATGAGCTTGACCTCAAGCCCCTTGTCCTCGGCGATGCAGTCCTTGCGATGCTGGTAAGGAGCAATTTTCTCCGAGATCTTCTCTCCATTGAGCCAGATACGGAAGGCATCGTCTCCGTCTATGTCCAGNACNACATCTCTTTCTGTGTCGACGTGGATATCGGCCACNGCATAGCCCACCGCGAATGATCCCGGNGGAGGGAGCTGGGCGGACATGGAGAGTTTGCCGTCGGTTTGATCGACGATCCCTTCTCCCCAGGTGACCTCGCGTTCGATAGGCTTGTCNCTGCGGCCTTCAAGGAGCCAGATATAGGTTGCCTTGTAGCTTTTCTCAAAATCGATTTCCTTTTCGGGTTCATGAACCTCGTGGAAGGCCTTGTGTTCCTTGTCGTTGAGAAACGTGCCAATCACCATCCAGTGAGCGAGGTATCCCTGGGCTGCTACCACTTCCCCGATCTCGTCTTCCGGAGCCAGTGCCCCGAGTGCCTTTGCCGCTGCGGCGCGCAGGGTTTCGTCAGTCCCGGTCAGGAGTTCTTCCAGCGCAGCCATGGCGGGGCGGAAGTCCGCTTCNCTTCCGGCATGGGCGAGGAGATCATAGGCAAGAGCGCGGATAGTCTCATTGTCACTTGAGAGGGGAGCTTCCAGATAAGCTACCAGCCTCCCCTGGGGGGCGTTCACAGCCGGTTGGCGTTTCAACGCAGCCAAGGCGGCCTGGACGACTTCGAAATCCTCGTCTACAAGGCTTTCCCGCAGGACCTCGTAGTGATTGACGTCCTTGCAATGTGCAAGGCAGCGGATGCTGAGGGAGCGGATGGAGGGCTCCTNGTGCTTGAGAGTCTTGCTGAAAAACTGGTGATGCTCGTCAGGGTTCATCGCGGCGGATCCGAGTGCGATCAGGCCAGCTTCAATCGTCTCGGTCCGGGTGGCCTTGGACAGGGCTTCCCGGAGGGGAGGGCCAAGTTCGGGGGAGCGGGTGAGGGTAGTGATCAGGCGGGCCCCTGCCCTGACTCGGTTTTCGTCTTCGCTCTTGATGAAGACGGCGAGACCGTTGGTCACCTCTTTCCANTCCTGGTTCTGCAGTGCGGTCAGGATCGCTCCATAGTTGAGGTCGGTTTCCTCGAGGTCTGGGAGAAGATCAAGGAGAAGTGGGATCAGGGCCGCGTTCTGGATCCTGCTGATGCCACGGAGAGATTCCCGTATCAGGCCTGGNTCGGAGAGGTGCCTTCCCAGGCGTGCAAGGGCTGCTTCNTTTCCGGTGAANGCCAGGGCCCGGGCGCAGGCTTGGGCAATTGCCGGAGTGGGGGAAGCGGTGACTGGATCAATCACGGGCCAGGCGCCCCCNCCATTNCGCTTGGCATATGCAGCGGCAGCATGACATTTAACGACGGGCTCGGGGTCCTTCAGAAGGATGTCAATCCAGGTTTCCGCGGAGTTGGCTCCGTGGGATTCAAGAACCTCAGCCGCGGCTGCCCGAAGNGGTATCAAGTCGTGGGCAACCCACTTGCCGAATTCAGCNGGGTCAACCTTGTTCTCGATTTGAGAGAGGGAGACAAGTGCACGTCCCCGGATCCATGGATGGGCGGTGCCGGAGTTGAGGAGGGACCGTATTGGATCCGTTGCCAGTTCTACCCGATGCTCGCCGAGGTAATGAAGGGCCTCGGCCTGTTGAATCCAGCTCTCACTCCTGAGTTGCTGCAGCATCCGGCCTGCTCCGGCCGGAGGGGGGTCCGCATGGAGCCAGACAGAAGCAAGGACGAGGAGACTGGCTACGATGCTGTGAGAGAGGCGGATCATGGCTGACTGACCCGGCTCAGGTGCCGTAAGTTCCGGCCTGTTTCCGGAACCCGAAGCCCTTCCGCCGGAGGAGACCAACGGTTAACGCTGATAGATGGGAAGGTAGCGGTAGGGCACCCCGAGGATGAGAATCGAGAATCCAGTTCCATAGACCGTACCGTGGGCGCCGCCCCAGCTGCCGTCCTGTTGTTGCTTGGAGACGATGGTTGCCGCGATTCTGGGATACCACGACTGGAAGTCAGATTCACCAGCCTGATACATGGCCTGGATGGCATAGTAGTGTGAGTAGTGAAAACGGGGATAGTTCTTGTCGAACTTCCGGTCGGGATAGGCCTTCAGGAAGGCAAGTCCACGCTGAGTGGACTTGTGACGGAGCTTTCCACACATGATGAGAGACATCACGCCGGCCGCTGTTCTGGCAAATCCGGGCTCCCCTCCGCCGGGTTGGTAACGGAAACCGCCACTGTCCTCATCCTGACAGGAGAAGACGTATTTTGCGGCTTTCTCAATGGTGGCGTCCGGAACGGAGATGCCAGCCTCCCGGGCGGAATTGAGAGCGACCACGTGCATGACGGTCATGGAGAGGTCCGCATCGCGTGGTTCTGGATTATAGCGCCATCCCCCCTCGGCGTTCTGGGCCCGCAGGATGATGTCGACCGCACGGCGGAGGCCGGTTTTCAGCCGGGGGTTTTTGCTTTGGCCCCAGGCCTCGGAGAGGGCGAGAACGGCAAGGCCGTGTTCATACATGCCGGCATGATTGTTTGGAGTCCCCATGAATCCCCGTTGCTCCCGGCCCTTGTTGATGAGATAGGAGATCGCCTTGTCCATCAGGCGCCCATACTCACCACGACCCGGTACGTAGCCTTTCAGCATGAAGGCCATCAATCCCACGGAAGTTTCTGCCACCGGGTTTCCGGATCCTCCCCAGCTGCCGTCCGGGTTCTGGACTCCTGCCTTGGCGAGGTAGGCCAGCCCCTTGGTGATGGCGGCTTCGGCCTCCGGGGTGAGCCGGGCTACCCCGACAGTCTGGGTAGGCGGAGCCTCATCCTGCGCCTGAACGCGGGAAAGGGGAAGGATGGTAGCGATCAGGGAGGCTGCGGTCAGGGCAGCTACGGTAGTTGTGCGAAGTGGTCGAACGTTCATTCCTCTAGGGCTTCATAGTATTCAGCAACCATCTTCCGGAACTCTGCCGGGAGAGGTTGCACGTAATTCTGGATGGCAGCAGAGCGTCTGCGCCGGGTAAGAGAGTTAACCGATTGCCGGGTGCGGGCTACTGCGTCTCCCTGAGCCACGGTTGAAGAGGTCCCGGCTGCTGAGCTTTCCTGCAGGTCGAGGGGATTGCCCTGGCCCTGCCCTCCGCCTTGGCCCTGGCCCTGGCCCTGCCCACTTCCCTGACCGCTTCCTTGGCCGGCACCTGCCCCGGCACCTGCTCCAGCACCTGCTCCGGCACCTGCTCCGGCACCTGCTCCAGCACCTGCTCCAGCACCTGCTCCAGCACCTGCTCCAGCACCTGCTCCAGCACCTGCTCCAGCACCTGCT
>PAQU01000083.1 GCA_002709395.1 Roseibacillus sp. | reverse complement strand
TGTGGGGCTTCAACGCCCACTACCCGGGATGGGATAACGGGTTCTTCCCTATCGGAAGCTCTGCTTCATACGGCGCCAACGAGTTGCTGACCCATGCTACCAATCTCTACCATTCATCCTACACGTGGTGGACCGACTTCATCTTCCAGGCGATGTTCGCCGCAACCGCCGCGACAATTGTCTCAGGAGCGGTGGCCGAGAGGGCAAAGCTTTCGAGCTTCCTGATCTTTTCCGCCATCCTTGTTGGCTTCGCCTACCCGTGGGTCGGCTCCTGGCACTGGGGCAGCGGCTTCCTCGCCAATCTTAAAGAGCCCTTCTACGACTTCGCCGGATCGACAGTGGTACACGCCTTCGGTGGCTTTGCTGCCCTTGCCTGCGTCCTCGTCCTTGGACCGCGCCGCGGGAAATACACGAAGAACGGCATCAAGCCCATCCTCGGCCACAGCATGCCGCTGGCCACCATCGGTGCCTTCCTTCTCTTCCTGGGATGGTTCGGATTCAATGGCGGTTCCGTGCTGGCTGCTGAGCCTCACCTCGTCTCCATCGTCTTTGTGACCACGGGCCTGGCCGCCGCCAGCGGGGCCATCGGGGCCATGATCTTAGCCTGGGTTCTGACCAAGAAGCCGGACCTTTCCATGACCCTCAACGGCTTCTTGGCCGGTCTCGTCGGGATCACGGCGGGGGCTGACGCCATCTCCCCCACCATGTCGGTGGTGGTTGGCTTGGTAGCCGGTGCCATCGTAGTCCTCTCGGTGATCGCACTCGATCGCGCCAAGATTGACGATCCGGTCGGTGCCATCTCGGTGCACGGCACTTGTGGAATCTGGGGCACTCTGGCCGTCGCCATCTTCGGAGGTGGCGTCACGACCGTTGGAGCTCAGCTGACTGGTATTCTCTCGGTCTGCGCCTTCGCGTTCGTCTTCTCCTTCACCGTGTTCTTCGTCATGAAGATGGTGATGGGCGTGCGGGTCAACGAGCAGGAAGAGATCGAAGGACTGGACGTTGCCGAGCACGGAGTGCCGGCTTATGGAGTCGAGAACGCCGAGATCTGATTCACTTTTCAGCACCGGGAAAAGGGCCGCGGAGCAATCCGCGGCCCTTTTTCATGTTCGGACGGAATCTCTCCTGCTTTGCTTTCGAGCAAGGCGATGCGGCTGCTCCTGATCGACAACTCCAACACCCGGACCAAGTTCTCGGTCGTCGCTCCCGACCAGCAGGGTTATGACATCAGACATGTTGCCAGCCGGGACTTGGATGCACCGTTCATCACAGAGCTGAACGCTCTCGATTTCGAGGCGGTGGCAATCTCCTCGGTGGTCCCTGAGAAAGCAGCCCTTCTCAGGGAGGGTCTCGCCCCCAGGCCCATTCATGAGATCTCCCACCGGAGTGATCTTCCCATCGGAATCGACTACCCGCATCCTGAACAGATCGGGGCGGACCGGCTGGCCAATGCGGTAGCAGCGCACGCCCGGGTGGGAGCGCCCGCCATCGTGGTCGATTTTGGAACGGCGGTTACCTTTGACGTGGTGGGAGGGGGAGAGGACACGGAGAACGCCAGCTACCTCGGCGGGGTCATTGCCCCCGGCCTGTCCTCCCTGACCGATTACCTCCATCGAAATACGGCCCTCCTGCCCGAGATTGACCTCGCAGAGCCGGAATCTGCCATCGGGAAATCAACAACCGAGGCCATGCGCTCAGGCGCAGTGCATGGCTATCGTGGAATGATCCGGGAGGTGCTGCAGGCTGTTCACCGTGAACTCGACGGAACTCCCAAGGTTCTCGCCACCGGCGGTGATGCGGCCCTCATTGCAGCAGGCCTTCCGGAAATCAGTGAGGTTATCGGAGATCTCACCCTCGTGGGAATTCACCTGATCGGGGAACGCAACCTGACCTGAGCCAAATCCATCACCCCGGGTCGCACCATCGCAGGCAACCTCAGCTGACAGTCTCCTCGACCGCTTTCCGGATCTCCCCGAAGTCTGTGTCATTGATTACCGGATCCACCTCACTGGGGACTGCGATTGGCAGATTCACCCATGTGCGACAGCCCCCATACTTCTTCTCATAGGGCAGACTGACAGGCTTGGGTAAACGGAAGACCCGGACGAGGGCACAATGGATCTGCTGCAACTCCCCACAATCAAAGCGCTCCCTGACCAGGTCCTCGGTCCAGATATGGAAGGATTCGAGGGCCATTACCTGCTTCCAGTCAGTCAGGGTCCGCGCCCACAGGGCCTCACACCAGGCAGTAACAGGTACCTCCTCACCCACTTTCCATTCCCCGGTTTCAGCAATGGGACCTCCAGTCACCCGGACCTGCGCCGCCTGGGCGTGAAAGCGGGTGGGAAACAGGACAAAGCGCTCCTCCCTGAAAGAGAACCCTTCCCTCCCCTCGTGAATTCCACCCTTCCGAAGCAGGAGATGCTGCCGCCCACCCAGCAGGGCATCACAAACCGCGTCCCATTCCTTGTAACCAACGCACTGCTCCACGCCCCCATTCACGCCTCCACCGGCATGATGTCAAAATAATCCGTTTCCAATTGGCTCGCTTCGTCGTATGCCAAGCCCCGTGTCCAGCAGCCCGCAACAGACTCACACCTTCCAGGCGATCGGCAAGGGTGATCCACCCCTTGCCCTCCGGGAAGGTGGAGCCCTCGAGTCCGTTCAGCTCTCCTACCAGTCCTGGGGAAACCTCAATGCGGGAAAATCAAATGCCATCCTGATCTTTCACGCCCTCTCCGGCTCCCAGAATGTCACCGGAAATACTCCAGAGAATCCTGAGGCTGGTGACTTATGGAACGGAGAAGTCCAGAAAGGCTGGTGGGAGGGACTTGTCGGTCCCGGAAAAGCCATCGATACGGACCACTACTTCGTAATCTGCTTCAACCTGCTGGGAGGTTGCTACGGATCCACGGGACCCATCTCAGTCAACCCCCGGACCGGAGAGCCCTACGGTTCAACGTTTCCCAACCTGTCAATCTCGGACCAGGCCACGGTGGGAAGCCTTCTACTCGATCACCTCGGTATCGACTGTCTCCATGCCGTGGCTGGCCCGTCGGTCGGCGGACTGGCAGCCCTTACCTTCGCGACCAACTTCCCTGCACGTGTCCGTACGGTCATCTCGGTCGCCAGCGGCATCCGGACCACCGTCCTCAACCGTCTGATCCTCTTCGAGCAGATCCTGGCTATCGAGAACGACCAGCATTTTAATGGGGGCGACTACTATGGGCAGCAGCATCCCGATATCGGCCTCGCCCTGGCCCGCATGATTTCCCACAAGACCTTCGTTCACCTCGACGCCATCGAGCGTCGCGCAAGGCGCGATGTCATTCAGCAGGGCGATGCCCTTTCGTGGTACACGGTCCGTGACCAGTTTCAGAGTTACATGCTCTACCAGGGAAAGAAATTCGTACAGCGCTTCGATGCCAATACCTACCTGCGCATCATCGACATGTGGTCGCGCTATGACGCAGCCCGGGAGGGCGACGCCGAGAACTACCGGGAACTCCTCACCCGATGTAGTCAGGCCGGACACCGTATCCTGGTTTTCTCGATCGACTCCGACTTCTGCTTTTATCCTGAGGAACAGAGTGCACTTGTCCTCGAGCTTGAGGAGGCTGGGGTCCAGCCGGTCCACATCACGGTCCACTCGGACCGGGGACATGACTCCTTCCTCCTGGAACCTGCTCTCTACGCACCCCACATCCACTACGCCCTGCGGGAATAGAAACCCGGCACTCTCGGCTTACCCCTTCTTCTCCGACAGGCCGCTCCCTCCCCGCTGGCGGAGGGCCTCGTAGAGACAGACCCCGGTTGCCACACTCACATTAAGGCACTCTACCCGGCCCCGCATCGGAATCTGGACGAGAAAGTCACACTTCTCCTCGGTCAGGCGGCGCAATCCCGCTCCCTCCGCCCCCATCACCATTCCCAGCGGCCCCTTCAGATCGACCTCAAAGAGGCTCTCTCCTCCCCGGTCCGACGTCCCCACCAACCAGACTCCGGCGTCCTTCAGCTCTTCCATTGTCCGTGCCAGGTTTGTGACCCGCATGAAGCGTACGTGATCAGCTGCTCCAACCGAGATTCTGCGGACAACCTCGGTAATCCCAACCGCACGATCCCTCGGGGCGATCACAAGATCAACCCCCGCACCGTCAGCGCTGCGAAGGATCGCACCGAGGTTATGGGGGTCCTGAACCCCATCGAGAATCAGGATGAAGGGATTCTCACTCCCTGCCAGAATCTCCCGCAGATCGCCTTCCGGTACTGTCCGGCTTGCCCCCCCCTCCGCGGTATGCGGATTGGGGCGTCCTCCGGATCTGGGTCTTTGGCGTGGCATCAGGTCAACGGTCTCTTGTCACCAGTCAGCATTCTGAAAAAAACCGCTGACTGATGACCGGTGACTTCTGCCTTCCGCCTCAGGCGGTCTCCAGGTCAGGCTGGGGTTCTTCCTCCTCAACCTGTGGCTCGGGCTCCTCCACCGTGAATTCGATATCCACATCCCGATGCGTATCGAATCCGGTTCCAGCTGGGATCAGGTGCCCCATGATGACGTTTTCCTTGAAGCCATTGAGATAATCCACCTTGCCAAGGGTGGCAGCCTCAGTGAGGACCCGGGTGGTATCCTGGAAGGACGCCGCCGAGATGAAGGATTCGGTCTCGAGAGAAGCCTTGGTGATTCCCAGAAGGACGGGCTCGGCTTCCGCCGGCTTACCGCCCTGCTCGATAATCTCCTCGTTCTCTCTCTTGAAGGTCGAACGCTCAATCTGCTCCCCCCAGAGGAAGGAGGTGTCGCCCTGCTCCGTGATCTTCACCTTCCGCAGCATCTGTCGGATGATAATCTCGATGTGCTTGTCGTTGATCTCCACACCCTGAGCCCGGTAGACCGACTGGACCTCGTTCACAAGATGGGCCTGGAGCTCCTGCCTTCCGCAGGCCTCAAGGAGATCCTCCGGGGCCACCGGGCCCTCGGTGATCTGTTCACCACGGGCAATGGTATCACCCTCCGCCACGATCATGTGACGTCCCATGGGAACGAGGTGATCTACTGACTCTCCGGTCTCTTCGTCGGTCACGATGACCTTCTTCTTGCCTCGAACGTTCGGGCCGAAGGAAATCACCCCGTCGATCTTGGCAATGACGCAGGCATCCTTGGGGCGACGGGCCTCAAACAGTTCAGCCACCCTCGGCAGACCCCCGGTAATGTCCCGGGTCTTGGCTACCTTCCGCGGGGTCCGGGCCAGCTGTGTTCCTCCCGTGATCTTCTTCTTTTCCTTCACGGAAAGGTGGGCCCCCACCGGAATCGAATAGCTCGCCAGCACCTCCCCGGAATCCGGGGCGACAATGACGACCTGGGGGTGAAGGTCCTCCTTGTGTTCAGTTACCGTCATTCCCTTTTTGCCGGTCTCCTTGTCCGTCTCGGTCTGGACCGTGATTCCCGGGATCATGTCACGGAATTCAACTACCCCGGATTTCTCGGTAATGATCGGCACACTGTGCGGATCCCAGGTCGCGATCTGGTCTCCCTTGGCAACCTCGGATCCGTCATTCACGGAAATGATGGAGCCGATCACAATCTTGTGGGACTCCAGTTCAAGCCCGTTCTTGTCGCGGATCGAGATGTTGCCGTTCTTGTTGAGAACAACGAAGTTTCCGTCGGTATCCTCCACCACGCGGAGATCCTGGTAGTGCAGGACACCCTTGGAGCGGGATTCGATGAAGGGCTGCTTGTTGACCCCGACCGCTACTCCACCAGAGTGGAAGGTCCGCATCGTCAGCTGCGTTCCCGGTTCTCCAATCGACTGGGCCGCGATGATTCCCACCGCTTCCCCGATCTTGGTCATCTTTCCGGTCGCAAGGTTCAACCCATAGCAAAACTGGCAGCAGCCCCGCTTGGACTCGCAGGTCAGGGCTGATCGGATCTTGAGACGCTCGTGGCCGATATCCTCGATCCGCTTGGCCTTCTCCTCCGTGATCAACTCATTGACCTTGATGATGACCTCCCCGGTCACCGGGTCGACTACCTGCTCGCAGGAAACCCTCCCGTAAATTCGGGTGGAGAGGGGTGCCGATTCCTCATCTCCTGAATAGATTGTTTCAACGTAGAGACCCTGCACCGTGCCGCAATCTTCCTCGGTAACGATTACATCCTGGGATACGTCCACCAGCTTACGCGTCATGTAACCCGAGTCCGCAGTCTTGAGGGCGGTATCAGCCAGTCCCTTCCGGGCACCGTGGGTGGAAATGAAGTATTCCAGCACGGAAAGACCCTCACGGAAGTTCGAGGTGATAGGACGCTCGATGATCTCCCCGGAGGGTTTGGCCATCAGGCCGCGCATTCCCGAGAGCTGCTTGATCTGGTTCTTGTTACCCCGGGCCCCGGAATCCACCATCATGAAGAGAGGATTCGCCATCTTACCACCTTCATTGAACTCCAGCTTGCGGAAGAGCACATTGGCAATATTGTCCGTGGCATGGGTCCAGATATCAACCACCTTCTGGTAGCGCTCGCCGTCGGTAATGATCCCGTTGCGGTAGTGCTTGGAGACCTTCTCAATCTCGGCGTATGCCTTCTTGATCTCGGACTCCTTCTCCTCGGGAATAACCATGTCCACGATTCCGATCGAGCACCCGGAACGGGTGGCCTCCTGGAAGCCGAGGTTCTTGAGACTGTCCAGGGTCTTAACGGTCCCGGACTGACCGGCAACCTGATAGCAACGCCAGATGATATCACCCATCTCCTTCTTGCTCACCGTCTGGTTGATAAATCCGAGCCCCTCGGGCCAGATCTCGTTGAAGCGCACTCGCCCCGGTGAGGTCACCAGCATCTTGCTCTCCTTGTCCCCGAAGACGGTGTCCTTTCCGTAGTCAGGGTTGCGCACCCGGATCCACCCGTGCTGGGTAACCTTCCGGGAGGTCAGGGCATACTCCACCTCGGTAGGATTCTCAAAGGTCGGAACACTTTCTTCGGGGTCAGGCTGCGAATTGGGCCGGGTATAGGTCAGATAGTAGGTTCCCAGGATGATATCCTGTGATGGAGTGGTGATGGGACGACCACTAGCCGGGGAGAAGATGTTGTTGGGAGCCAGCATGAGCTGGCGCGCCTCCATCTGAGCTTCCACTGAGAGCGGAACGTGCACCGCCATCTGGTCCCCGTCAAAGTCCGCATTATAAGCGGAACAGGTAAGCGGATGCAGTCGAATGGCCGATCCCTCGATGAGCACCGGTTCGAAGGCCTGGATCGACAGGCGGTGCAGGGTCGGGGCACGGTTCAGCATCACCGGATGTCCCCGGGTCACCTCTTCCAGGATGTCCCAGACATCGGTGGTCTTGCGGTCGATCATCTTCTTGGCTGAGCGCACCGTGTGACAGTGCCCGAGCTCCTTGAGACGGCGAATGATGAAGGGCTCGAAGAGGGCCAGAGCCATCTTCTTGGGCAGACCGCACTGGTGCATCTTAAGCTCAGGTCCAATCACGATCACGGAACGGCCGGAGTAATCNACCCTCNTACCAAGGAGGTTCTGGCGNAAACGGCCACCCTTGCCCTTGAGCATGTCTGAAAGAGACTTCAGGGGACGGTTCCCGGCACCGGTCACTGCCCGTCCATGACGCCCATTGTCAAAAAGNGCATCTACAGCCTCCTGNAACATCCNCTTCTCGTTACGGATGATCACCTCCGGGGTCTTGAGCTGAAGCAGGTTCTTGAGGCGATTGTTCCGGTTGATGACCCGACGATAGAGATCATTCAGGTCCGAGGTGGCAAAGCGGCCACCTTCGAGGGGAACAAGCGGGCGCAGATCCGGCGGGATAACCGGAAGGACGGTCATGATCATCCACTCAGGGCGCGAGCTGGAATCCCTGAAACCCTGGGCCAGCTTCAGGCGCTTGGCCAGCTTCTTGCGGGTCTGCTTGGACCGGGTATTCTCCATTGCCTCCTCGAGCTCCACGATAATTTCATCCAGGACACACTGACTGAGAAGATCGCGGATGGCNTCTGCTCCCATCGCCGCCCGGAAACTATCCTCGCCGTAGTCTTCCTCCGCGTCACGGAGATCGGATTCAGGAAGCAACTGTCCCCGCTCAAGCGGGGTCTTNCCCGGGTCCGTGACCATATAGTCCTCATAGTAGATCACACGCTCCAGATCGCGCGCGCTCATGTCCAGCATGAGGCCGATCCGACTGGGCATACACTTGTAGAACCAGATGTGNGTCACNGGAACCGCNAGTTCGATATGCCCCATGCGCTCACGACGCACACGNGAAAGAGTCACCTCCACGCCGCACCGGTCACATATCACTCCCTTGTGCTTGATTCGCTTGTATTTCCCACAGGCACACTCCCAGTCCCGGGTCGGCCCGAAGATCCTCTCACAGAAAAGGCCNCCCTTCTCAGGCTTGAAGGTCCGGTAATTGATCGTTTCCGGGTTTTTNACCTCCCCCCGGCTCCAGGACCGGATCACATCCGGGGANGAGACCGTAATGGAGACCTGGTCAAAGGCTTCCGCCTTTTCTTCGACCCCGTANAGTTCACGCAGATTGGTTTCAACACTCATGATTTCTTAAAGTTGCTGGTTTCAGGTTCGACCNGGGGATTAGAGGGTCAGATCATCCAGGTTAAAGTCCCCGTCCTCCGCGACCTGTGCNCCACGGCGTCCGGGNCGCACATCAAGTCCGAGGGACTGCATTTCCTTGATCAACACGTTGAAGGATTCGGGCGTTCCCGCNTCCAGAGTGTTGTCACCCTTGACGATTGCCTCGTAGATCCGGGTCCGTCCCTGCACGTCATCNGACTTCACGGTAAGAAGCTCCTGNAACGTGTAGGCCGCCCCNTAGGCTTCCANNGCCCAGACCTCCATCTCACCGAAGCGCTGGCCACCATACTGCGCNTTTCCTCCCAGCGGCTGCTGGGTGACCAGACTGTAGGGCCCAACTGCACGGGCATGGATCTTGTCAGCGACCAGGTGACCGAGCTTGAGCATGTAAATCTGGCCAACCACCACNGGCTGGTCAATAGCCTCTCCGGTCCGGCCATCATAGAGNGTACTCTTACCCCCGGTGGATCCGTCCTTACCATCCCCGATCCATGTGAATCCGGGACCAACAGGTTCGTCGGGTTTTCGTTCACGGGCCTTCTCGGTGCCATCACCGACCATCTTCGTGCCATCAACCTTCTTGGCCTCCGACATGTACTCCCAGATCTTGTCTTCGGGAATACCGTCGAAAATGGGGGTCGCCACCGTAAAGCCAAGAGCCTTGGCCGCCACTCCAAGGTGAGTCTCAAGCACCTGGCCNACGTTCATCCGGGACGGCACCCCAAGCGGGTTGAGGCAGATGTCCACGGGAGTNCCGTCATCGAGNTANGGCATATCCATTTCCGGAACAATGACCGCGACCACGCCCTTGTTTCCATGACGACCGGCCATCTTGTCACCNACCGAGAGTTTCCTNTTGGCGCTCACAAAGACTTTCACCTCCTTGATCGCTCCGGGATCNATCTCATCCCCGCTCTCGATCTGATCCAGACGGCGCTCCCGGTCCGAATCNAGTTCACCAAAACGACCTTCGAACGAACTGATGATCTCNAGAATCTTGTTTCGAATGGGACTCGGGTCGATCTCGATATGATCGTANACNGCAGCCAGTTTGCGCAGGAGCGTCTTGGTAATCTTGCGGTTGGCAGGAATGATGATCTCNCCGCTCTGGGCATTGACGACATCAAGGGGAATCTTCTCTCCGAGAAGAATATCAGACAGCTTTTCGGTCAGCTGGTCGGTGAGCTGATCCTTCTTCTTCTTGTAATCGTCGTTAATCTTCTTGAGCTGCTTCTTCATCTCAGCCGGATCGCTCTCTTCCATCTTCCTCCTGGCCATTCCGTGGGTCGCAACCCGGATATCCTGCACGATCCCNGTACAACCAGAGGGCACCCTCAGGGAGGTATCCTTCACATCGGCCGCCTTTTCTCCGAAGATCGCCCGCAGAAGACGTTCTTCCGGGGCGAGTTCCGTCTCACTTTTNGGAGTGATCTTCCCAACCAGAATATCGCCGGGCTTGACCTCNGCTCCNANACGAACGATCCCNTCGTGATCGAGGTTCTTGAGGGCCTCTTCTCCGACGTTTGGAATGTCCCNGGTAATCTCCTCGGGTCCAAGTTTGGTATCCCGGGCCGCAACTTCAAACTCACTGATGTGAATGGAGGTNTAAACATCCTGCTTTACCAGGCGCTCGGAAATCACGATGGCATCCTCGAAATTATAACCGTTCCANGGCATGAACGCGACCAGGACATTACGTCCCAGCGCGAGCTCCCCCTTCTCGGTATTTGGTCCATCAGCAATGATCTGACCGTTCTTGATCTTATCACCTGACCTTACCAGGGGCTTCTGGTTGATGCATGTNCCTGCGTTGGAACGCATGAACTTCCTGAGAGGATAGACAAAGATTCCCTTCTCCGGCTTGGTCTTGACCGATTCCGGATCACTCAGGAAACGCTCGTCGGAGACGGGCAATTCNCCATCCTTGGTCGTTACGATAAATTCAGCCGTNGNGGCGGCTACTANGCCATCACCTTCCGCAACCACTACCGAGCGTGAATCACGGGCNGCCTTCTCCTCCAGACCGGTACCCACGAAGGGGGCCTCCGATACCAGAAGCGGCACACCCTGGCGCTGCATGTTGGATCCCATGAGCGCGCGGTTGGCATCATCATGCTCCAGAAAGGGAATCATTCCTGCCGCCACCGAGACGAGCTGCTTCGGCGAGACGTCCATGTAGTCCACCTTCTCCGGATCCATTTCCAGAAACTCTCCCCGCTCTCGCGCCGTTACACGCTCATTCACAAACGTTCCGTCCTTGTTGATCGGATTGTTGGCCTGCGCTATGATAAAGGTTTCCTCCTGATCCGCGGTCACATACTCGATCTGGTTGCTGACCTTACCTTTCCTCACCTTTCGGTAAGGAGTCTCGATAAACCCAAACTCGTTGATNCGGGCATAGGTACACATCGAGTTGATGAGTCCAATATTCGGACCCTCCGGGGTCTCGATGGGACANATNCGTCCATAGTGAGANGGNTGCACGTCCCNCACCTCGAACCCAGCCCGGTCGCGGTTGAGACCACCGGGACCNAGAGCCGAGAGGCGGCGCTTATGGGTCAGCTCCGCCAGCGGATTAGTCTGGTCCATGAACTGACTAAGCTGACTCCGCCCGAAGAAGTCTCGCACCACGGCACTGAGAGCCTTCGGATTGATAAGCTTCTGAGGGGTCATCCCCTCGATGTTCACGTCAAAGAGCGTCATCCGCTCCTTCACAAGTCTTTCGGTCCGGGCCAGGCCTACCCGGCACTGGTTGGCCAGCAACTCACCAACGGCCCGCACACGACGGCTTCCGAGGTGATCGATATCGTCAATGGTGCCATCTCCCTTCTTGAGGTTGAGAAGATACTTTACGGCCGCAAGGAAGTCCTCGGCCACCATGATTCGCTCCGAGGAATCAACATCGATCTTAAGCTTCTGGTTGATCTTGTAACGACCTACCCGGGTCAGGTCATACTTCTTGGGGTCAAAGAAGAGACGCTTGAGAAGAGCACGGGCGTTGGCAGCGGTAGGAGGATCTCCCGGCCGCAGCTTCTTGTAGATATCCTTCAGGGCACTCTCCTCGTCTTCTGCCGGATCCTTGCGAAGGGACTTGAGCAAAATCTCATCATCCCGGGAGTCAACCACCTCGATCGTCTTGATCTTGAGAGCGAGGAGCTGTCGCACGACCCCGATTGTAAGGGGATCGTAGGCCCGGGCCACCACGAGGTCACCGTCCTTGATATCCTCAAAGAGAACCATGGAGCTGAGCTCCTCTTCGTCCATCGTTTCACTGAGCTTCAGCTTCCTGACCTTGTAGAACTGCTCGATCAGCTCCCGCTCGCTGGGGTAGCCAAGGGCCCGCAGGAAGGTGGTTGCCAGAAACTTGCGACGACGGCGGCGACGGTCGAGGTAGACGTAGAGCAGATCATTCGTGTCAAATTGAACCTCCAGCCAGGAGCCGCGATCCGGGATAATCCTGAACGAGTGCAGGATCTTGCCGTTGAGGTGAATCGACTTCTCAAAGCAGATCCCCGGGGAGCGGTGAAGCTGGGAAACGATAACCCGCTCCGCACCATTGATGACAAAAGTTCCGCGGCGGGTCATCATGGGCAGTTCTCCCATGTAAACACGCTCTTTCTTGGTGCCGGTTTCATCCTTCAGTTTGAAGGTCACATAAAGAGCCGCACTGAAGGTTTCCCCCGTACGCAACGCCTCTAGAGCCGTAATCTTCGGCTCCTCGATATCGTAGGCAACAAAATCCAGCTCTATGGTCTCGTCATAGCTGGTAATCGGGAATACCTCCTTGAATACAGCCTGCAGACCGGTCTCGGTTCGCTGGGAAGGGGCGATATCCTGCTGCAGGAAGTCCTCATAGGACTTGCTCTGAACCTCAATCAGGTTGGGCGGCTCAATAACTTCTTCGATGTTTCCGAAGTAACGGCGGTCAGCCATGGTAGTCTCGTTGGATGGGATTGGCGCCACCCTTGCGGGTTGGCGTTTTGCTGGATTCGGGGCGGGGAACCAGCCTCTCCACCCCGCTCTGTCAGGGCTTCGAGGAATACGGGATCCCCTATGTTTCTATCCGGAGCGACTGCTCCGACTTCAGGCCCCCCGGTCTGGTTCTGTCCGGGGAGGAAGCCTGAAGTCGAATCAGGCGTTCCTGCCGGGGCCTGTAACAGACCCCGGCAGGAAAAAAGCCGGTTACTTGAGTTCGACCTTGGCGCCAGCCTCTTCGAGCTTGGCCTTGGCCTCCTCGGCATCGTCCTTGGAAGCACCTTCCAGCACGTTGACCGGGGCGCTCTCGACGAGCTTCTTGGCATCGGCGAGTCCGAGACCGCTGGCAACTTCGCGCACGGCCTTGATCACCGCGATCTTGTTGCCTCCGGCTTCCTCAAGGGACACGTCGAAGCTTGTTTTCTCCTCCGCTGCTTCAGCCTCTGCCGGAGCAGCGACCGCAACAGCGGCGGCGGGAGCAGCGGCACTTACGCCCCACTCCTCTTCCAGTTTTTTTACCAGTTCGGAAGCTTCCAGGACGGTAAGCTTTCCGAGTTCTTCTGCGATTGCGTTAATATCAGCCATTGTATTTGTTCTTTCGGTATCGTCGTTTACGGAGCTCCGTGTCGTTTAAGACCGCCAGCCGGCGATCCGACGAGGAACCATCTGTGTTTACCAGCCTCCGCCACGTTCGCGGCCTTGGCTATCCCTTGAAATCTGTTGTTTCTCTGAAATTGGTTAAGGAGGAATCTGAGGTGTTGCAGCGGAAGCCCTCCGGCTACCCCTGTTCGGACTTCGCCTTCAGGGCGCGGGCCAGGGATGCCCCGGGCTCGTTGAGCAGGCGAGCCAGCATGGAAGCCGGCTGGTTGAGAACTCCCAGAAGAGTGGCAAGGAGCACTTCACGGGGTGGCAGGTCAGCAAGGGCCTTGATCTGCGCCTCGTCGAGAAGCTCCCCATCAAGAAGCCCGGCCTTGACCTCAGGCTTGTTGAATTCCTTCCTGAAGTTCTTCACGGCCTTCGCCGCCCCGCACACATCCTCCTGCCCGGTGATGAAGGCAGTCTGTCCCTGCAGTGCCTCATCAAGCCCGGACATTCCCGCCGTCTCCAGGGCCCGCTTCATGTGGCTGTTCTTGGCCACGTGGCATTCGGCTCCTCCTTCCCCTAACCGGCCTCGAAGCTCATTAAACTCCGGCACGGTCATCCCCGTATAGTCCAACACGAGCAGGAACGGCGAGTCGTTTACCCTGCTCAGCAATTCGTCAACGATGATCTGTTTGTCAGGATTCATGGTCTTATTCGGTAACGGCGCTGTTATTCTCCAGTTTAAGCCCCGGCAGCATGGTCGCCGTGATGGTGATATTCTCGATATAGTTGCCCTTGGCAGAAGCAGGCTTTGCCTTGACGACGCTGTCAATGAGGGCCGAAGCATTCTCTTCGAGTTGTGCCTCCGAGAAGGACACCTTCCCGATCGCGGCCGAAATGTTTGCGTTCTTGTCGAGCTTGTAGTCGACCTTGCCTGCCTTGACCGCATTCACGGCGGCGGCGGTATCCTCGGTAACAGTTCCGGTCTTCGGATTCGGCATGAGACCACGGGGCCCAAGCACCCGGGCAATCTTACGAACTTCGGCCATGGCGTCGGGTGTTGCAATGGCGGCATCGAAATCCGTGAATCCGTCCTGAACCTTCTTGATGAGATCCTCAAACCCAACATGGTCAGCACCTGCCTCCGTAGCGGCCTTGGCGGCGTCTCCCTGGGCGAAGACAACCACCCGGACATTCTTACCGGTTCCGTGCGGCAGCGTAACGCTCCCCCGCACCATCTGGTCACTCTTCTTGGAGTCGACCCCAATCCGGAAGGAGAGTGTCACCGTGGGATCAAACTTCGGAGCAGGAAACTTCTTCAGGGTTCCCACTGCTTCAGCGAGGGCATAGGGGCGGTCTTCAACCGCTTCCGCGGCCTTCTCGTATCTTTTGCTTCGTTTTCTTGCCATTGGCTTGGTTGCAGTGCGAACGGACCGGCTTAGACCCTCCTGCGGTTACTGTTCTTGTCTTATCTATTACTGGATATCTTTAACATGCGGTCCCCGGGGTTACATCCCCTCGACCTCAAGGCCCATCTGCATTGCAGTCCCAGCAAGTATCCTCGCAGCACGCTCAGGATCGTTCGTATTGAGATCCGGCATCTTGACCTTCACCACCTCCATGAGCTTTGCCTTGGTGATCTTACCAACCTTCTCCTTGTTTGGTTCTCCCGATCCGGAAGCGATGTTGGCGGCCTTCTTGAGCAGC
>PAQU01000082.1 GCA_002709395.1 Roseibacillus sp. | reverse complement strand
CAAGGACAAGGCAGAGGACAAGTCCTACCTCGGAGAGCTCAGGAAACGATGCGACGACCTCGGGGTGAAAAGCCTGCTTATCATGATCGACGGGGAGGGACACCTTGGAGAAGCAGAAGAAGCCAGACGACAGAAGGTCATCGATAATCACAAGAAATGGGTGGAGGCTGCCAAGTTCCTGGGGTGCCATTCAATCAGGGTTAATGCCCACGGGGTGGGCAAGTCTGACGAGGAAAAGGCTGACAATACCACCAAGGGCCTGCGTGGACTCTCCGAATTCGGAAAGGAACACGGGATCAATGTCATCGTGGAGAATCATGGCGGACTCTCTTCCAATGGAAAGTGGCTCTCCAAGGTCCTCAAGAACGTCGACCTGCCCAATTGCGGCTCCCTGCCGGACTTCGGTAATTTCGGAAATTACGACCGCTATCTCGGGATCAAGGAGCTCATGCCCTTTGCCAAGGGGGTCAGCGCCAAGAGCCACAATTTCGATGCCGAAGGCAACGAGACGAGGACCGACTACGTGAAGGCCCTCAAGCTAGTCCTCGAGGCAGGCTACCGCGGCCACGTTGGTGTCGAGTATGAGGGAGGAAAAATCAGCGAGGAGGCCGGCATCATTGCCACCAAGAAACTCCTGCTGAAGGTCCGGAGCCAGCTCGCCGGGCTATACAAGTAAGCAGCGGGGCGACGGAGCCTGAAATTCCCAACGATTTTTCTCAAATTCATGAAACTTTCCACGATTGGCAGTGTTAAATACGCCGTAGAGTCCTGCCCATGAGCATCAGGGAAGAAGAGAACGAGTGGGAAAACGACCCCGTGTGGGACCTTGTCGACAAGGCTGAGGCTCCCGAGGTCAGCCCTCTCTTCGTGCGTAACGTCATGAGGGAAGTGCGCCTCGCAAGCGAGACCCGCCTCCCATGGTGGAAATCCCTCCTCTCCCCCAGACCAGTCTTCGCCGGTTCCCTCGCTGCCATCGCAGCTGCCATTCTCATCTTGGCTAACCTGAACCCTTCGGCCGAGAACGCCGGGAATGTCCCCGGGGCCACCGTGATAGCGGAGCCACAGCTCCCGCAATTGGATGTTCTGCTTGACGAAGAGATGCTCGCTCAGGCTGCAGAGGATCCCTCCGCCTTCAGCGACGAGGCGCTGGTGGCACTACTATCCCAGTAGGGGCCCTGCCAAAAAACACCAGCGTGACCCGGGCCGCTATCTTCGATCTCGACGGGACCCTGGTTGATTCCCTGCCGGGAATTACCGCCGGCCTCAATCAGGCTCTCGATAGTCATGGACTCCCCGTTCACCCCGCCAGCCGGGTAGAGACGTTTATCGGAGACGGCAGCAGAATGCTCGTGAGACGTGGCATCGGAGGAGAGCCCCCCGGGGAATTGGTGGAGAATGTTCACCGGGAATTCCTTTCCGCTTATGCGGAAAGCTCACTGGAAGGCACATGCCTTTACCCGGGAATCCGGGAGATGCTTGAGGAACTGGACAGCCATGGCTTCCCCCTGGGAGTCTGTTCCAACAAGCCTCACCAGTATACCGAGCAAATCATGGAGCGAATGTTCTCCTGGGTTCCCTGGGCCATGATCCTTGGCCAGCAGGATTCCCTGCCACGCAAACCCGACCCTTCCGGCGCCCTGCAAATAGCCCGGCGAATGAAGCTGCCGCCTTCGGAAATCGCCTTCGTCGGGGATTCGCTGGTCGATTTCGAAACCGGCAGGGCCGCCGGCATGAAAACCGTCCTCGTCGAGTGGGGCTTCACTCCTGCAGCAGAACTCAGGAAGACGGAGGCCGCTCTGGTGTCTTGTGCGACTGAACTTCGTAGATTCCTTCAAGCGCCTCATCCAGGAGTATGAAGTAGTCTTCGCGCGGGATCTCTTCACCACCAAACTGGCGTAGATGGTCAGTCATCCACTGGGTATCGAGCAGTATGTAGTTCTCCTCGCGCAGCCATTCTACCAGATGAACCAGAGCGATCTTGCTGGCATCATTCTTTCTTGAAAACATGGATTCCCCGAAGAAAGCCCTGCCAAGGGATACTCCATAAAGCCCTCCCTGCAGACCTTCTTCATCCCAGCACTCAAACGAATGAGCAAAGCCCATCTCATGCAGATGCACATAACTATCGATAATGACCTCGTCTATCCAGGTCTCTTCCCGTTCCCCACACGCTTCAACCACCTGGCGAAAAGCCGAGTTACGCTTGAGCTCGAAAGGCTTCCGTTTGAGCACCCGCTTCAGGCCATGAGGAACGTGAAAACGATCATCGAGGGGGATAAGTCCCCGCTGAAGCGGGGAGAACCACAGGATCTCTCCTTCCTCTGCCATGGGAAAGACCCCTTCGGCGTAGGCCCCGAGAAGGACATGTGGGGGAATGCGCTCCACGGCTCTTATTTCAATCGTCCGGGCCCAAGATTCAATCTACATTAACCATATGGAACGGCTTGTCATCGATCTCGCCCTGCTCCCCGAGGAAGGTCAGCTTGTCGATGACGAGCTACCAGCCGACATCTTTGACCTCCCGGAGGGTGACGCCAAGCCGCTTGGAGCGCTCTCCTTTCGNCTGCANGTCCAGCGTTTTGGTGANGANCTGCTNNTNCAGGGCNCNNTNNAGGCTCCCTTCGAATTCCAGTGNGTCAGAACCCTGACCCTCTTCAGGAAGACCATCAGCCTTCCNGANGCCGCNATTTCCNTNGAAATAGGNNCNCGCNCTGAGATTGANGCTACNGANGNNCTCCGGGAAGAAATTCTCCTCAATTTNCCNCCNTATCCCCGCTGTGACGAAGNNGATNACCCNNCTCCCTGTGAAATTAACCCCCGATATTTAGCAGTGGACAAGCCCACGGGGGATGTTGTAGATGTCCCGCCCGCCGAGCAAGGGGATAGCCGATGGGCTGCCCTCGACGGGCTGGAAAACCCCGAGAACCAACCCTAATCGCCCCATTTCGCCATGGCAGTGCCCAAACGCAGAACCTCGAAAATGAAGCAGCGCATGCGCCGGGGTGCAAATCGCTGGCGCAAACCGCTACTGCAGACCTGCCCTGAGTGCGGTAGCCGTGTCCCCGGCCACATTGCATGCCCTTCCTGTGGATTCTACCGTGAACGTCAGGTTCTTGACGTCGACGTAATGTAGCGTTCCTGGTGGCGAGGCCACCATCTTCCAACTGTTCTCCGGGGCACAATACGCTTCCCGGGTTTCCGAATGAAAATCGCCCTTGATGCAATGGGCGGGGACCGGGCCCCCGAGGTCAACATCGTGGGAGCCCGCGACGCGCTCGCCCTGAGCCCCTCCATGGAGACCCTGTTCCTTGTCGGCGATGCCGACACCCTGGAGGCAGGCTGCCTCCAGCATGGCCTGAACGATTCACGCCTGGAGATTATCCACGCCCCGGAAGTGGTCGGGATGTCCGAATCCGCAGTGAGTGCCATCAGGCGCAAGAAGCAATCATCNATTTCNGTCGCCACGGACCTTGTGAGGGAAGGACGTGCGGAAGCTGTTGTGAGTGCTGGAAANACAGGTGCCGCCGTAGCAGCCTCAACCCTGAAGCTTCGCCATCNGGAAGGAGTTGANCGAGCCGGGATCGCTTCCCCCATCCCTAACGAATTCGGGTTCTGCCGTCTCCTCNATGCCGGGGCAAATCCTGGCGCGAAACCGCGTCACCTTCTCGGCTACGCCATAATGGGAAGCGTCTATGCCCGGCATGTTCTCCAGGTTGAAAACCCGGTAGTTGGCATCATGTCCAACGGAGAAGAGGAAGAAAAGGGGACTGATTTNACAAAGGAAACATTCGCTCTCATCAAGGACTATGTGGACTCGGGAAAGGCGTCCTTCGACTGGCGCGGCAATGTTGAAGGCTATGACCTTTTCATGAGCCGACTTGACGTCTGCCTCTGTGATGGGTTCGTGGGTAACGTCCTGCTNAAGACTTGCGGGGCCACCGCCAAGGCGATGACCAAATGGCTCAGGGAAGGTCTGGAAGCGAATCCCATCCGCAAGGCTGGTGCGTTTCTCGCCAGGGGCGGCTTCCGGGAGGTAAAGGACCGCCTGAACTACGAAACCTATGGAGGGAGCCCCCTCCTCGGGGTAAACGGCGTCTGCATCATTGCCCATGGTTCATCCTCCGCGCTGGCCATCCAGAATGCCATCCGGGTTGCCGCGGAAGCCATCCAGCACGATGTAAATCCTCACATCGTGCAGGCCATGAAGGCGGTCTCCTAGTTCCCATCTCCTGCGCGGAGGAGTCCTGGCGTTCCCCAGATTTAAGGAAGCGGGGCTTGCTCGATTACCAAAGCTGTCATTCACTCCACCTTGATGAGCGGAACGGTATCGCAACTCCCGGTAGCGATTGCAGGTACAGGGAGTTATGTCCCCGAGAGGGTTCTGACCAATGCCGACCTCGAAATCATGGTTGAGACCTCTGATGAGTGGATCACCACCCGGACCGGAATNAAGGAACGCCGCATCGCGGCCGAGGACGAATTCACGTCACACATGGCGACCAAGGCTTCGAGAAAGGCCCTTGAGCAGGCAGACATGGATGCTTCCGAGCTCCAGCTCATAATCGTGGCGACCATCACACCCAACACCCTCACCCCGGCCACGGCCTGCTACCTACAACATGATCTCGGGGCACATCGGGCTGTCGCATTTGACATCTCGGCCGCGTGCTCGGGCTTCCTCTATGCCATGAAGCTTGCCGAGCGACTGATCTCAGATGGGGCCTTCGAGAACGCGCTCATCCTCGGAGCCGAGAAACTGTCCGCCTTTGTGAACTGGGATGACCGCTCGACCTGCGTCCTCTTCGGAGACGGTGCCGGAGCCGCAATTCTGAAGCGGGCGGAAGAGGGAGAGGGTAAGATCCTGGCCACGGACATTGGGACTGATGGAGGTCAGACCGATCTTCTCAACATCCCCGGTGGAGGGTCCGCCTGNCCCATTACCATCGAAAATGCCGATCAACGCCTCGCCACCCTCGCCATGGTTGGGGGTGATGTCTTCAAGCAGGCCGTTACNCGTATNCGGGACTCAGCCAACTCAGTNATCGAACGCTCCGGGCTCAAACCNGAGGACATCAAGCTTCTCATNCCCCATCAGGCGAACCTCCGGATNATCGAGGCCATCACCAAGCGAATCGAAATTCCCNAAGAACGCGTCTTTGTGAACCTTCACAANTACGGGAATACCTCTGCCGCAGCCTGTGCCATCGCTCTGGATGAAGCTCACCGCGCAGACAAGTTTGGACGCGGCGACCATATTGTCCTCGTGGCTTTCGGCGCAGGTCTTACCTGGGCAGCTGCTGCCATTCGCTGGTAGACCCTTACCCATCGAATTCCTCCGTCGCCCCAATTCCGATTGCACCCGGACCTTGAGTCCGGTGAACTGAGCGTCTCTCACTTCCTGTAGAATCCCTCATGTCGAAATACCGCAGCTCCCCGGATCCTCAACTGACCGGGATGCCCTCAGGCATCCCCTATATAATCGGCAACGAAGCCGCCGAGAGATTCAGCTTCTATGGAATGAAGACCATTCTGGCGGTCTTNATGACGAAGTATCTCTGGCTCATGAATGATACCCCGGGCCAGGCGATGGGCGAGGCCTCAGCTACTGAGAAGGTNCACCTCTTCACTTTTGCAGTTTATATCACTCCTCTGCTCGGNGCCTTCATCTCNGACGCAGTCTTNGGGAAGTATAAAACCATTATNCGNCTCTCCATNGTCTACTGCGCAGGCCACGCCGCACTCGCACTGATGGGAATCCAGGGGGATGCCGCTATCTGGTTTGTTGCCGGACTTGTCCTGATTTCGCTTGGCTCAGGTGGAATCAAGCCNTGCGTCTCNGCTCATGTCGGAGACCAGTTCGGAAAATCCAACAGCCATCTGGTAACCNGGGTNTTCAACTACTTTTACTGGTCCATNAACCTTGGNGCCTTCCTTTCCACGATGCTGACTCCGTGGTTACTGGAATGGTATGGCCCGCACCTTGCCTTCGGTGTCCCCGGGGTGCTCATGGTCCTCGCNACTGTCGTATTCTGGATGGGGCGCGATCGATTCATCCACGTTCCACCCGGAGGCAAGGCATTCCTGAGGGAGACCTTCAGCCCGGTGGGAATCAAGGCCATGGCAAAGCTCTCGGTCCTCTTCCTCTTTGTTGCCATGTTCTGGGCCCTCTTCGATCAGACCGCTTCCCGTTGGGTATTCCAAGCCCGGGAGATGGACCGGAACTTCCTCGGGGTAGAATGGCTGGAATCCCAGATTCAGGCGGTCAACCCGGTTCTCATTCTCACTCTTATCCCCCTCTTCACCTTCATTGTCTACCCCAGNGTAGGCAAAGTAATTAAGCTGACTCCGCTGCGTAAAATCGGTGCTGGGCTCTTTCTGATGGGTGCTGCTTTTATCCTCAGCTCGACTATCCAGGAGTGGATCGATGCTGGGCAGCGCCCAAATATCGGGTGGCAGATGCTGGCCTATCTTCTGCTGACAGCGGCAGAGATCCTTGTCTCAATCGTCGCCCTTGAATTCGCCTATACTCAGGCTCCCCGCACGATGAAGTCCATGATCCTTGGCCTTTTCCTTGCCGCGGTGGCGCTTGGAAACCTCTTCACCGCCGGGGTAAATAGCTACATCCAGATTCCGGAGCCCGGTAAGGCCGTACAGAAAAAATTGGAAATCNCAGCNGGTAAGGACCACAAATCCACNGCNNCCNANGCNCATNCNGGCGCNGATNGCGCCTTGGGNACANACGACGATCTCGTCTACTCNCTCAAGTTCGGAGGCCAGACGAANGNTNANCGTGCCCGGCCGGGAATCTCTNGANGCCGCNGCNTCAANGATAGAANCCTGGNTNCGATCGAATGGCNCCAAGNTGCCTCGGCCNGACGTGGGGNCAGAGGAACTNAGTGAACTGAANGACCAATGGGGCCGNCCCTTCCNCTACCAACTGGAAAACAGCCAGACTGCTCGCATCACCAGCGATGGGCCGGACCAGGAGGCCCAGACGCAATGGGACGTCGGGATCCGTATTTCCCTGAGGGAAAAAAAGAAGGAACCCACCAAGTCATGGACCGAATCCCTTCGTCCCGACCGCACCTGGCTGGAGCGCCGCAAGGAAGAGATTGGCTATCAGGACGAGATGGATCAGGAGGATGCCGGAGAATTCAGGAGGACCTTTTTCGCTGGAGGTGGCGAACGACTGGAAGGCGCTGCCTACTACTGGTTCTTCACCATCCTGATGTTCATAACTGCCGTCGTCTTCATTCCCTACGCCTGTCTCTACCGGGGAGAAACCATCCTGCAGGAATAAGCCGGTTGCTCCGGTCTCCAAATTCTGATGCTCACCGACAGCCATTGCCACCTTGCATCTCATAAGTTTCCGGCCGAGGAAATTCCATCCCTTCTCGACCGGGCCCGGGAAGCCGGAGTGAATCGCCTGATCACCCTCGCAACCAATCTGGCCGACATTCCCCGGAATCTGGAACTGGCCGAAAGCTTTCCCCAGGTATTCGCCTGTGTGGGCATTCACCCCTGTGATGTCCATGAAACCCCGGATGAATACCTCCCGGAACTTCGCGAATTCGCCAGGCATCCCAGGGTAGCTGCTATTGGTGAAACTGGACTCGATTACTATCATCCACCTCCTTCGGGCTGGGACGAGGAGAGCTATCACCAGCGGCAGCGTGATTTCCTGCAGCAACATTTCGAACTTGCAGCCGAACTGGATCTGAACGTCGTCATTCACACCCGCGACCGAAGCGGCAACGCTTCATTTGACGACGCTCTAACTCTTTACGAGCCCTTTGCAAGCAGCCTGCAAGCCGTCTTTCACTGCTTCCCCGGCCCTTTCTCTCAAGCGAAACGGGTCCTGGATCTCGGGGGCCTGGTCTCCTTTACCGGTATCGCTACCTTCAAGAATGCCACCGAGGTTCTCGATGCCGCCATAAGAACCCCAGTCGGACGAATCATGGTAGAGACCGATTCCCCCTACCTCGCACCGGTCCCACATAGAGGCAAACGCTGCGAACCGGCTCATTCCCTCTGCACCGCAAAATGCATTTCGGAAGCCCGCTCCGAAGCACTCGAGCAATTTGCGGCCCATACCGAGAATACGGTGCAAAGCTTCTTCAGGGTAGAGAATTGAACAAAGCAGAACCCCGGCACCGTTTCATGTGCTAGAAAAGCTGCAAAATTTATTTCGTTTTTCCTAACTAATAGCTTAATCTCTCTGCCCATGAGGATGACACACTATTCCGCCATTGGATTTTCTATCGTGTTCGCATCGTGCACCGCACTGGATCCTGACTACGCAGAATACAAGAAATTAAAGGATGCTCAGGCTGCCGGACAATCTCCCTACGGACAGGTAGACGATTTTGGAGTGCCCGGACCCGGGCCTGAGGGTGCACCCTATCAGCCACTTCCCAGCGTCCACAATGCACCTCCAGCACCTGCACCCATTCCTCCTCTGCCCGGGGGGGCTACCCCTGCGCCGGTCGCCGAGTTTCCGGGTGTTCCTCCCGGCGCGGGAAACACCGTTCCCCATACCGTCGCGAAGGGTGATTCCCTCTGGGGACTCGCCAAGCGTTATGGCACAACCATCGAGGCAATTCAGGCCGCCAACGGAATCTCCGGAACCAATATTCAGACAGGACGAACACTCCAGATCCCGAGCAACAATTGACTCGCGTTTTCGCCACCAGCCTCCTTCCCGCTGGACTTGCCTTTATAATCGGCTTCCTGCCCCTGTCCGGAATTGCTCAGGACGCTCCTGAGGAAAAACTGATTCAGGCTCTCTTCGAGTCCGAAAACCGGAAAGAGCTGGACCAGGCGATTGCCTCCGCGCGGAAATCCGGGATCGCCGAGCAGGCGATCCTGGAAGCCCGCTTTCTCTTCCTGGTAGATCAGGAAGATTTTGCCGCAGTGGCAGCTCTCGGTCCAGTCCTCGAAAAACAGAAACCTTTATTCCGTATCGATGACTCCATCATCTTCAGTGTAGCTGAGGAATTCTTCTCCATCATTGAATACTGCTCCGCCCTCAAGGCACTTGAGAAAGGAGATGTAGAGCGCTTCAAGACCCACATTACCGAAGCCTTCTGGCTCAGCCCCCGGCAAGCCACCGCCTTTGCTCCCCACATCGACCGCCTGCGCCGTGACCAGGCTCTCGCCAGGCTCAGGATTGATTTCGATCAAAGCTTCACAAGGCAGGCAGACGGAAAAAAGGTTGCTCTACGGGTTCTTGCCAGACAATCCAATCACCTTGTCATTCATTTCTGGTCTCCCTGGAGCACCGAGTCGGAAGAGCATCTCCCGGACTTCCTCGCCATGGTAAAAGAGCTCAACTCCCACGGCATTCCGGTGGCTTCGGTGCTAATCGAACCCGGCAAGGAAGCTCTGGCCGAGGCAAAAAAATTCCGCGCAGCTATCACCTCTGAAACATCTGCAGGCTGGATTGTGGATAACTCCCATGAATCTCTTGCGCGAAAACTCCGTGTGCTGGAACTTCCAACCATCACTGTTCTGAAGATCGATGGTTCCGTTCTTTTCAGTGGCCACCCTTCCGAAAAGCAGCTCTGGTCCACCCTGCAGACAATCAACCCGGAACTGAGCAGGCCACGGGTGAAGCTCACTCCCTGAGGTGCTGAAACTAGTCGCGCCCTCTTGGACCATCTCGCCCGGAAAAGAGATCATTGCCGAAGAGGTCAGCGCCCCCGATTGCCTCCTGTTCATTCCCCTGAAATTTTCTACCAGGAATAAAAACCCTGAAAAAGAAGGACGAAACACCCCCACTGAGCCAGGGGCCGGCCCTCTTTGAGAGATTCCCTTCCCGTTTGCTTGCTGCTTGGAGGTCCTCAATCGAAATATGACAAACCCATCTCGCCCTTCTCCTCTGGAGCAGCAAGTGCTCTCCGTTTTGTATTCATCGGGACCCTCCACGGTCGCCTTCATAATGAAAAATATTCCCGATGAAAAAGAACGCGCCTACACGACAATCCTCTCCGTGTTGCAAAGCTTGGAGCGCAAGGAGCTGGTGGAACCAACGCGGGAAGGTCGAACGTACATCTATAAACCTACTAAAAGTCAAGAAAGTATCGTCTCCGCACTTGCAAAAGATTTTGTCTTAAACGCTTTCGGAGGGAGCGTTGGTCACGCTATTCTATACCTACTCTCGGATGGTGCTTTGACATCGGAAGAGAGAAACGCCGTTGAGGGCGAACTCAAACAGCATAGAGCCATGGCTGCAAAGAAGAAGACCACAAAAAGAAAAGCCGCTGCAAAGCGGAAACCTGCCAAGAAGGCTGCCAAGCGCAAGCCTGCGAAGAAGGCTGCAAAGCGTAAGCCTGCCAAGAAGGCGGCTAAAGCTAAGCCAGCCAAGAAGGCTGCAAAGCGCAAGCCTGCGAAGAAAGCCGCCAAGAAGAAGGCTGCTGCCAAGCGCAAGCCTGCGAAGAAAGCCGCCAAGAAAAAGGCTGCTGCCAAGCGCAAGCCTGCGAAGAAGGCCGCCAAGAAAAAGGCTGCAAAGCGGAAGCCTGCCAAGAAGGCGGCTAAAGCTAAGCCTGCCAAGAAGGCCGCCAAGCGTAAGCCCGCCAAGAAGGCGGCCAAGCGCAAGGCAGCAAGCAGAAAGAAGCGCTAAAGTCGGCAGACTAACAATCATTTCGCACAAGAGGGACGTCGGAAACGGCGTCCCTCTTTTTTCTATATCGGTTTGGTCAATACCTCCTTCCTCAAAAATCAAAATCCGACTGCCCCCATTCCAGGTCCGGGAATGCTCTGATAAATCTTCCTTGCACCCTCGCAGCACCCCAGCCATCTTGCGGACATCACCCGACGCGCGATTAGCTCAGTGGTAGAGCGCTAGCTCGACACGCTAGATGTCGCTGGTTCAAATCCAGCATCGCGCACCATTCCTCGCCTGCGGACCAAGCAGGCATGCCTTGGTAAAGTGGCCCCTTCCCGCATCAACGGCAGTAATAGTGATGCATGTTGAGAACGAGCTCCCTCACCTGATCAAGCTACTCGATGACGACGATCCTGCGGTGCGCAAGATCCTCTCCGAGCAGTTTGAAAGCTGCCGGGGTGATGTGAGCACGGAACTCGATCGACTGGGGATAACGCTCGCCGAGGAGGATCGGACCCGTCTGAGCGATTTACTGGCTCCGGGACGGCGAAGACAGATTCGACACCAATGGGCTGTTCCCCAGCATGGCCTCGACGAAACCGCCCAGGACTGGGAAACTTTTGAGCTTCTCCTTCGGCTTCTCAGCGAGCTGCTTCACGACGGTACCTCCCTGCGCCCTTCTCTTCCGGATGCTATTGACCAGGTTTCTGACGAAGCTGTTCTCAATGGTTCCCACCGTGATGAACGCTCCCTCTGTAACTTCCTCTTTGGGTCCGGACGCTTCCGGGGGGATCAGGAGGGCTTCTATCATCCCTCCAACGCGGATCTTCTCTGGATCATCATGAACCGGAAGGGCAATCCCATCGGTCTGGCAGTCCTCGCCATGCTGGTTGCACACCGGCTCAACCTTTCAATAGGAGGCTGTAATTTTCCAGCTCACTTCCTGGCATGGATCTCAGTAGAAGGAGATCCACACCTCGTTGATTGCTTTGGACGTGGGCGGCTCATTGCTGTGGAAGAGATTCGCCGTAATTCTGCTGTACTTACTCCCGACTCCCGGCGAGCTATCGAGGGCCCCTGTACCATGCGTGACATTCTTCTTCGTATCCTCCGTAATCTTCACCTGGCGTTCACCCAGCAGGACCGTGGCAAGGATGCAGATCTCATCGGGGAACTCCTTCTCTCGCTCCAGTCTGAACCATGATTTACTACGGGGAGGATCTGGAACTGGGCGGCTACCGTCTCAGACGGCACATCTTCCGTCCTGAATCGGGAACCCCAATTCGGGGCAGCGCCTTCCACTTTCACGGCCAGGGTGATTTTGCCGGGCGCTATGGTAAATTCCTTCAGCCCTTCTGGGAGAAAGGAATCGTCTGCGTTGCTACCGACTTACCCGGTCACGGACACTCCCATGGCATCCGGGGACACGTCCCCGGGTTTGAAATCGTTGACCGGGTCGCTGAATCCAACCGTACACGTTGCCGGGAACTGGTGAAGGATGATGACGCCCCCTCCGGTATTCTGGGGCACTCAGCGGGAGGACTGATGACCCTCCGCGAGATCCTGCTGAATCCTGATCTCTACGACTTTTCCTGGATAAGCTCCCCTCTTGTGAGGCCAGATGCAAATCAGCACCCTGCCCTTGTCCGACTCGCCGGGCTGATAGCCCGCATCTTCCCCCGTTTCACAATCTCCACTGGCGTCAACCATGCGAAGTGCAGTCGGCAACCGGACCACTTGCACAAAAGCGGAGATTCCAAACACATCCACTCCCGAGTATCTGCCAGCTGGGGGCACTCCATGATCAAGGCCGCTGGATGGATGCGGAAAACCATCAGAAACGCTCCGCCCCGGATGCCAATCCTTATCACCCAGGGTCTTCTCGATCCTGTTTGCCCGCCAGAACATCTTCACGCCCTGCTCGAAGGCGCCTCCCTGCCTCGTCTTACTCTTCGAGAATTCCCCGAGGCTCTCCACGAACCCTTCTCTGATGACACGCGAGGAGAACTTTTTCAGGAGATCTCCGAATGGATCGAAAAAGAATCTATCTTACAAGATACCCCGTGAAGCTAAGCCTCACCCTGTGGGTATAGTTCGTGATATTTTATCGCCTCCACCCCGACCACCAGAGCGGTTCCGTAAATTCCATCGGCATCCATCGTCCTCGACACCTGGGCAGCAGGTCGCGTTAATCCGAGAATAAACTGCCCGTAGGCTTGAGCCCCTCCCACATGCGTCAGGAGCTTCAGCGTAATATTGGCCGCGTCAAGATTCGGGAAGACCAAGACATCGGCAGCCTGCTTGAACTCCGCATTAGGCAGCTTGATTTCCGATGCCAGAGGGTCAAGTGCTGCATCCGCCTGCAGTTCCCCGTCGATTTCAATTTCATCCGGATGCACCTGCTGACGAGCGATTTCAGTAGCAGCCAGCACTTCACGCCCCGAGGAAGTGGACGCTGAACCCTTGGTCGAGTGGCTAAGCAGGGCAACTCTGGGACGCCGTCCAAAGTAAATCCGGGCGAGGTTCCCGGTCTCCACCGCGATTGCTGCCAGTTGCTCACTCGAGAGTTCTTCATTAAGCCCGCAATCAGCGAGAAAAAGTATTCCTTCCCGCCCGAAGTGAGCGAGGTGAGGCGCGGAAAGAATAGCCACCGAAAAGACCCTCGGCACAGTGGGGACAGGCTTCACGAGATGCAGAAGCGAGCGAAAGATTGACGAAGGGTAACTGAGATTCCCTCCCACCAGGCCATCCGCCTGCCCATACTGAATCATCATGGCTCCGAAATATGCAGGCTGTCGGAGAATCTCGGCCGCATTAGAAACCTCAACACCCCGGACATGCTCGGTTCGCTTCAGGAACTCACAGAAAACATCGAAATCACCCGCCTTTTCCGGCTCAAGAACCTTTACGAAGTCCAGACCTATCCCATGCTCCCTCGCCAAGGACAAAATCTGCTCCCGATCTCCCAGAAGAATCGGGATGCCGACCTCGTCCTTCACCATCCGGGCCGCAACTCGCAGAACACGCTCATCCGCACCGTCCGTAAATACGATCCGCTTGGGATGCCTCTGGAGCTTGGGAATAAGGGACCCGGTGAAGGTATGGGCCTCCGAAAACTGTGCTTGGTCGCTGGACTCTGACATGGGCCTGCTCTTGCGCCGCACGTGAAACCTAGTATTCCTCTCCCTAGGCCACAACGCCAAAGACTCCTCCGACCGCAAAAGATTTCGCATGCCGGCCGACTACCATACCCACACTCCCCTCTGCCACCATGCCACGGGGACTCCACAAGAGTATATCGAGGCTGCACTGGAAGCCAACCTCGTCGAATATGGGGTGTCCTGCCACTCCCCCGTCCAGCCTGAGCCACTTGACGATTGGCACATGCTGATCAGTGATTTGCCCACCTACTTCGAGTGGGTTAATACCGCTCGAACCCATGCCGCGGGGCGAATCCCGGTACGACTTGGGCTTGAGTGCGACTGGCTTCCGGGATGCCAGGGGTGGATCGAGGAGATCACAGGCCGCGCGGAATGGGACTATCTTATCGGATCGATCCACTACCTGGGGGATTGGAATTTCGACAGCCCACGCCTTCTGGAGTCATGGTCCGAGGTGGGTGTGGAAGAGGCCTGGACACGTTACTGGAAGGAATATGCCTCCATGGCCCGCAGCGGCCTTTTCGATTTTCTCGGTCATCCGGACCTCATCAAGAAGTTTGGCCACCGCCCGGAAGGTGATCTCCGGCGCTTTTACGAACCAGCCGTGGAGATCATCGCGGAGGCTGGTTGCGCTATCGAGCTGAACACGACGGGCTGGCACAAACCCTGCGAGGAACAATATCCTGCCGCCGACTTCCTCAATCTGGCCTGCACGGCCGGTATTCCACTGCTTATCAATTCCGATGCTCACGCCCCCGGAGAGGTTGGTCGGGACTTTGACAAGGCCACAAGGCTGGCGGTGGAAGCGGGCTATCGGGAAACCCTTCTTTTTGAGAAGCGCCAGAGAACCCAGGTCCGGCTGTCCGATCCCTCATAAGGTCGCTTCTCAGGGAGGAGACGTAAATCTTACGGAAGGCTCCATGGAGCTTTAAGCTCCATCAGGAACCAGACCAGCATGATTATCCCCAGAGACATCATCAGTCCCAGGGAAAATAGAAGAACACGGATCTTGCGGGCTGTAAGTGGGAACCCAAGTGCTGTCACGATGAACTCACTATAGGGCCCGAGACAGAAACAGACGTTCGCACAGATCCCAAAAAGCAGGGCACGAATAAACAGGTCCACCGGGTCCATGATCGGAAATCCCATACCAGGAGGGTTTTGCGCCATCCGCTCCGCCTGCAGGTGCAGAATTCTCCAGAGCAGGGCGATACCCGGCAAGAGCAGGGCCCCGTTATAGAGAAGCCGCAGCTTCTCCCATGATTTCATGGTCCTCCGACAGAACTCGACCTCGGATTCGATTTCTTTCATGAAAGGCAGCGTGACCTGAGATAATTAAAGACCTTCTCTGCGGAAGATACCGAACTCGCCCCCGGACCCACCAAAACGGGTTGCTCATCCTCCGGAACATCATCCCGACCGTGTGAACCTCCCACCAGGGAGGCATCAAGGGGAATTACAGGAAGCAGGGCCCGGAACCCAAGCTTCTTCCTGATCAGGAATGACGCTATCCGTATACCGGGCAGGCTGAGCGTAGGATCCAGATGGAGTTCTACCGGGTCATACCCGGGCTTGCGGTGAATATCGACGGTCCGTGCAAAGTCAGGAGCCACCATATCATCCATCCAGTAATAATAGGTGAACCAGGACTCCGGTGAAGAAACCGCAATGAAATCTCCCGCCCTTCGTCCTCCGATCCCATCGCCAAAGCAACTTTCCCGGACCTCCGCCACACCCTCCGTCGCCTCAAGAACACCCCGGACCTCATTGCGGATGGAATCGTCTCTGACGTAGACATGGGCGACCTGATGGTCAGCCACGGCAAAAGCCCGTGAAGCTCCTGCATCAAGAAGTTCGAGACCAAGCTCATTCTTGATCTGGAGCCAGCCCTTATCCCGGAAGACCCGGTTGAGGTGCACCGGCTTCCGGACTTTTGAAATCCCATACTCTGAAAGGAGGACAACCTCCACTCCCCGTTTCACGAAAAAAGAAATCAATTCGTCAACAAGCCTGTCAATCGCCTCGAACTCCGCCTCCATCTCCGGCGCATCCGGCCCCCAGCGTTGCAGCCCGTAATCAAGATGGGGAAGATACACCAGGTTGAGATCCGGTTCTTCCTCTTTCTCGATCCAACGCGCCGAATCGGCAATCCATTGCGAACTGGGCAACCCCGCCCGGGGGCCCCAGAAACTTGGGAAAGGAAACTCTCCCAGCTGGCCTACCAGCTCATCCCGCAGACCGGGGGGATGCGTATAGACATCAAATATCTTTCTCCCATCTGCCGGATAGATCGGACGAGGGGTAACAGACCAGTCTGCACTGGAATACATGTTATACCACCAGAACATCTTGGCACAGCGAAACCCTTCCCGCTCCCTTCTCAACGCCTCCCAGAGCTTTTCCCCATGGACAAGGTGATTGCTCTGTTTCCAGAAACGGACCTCGGCATCCTCCCTTTCATACCAGCCATTACCGACAATCCCATGATCCCCGGGGGCACGACCAGTCAGATAGGTCGCCTGCGCAGTGGTCGTCACCGCCGGAAAGGCGGGAGGGAAACTGGTGACTTCAACTCCCTTCGCGAAGTGCCCGGTCCGGGGCATCCTTTCACCCAGCAGCCCCTTGGTGAGGCCCACCACATTAAGTACTGCAATACGTTTCATCCAAACCCCCGAGGCCCAGCTTTCCCTATGCTGTCGCAGCCCCGAGGGATGCCTGCTTCAACTCTTCCATGCAGGCCTCGTGCTTTTGCTCATCGACCGAGTGCCGATCGACACCCCGCCCTACCGCTTCCAGCATGAGGACTGTCAGTTCCCCGCCCAGGTGCTCCCGAAACTCCTCCAATCCCCGGTAGACCAATCTCCTTCCCTTTTCGTCCGTCATTTCCAGAGACTCATGCCACACCGGCAACTGCAGTCCCTGGAGAACCCGTACTACCCGCCAGGCATCTTCCTCCGGAAGCCAGCCACAACGGGCGGAGTAGAGGGTATCAAGAGCGACTCCCACCGAAACCGCATCAGCATGACTGAGTTCAAAGTCCGTCAATTGCTCCATCTTGTGAGCAGTCCAATGACCGAAATCCAGAGGGCGACTGCTCCCGGTCTCGAATGGATCGCCTCCAAGGGCAATATGTCTGGCATGCAGGATCGCTGACCGCTCCACCGCCTCCTCGAGGACCGGAGGGTCCAGGAGATTGAGGGCACCCACATTGGCCTCCAACCAGTCAAAGAAAGCACCATCCTTCACAAGAGCCACCTTGACCGCCTCAGACAAGCCACTGCGATTGTTATGATTATCCTGAGTATAGAGAAACTGGAAATCATTCACCACCGCGTAGGGAACCGCAAAGGCCCCGATAAAGTTCTTCTTTCCGAAGGCGTTGATCCCGTTCTTAACCCCTACCCCACTGTCATCCTGGGCCAGGGTAGTGGTTGGGAAGCGGACCAGACGCACACCCCGGTGCGCAGTGGCTGCCGACAACCCGATGACATCAAGGAAGGCGCCGCCACCAATACAGAAGACGTAGGAGTGCCGATCAATCCCATTGCGCTCGATGGGAACGATGCCGTCCATGATCTGGGTCTTGCTGATCTTGCAGTCCTCCCCTCCCGCCATTGTAACGATCTCGGTAAGCTTCAGGTTCGTCTTTCCAGCAAGATAGGAACGAATCTGGTCCTGTAGTCCGGGAAACAACCGATTGATTTCGCTCTCGATAAAGACAATGACCTTGCGCTCACGCTCTGCTTCCAACAGATCGGCAATCACCGGGTTCTCTTCCGCAAAAGCATCCTTTGTAAACCGGATGCGATGCCGGAAGGTGACCGGGATATCAAAGTCGTATCGACCGCTCATGAGCTGCTCTTGTTACCCCACTCTACGCAACTTGGCCACCGTTTCTTAATCCTGATTGACCGTCCTGACCCGACTGGATCATTCCTGTGCAGGAGATGTGCAAAAATGAACCTTGTCCGGACCATGCTCATTGTTAGACAGGGGAAATGGGAGAAATAACAACTATCGCGGAGGGCCGTTACCTGGGCCTCTACGAACGCGACGACTGGGAATTCGCCGAGCGCCCGAATGCCGAAGGAGTGGTGGGGATCCTCGCCCTCACTGCCCGGAAGGAAGTGATTCTCGTCGAACAGTTCAGGCGGCCCATGAACGCCTCCGTCATCGAAATACCGGCAGGTCTGATCGGAGACGAGGAAGAACATCGGGACGAATCCCTGCCCGACACCGCCCGGAGAGAACTCCTGGAAGAAACCGGCTACCAGGCAGAATCAATGGAACTCCTGCTTTCCAGCCCTACCTCAGCTGGAATGACCTCGGAAATTACCCATCTTTTCCTCGCCACCAATCTACAGAAGGTCGCGGCCGGGGGAGGAGTCGGGGGCGAAGACATCCGTGTCCACCACGTTCCCCTCAAGCTCCTCCCGGCATGGCTGAGTGAGCAGAAAGACCGGGGTCTCCTGATCGACTCGAAGATTCATGCCTCCCTCTGGCTTGCAGGACAATGCGATCACGGCTTGCAATGAACTCCGCCCCGGTCCCTAGTAATCCCATGCAACCTGTAAATCGCCGCAGCTTCCTCGCCGCTGGAACCCTTGCCGCTACCGCCGGCCTTTGTCGCGTATCCGCCGATCACCACAAAAGCGGGGGGGCGCATCCCATCCTGCTCTCGTTGAAGTGCGGCATGTGCGGTGAGGGCAAGACCCTGGAAGAAAAATTTCGTCTCCTGAAGGAACTCGGCTACGACGGGGTCGAACTCGACTCCCCCGGGGGGCAGAACAAGGAAGAGGCCAGGAAGGCCTCCGAAAAAGTCGGGCTTCCAACCCATGGCGTGGTTGATTCCATCCACTGGGGCGTCACTCTCTCCGACCCCTCTGCCGAGGTCCGGGAGAAGGGTCTCCAGGGCCTGCTCACTGCCATCCGGGAAAGTGACTCAGTCGGAGGAACATCCGTGCTTCTTGTCCCGGCGGTAGTCAACGCCAAGGTAAGCGAACAGCAGGCCTGGGATCGTTCCATCGAGCAGATCCGCAAGGCCCTGCCACTGGCTGCCCGACTGGGAGTACACATCCTCATCGAAAATGTCTGGAACCGCTTCCTCTACGATCATGACGGACCCAGTAACCAGACCGCCTCGAAACTCGTTAAATACATCGATGATATCGACAGCCCGTGGGTGGGATCCTACTTCGATATCGGAAACCACCAGAAATATGGAAACCCCGCGGAATGGATCCGCGCCCTGGGGCACCGTATCGTGAAGCTGGACGTCAAGGACTGGGGAGTGAAGGCCGGTTTCTCCAAGATCGGCGCTGGCGACGTCGACTGGCCGGATGTTCGGAAAGCCCTGCAGGAAATCCGTTTTACCGGCTGGGCCACTGCGGAAGTTGGTGGTGGAAACCGGGCCCGCTGTAAGGAGATTCTGAACAACATGCGGACCCATCTGCTCGGGGCCTAGGAACATCGGAGCGGATTCGCCATGAGCGACGGTTACAAGGACCGCTTCTCCGGTCTGGCCCGGCTGTATGGAGAATCCGGGCTGACTTCCCTGCACAGCGCACACGTTGCCGTTATCGGGATCGGGGGAGTGGGTTCCTGGTCAGCCGAGGCCCTCGCCCGGAGCGGAATAGGTGAAATAACCCTGGTCGACCTGGACGACGTCTGCATCACCAACACCAACCGCCAGCTCCACGCGCTTTCCAGCACGGTGGGTCAGTCCAAGGCCCGGGTAATGGCGAGACGAATCGAGGAGATCAATCCCCTGTGCACCCTGCACCCCGAGGAATGCTTCCTCACGGATAAAACCGTGGATTCCATCCTCGATCGCCCTCTCGACGGCGTGATCGATGCCATTGACCCGGTTCGTCCCAAGTGCCTTCTTCTGGCAGAGTGCTCGCAGCGCAAGATCCCTGTCATCACCTGTGGGGCAGCCGGGGGACGCTGCGACGCGAGCCTGATCGAAATTGCAGATCTAAGCCGTACTTTCAATGATGCACTACTCCATCAGGTCCGGAAGAACCTCCGGGGAAATTACGGGTTTCCCAGCGGGGAAGGATCCCGGAAAAAATTCGGGATCACCGCCATCTTTTCCCCGGAGAATGTCCGCTATCCCGGGGAAGACGGATGTATCTCCAGAGAACGCCCTGCCGGGCAACCCGCGGGCCTCCGCTGCGATGCTGGATTCGGCGCAGTCGCCCATGTTACCGCGACCTTCGGGCTTCTCGCAGCCGGGGAGCTTATCAAGCACATCACCGGTTCCGAAAACATCAAAGGCGGCCCCGGGCCGCCTGAGTAATCCTGAAGCAACCCCAGAATCCGGGGTTGTTTTTATTTAACCCCTTTCTTGGACAAGCGCGTCCCACGGGTCGATCCCTGCCGGGCCTTGAACTTGGGGTTGGTCTTGTTGATGACGTAAAGCGTGCCCCGCCGTTTCACGATCTGGCAATCAGCATGACGTCGCTTGAGGGAATTGAGGGAGGAGAGAACTTTCATGGCTCACCCGTGGGGGGAGGCGCACTCTAGGGCGGATCGAATGCCTGTAAAGCCTATTCTGCAGGCCTTTTCACCGGATCTCAGCGCACTTGCGGTCCTCCGAACGGTGTGAGACCCTGAGCGCAGGGGGCTACCGAGACGGATTCATGGAGGACAACGCTTACAAGGAATCAGATCCTCCCTTCGACCTCTCCCTGCGCCCGCCCGGATTCGAAGAGTTTCACGGTCAGGAAAAAGTCACGGAGCGCCTCATGTTGATGGTGGAAGCCGCTCACCAACGCAGTGACGTCCTTGAGCACATCCTGCTGTCCGGTCCTCCCGGACTGGGTAAAACTACCCTCGCACACATCATCGCGAGTGCGGCCCAGTCCAGCATCCACACCACCTCAGGGCCCCAGATCGAAAAAGCCGGCGACCTTGCCGGGATCCTGACCAACCTGCAGAAGGGAGACGTCCTTTTCATCGATGAGATCCACCGCCTCCACCCTGCCATCGAGGAATACCTCTATCCTGCCATGGAGGACTACCGCCTCGACATAATCATCGATTCCGGACCCTCCGCCCGGTCCATCCAGCTCAACCTCCCGAAATTCACCCTGGTGGGCGCCACCACCCGGGCCGGAATGCTCACGGCTCCTCTCCGCTCACGCTTCGGCCTCGTCAATCGACTCGATTACTACAGCCTTGAGGAACTCTGCACCATCATCATGCGTTCTGCCGGGTTACTTGAAATCCAGATCGACGACGGTGGAGCCCGGGAAATCGCCTCCCGTTCCAGGGGCACTCCGCGAGTGGCAAACAACCTTTTGAGATGGGTTCGCGACTACGCCCAGGTCAGGGCGGATGGGATGATCGATTCCGGAACTGCCACCAAGGCCCTCGCCATGATCGAAATTGACCGGGAAGGTCTCGATGAAATGGACAAACGGATTCTTGAAACCGTCATCTACAAGTTCAACGGAGGACCGGTGGGCTTGAGCTCCCTCGCTGTGGCAGTCGGAGAGGACTCCTCTTCCCTTGAAGAGGTCAATGAACCATTCCTCATCATGCAGGGCTTCCTCAAGCGGACGCCCCGGGGACGGGTAGCCATGCCCTCTGCCTACCAGAAAATAGGGGCCGAGCCACCACAGGGTGAACAACGGGACCTTCTCTAGGAACCCGGCTTCCAGAGTCCCTCCGCGCTTCCCTTACTCGGGTTTAGCCTCCTCCGCCTCACGCTTCTTCGCCCTGCGGGCTTTACGGCGAGCCTTTTTCTCTTCCCTGGTCTCCGCAGGAACTTTGCCCTTGGGCTTCGTCTGGGAGTCATCCTTACCCTCGGAAGCCTCCTTCTTGAGTTCCTCCACCCCTACCAGTTTCTGCACCGATACAGACTTGATCGGCATCTTGCCCGGTGCGCCCTCGGCCTGCGGAATTCCCGCGGGGAGACCGGTTTCCAGCAGGGTAGTCGTCGAAAGCTCCAAGGGCTGCCCCAGGTCAATGTCAAAGAGCATCATCCCCGTGGCTTCCTTGACTTCCATCTTCAGGACCTCCCCTTCTTCTGTCTCCTCGGCCTCCTTCATTTTACCCGAGATGGAAACACGCGCGATCTTTCGCCCTTCCTGCTCAACGACATTCTCGAGTTTGAGGGTGTAATCAATAGTGACCTTTCCTCCTAGTTCCCCCATCGGCAGATCCACCTCGGAATTCCAGGTGTCGCCTGGCTTGACATCCCTACCGGGCAGGAATTCGGAACTTTGCCGGGCCATCGCTTCCAGTTCCTGCTTCCCCATTCCCAACTGGTCCGCTCCCTGAACCTTATCCAGTCCCTCGGTTCCCACCACTTTTCCCTTCTTGTCGTAAATCGCGGCAAATCTCGTCTCTATCAGGGGCTTGAGTACCGTCCCGAGGAGGCCTCCTCCCTTGGAGGGATCGGAGGAATCGAACTCCATGACCAATCCCTGCATCTCCTGCCTCATCCGGAGCGAATCATAGGACTGGCTTACTCTGACACCCTTCTCATGTCGGCTCACCTCGTTGTGAATCCGCATCACCATCCGACCCTTTGTCTCGATCAACCCCTGACCCGGAAGAGGCATTTTCATGGACGAGTCGGCGGTATTATCAAAAACGTATCGCTTCCCCGGCTGCCATTTCAGCCTGAGTTCCACTGCCTCACCCGGCAGGATTCCCAGCGCCAGTGCCCCAAAAACAGGCAGGAGAGCTTTCACATGGATCTTCATGGGTTTCTTGTCGACCCGACAAGAGCAGGAAACAAGGGAAAATACTGCCGTTCCCGGCGAAATGGGGTTAAGCTGTCTCCCGTGAGCACCGATCTCGGAGAGCTTATGAACCGCTGCCGGGGCAGTGGCCTTCGGCGCACCAAGGCCCTGGAGGTTCTTCTGGGCACCCTGCTCAAGGCCGATCGTCCGATGACCCTGGCCCGACTGCAGAAATCCCGCACGCTATCCTCCCAGTGTGACAAGGCCACCATCTACCGCCTGCTCCATCGCTTGGCCGACGCCGGAATTGTCCGTCGCCTCGGACTGCATGAGCGCGCCGCCTATTTTGCTCTCATCATCCCCGACCAGCACCGTGACTACCTGATCTGTACCGGCTGCGGAACCATTGATCCCATTGAAGCCCCCTGCCCGGTGCATCACCTTGAGGACGAAATCCGCACCAAGACCGGCTATCAGAACCTCTACCACGAGCTTGAATTCTTTGGCACCTGTCCGAAGTGCGCATAGCACACGGAGCAAGATCTCTCATGCCCCCGGCCGAAGCGGATTCCCTGACTGAACAATTCTTCGAGTTCCTCTCGGTTGAAAAGAACGTCTCTCCACGCACCCTGGACAACTACGAGCGGGCCCTGGAAACCTTCCGAGCCTGGCTTGGAAAAGAATTCTCCCACTGGAACGACTGCAACGCGGACCACTTCCGGTCCTACCTCTTCGACTGTATGAAGCGGGAACTCGCACGCTCCACAATCCGCCTCCACTTTGCCGCCCTCCGTTCCTTCTACAGCTACCTCGTCTCCCGCCACGAACTCCCAAAAAGTCCGGTGGCCGAGATCCAGCTGCCCAAGCTGGAGCGCCAACTCCCGGTGGTCCTGACTATCAGCCAGATTGAGCAACTACTCGATCTGCCCAACCAGATTCCCCGGGCAAAGCAGGCTCCTGCCTGGCTACCACTGCGAGATACCGCCATCCTTGAGCTCTTCTACTCCAGCGGACTGCGCCTCGCCGAACTGGCCGCCCTTGAAGTAGGGGACCTTGATGGCCTGGCAGATACCCTCCGGGTCATGGGAAAAGGCTCAAAGGAGCGCCTGGTTCCGATTGGATCGCACGCCATGAAGGCTATCGAGACCTACCGCCAGGCCGCCAAGATCACGGAGGGAGCCCTGTTCGTCTCCAAGCTCCGTAAGCGCCTCTCCACCCGCTCGATCAACAGCCTGCTCAAGAAATACCTCGCCCACTCGGACATCCCCTTCAACGTCACTCCGCATAAACTCCGCCACTCCTTTGCCACCCACCTCCTCGATGCCGGGGCGGACCTGCGCAGCGTACAAGCCCTCCTCGGACACTCGTCCCTCTCCACCACCCAGATCTACACCCACGTCACCCGGGAACGCCTGCGGGAAGCCTACGATCAGGCTCACCCCCGCGCCACCTGAGGAAAGAACCACGTGGAATATTTTATATTAACACTCACCTGTACGCAGAAAGGGGAGCTCGATGGCTCCCCTTTCCAATAAGTTAATATCAAACAGGTGAATTAGAACCCGACCGATACCGAGACTCCTCCAAAGGTTTCGTCCTCGAAAATCCAGTCGTCCGATATGGAATGGGTGATGTAGGCATTCAACGTGATGCTGTCACTGGCTGCATATTGCAGTCCACCAGTTACCGCGACAAAGGTCACATCATCTGCAACTCCACCAAGGGGATCAGTATCCCAAATGCCAAGGTCAGCACTGAGACTGCCAGAAAGGCTCCCGCCAAGGTCGACAGAGTAACTGGCACCTACTTCGTAATAAACGTCGTGGGTGTAGTCATCATCTGAGCCGTTGAAGTAAGCGGAGGCACTCAGGGCGATACCGCCAAGATCTGTGCTCACCCCAATGAATGGCTCCAAGCGATCCGGAACAAAGGCGAAGCCCCCGGGAGCAGCGACTGCGCCTTGGTAAGAGTGGTTAATCAATCCGGCACTGACAGAGAACGTATCGCTGATGCACTTGGAAACAGATGCTTCCACACGAAACTCGTCAACGATGGAGTCGGCCCATGAACCATACCACAAGCCGAGATTCCAATCGGCCACGTCTGTGCTCCCTGAAAAACCAAGACTGAAGTCAATCAGGTCTTCTCCAAGAAGTGCTCCACGGTAAACATACTCGGAATTGTATCCGACTGATGCGCTACTCTCGATCTCAGCATTGGCGGAGCCAAGCAGAGCAGTCGAAAGTCCTGCGATTGCGATAATGTGTGTAGGTCTCATAACGAGGCGGACGATGGCTGTCGCACCAAGTTTGTCAACCCGCTCCAATACTTTTTCCCAACACAAAGATGCTAATGCGAATATTAAATATGGTTTAATTAAATATCCGCATTCCCATTTGAGTCTTCCTCGAAACCCTCCGGCATCAGCACTTTTCCAGCCGCGAAAGAGGGAGCCTCACAGCTCCCTCTTTCAGTTCATGAGACACTACTACTGCTTCATCCTTGGAAAACCTAGAACCCAAAGCTGACCCCAACCCCGCCGAAGGTCTGGTCTCCAAGGTCATCGGAGAAGGTGGTCGTTATATGGGGAGAGACACTTATGCTGTCAGAGACTGGAATATCCAGACCGGCCGACAGTGCGAAGTATTCTACTTCGTCATCAAAGTAGCCGTAGGTAGCAGAAAGCCCGAGAGTCATGCTCCCCAGGTCAACATCGTAACCCGCGGACAGTTCCCAGTAGAGATCGTAGTCGTAGCTATCGCTTTCATCATAATATCCAGCTATTCCCAGCGAGATCCCTCCCATTTCCGTTCCAATGGAAAGGTAGGGTTCAATGTCATCTCCAACAGGCGGCTCAATTCCAAAGTAGGAATAGTTGGTGATTCCAGCAGCCAGGCTGAAACTCCCCATGTCCTTGGAAACTTCACCGTAGATATCCAGCTCGTTGCCTCCTGAAAAGGACGCGTACCAGATTCCTCCTGTGAACCCTACTTCGCCAAGCCCTCCCAGTTCACCTGATCCAGAAGCTTCGATTCCGAAGTCGAACAGGTCATCGCCGAAAAGGCTGCCACGGTAGACATACTCGGAAGTATAGCCCGCGCTGAAACTAGTCTCTATATCCGCCTGGGAAATACCAAGAAGGGAAAGGGAGACTCCAGTAAGTGCAAGAATTCGTGTTACTCTCATACGGGGCACCCTCAAGCAACCCGCGTGCCAACTGCAGACGCGAAAAGGGGGAGCCTTTCGGCTCCCCCCTCGGTTAGAGATGTTAGTCCTAGATAGTTTAAAAGTCGAAGCCGACCTTCACACCAGCAAAGGTCTCATCACCATCTTCGCCATCAATGATGTGCGAGATGTGAGGAGTCACCGTAATGCTGTCGGAAACCGCAATGCTGAGGCCAGCACTGAGACCGTAGTAAGTGTCAACATTTCCATTGTCCTCATCGAAGTGACCGAGCACAGCCGAGAGGCCAAGGGTTCCCAGACCACCGAGCTCCATGGAATGACCCACGGTGAGCTCATAGTAGAAGTCGTGATCACCGGCACCGCCACTCTCGTTGTAGTAAGCGCCAAGGCCAACGGAAAGACCCGCGAGGGAAGTTCCAATGGAAACATACGGCTCGAGGTCGTTATCATCATTCAGCCCACCGAAGTAGGAGTAGCTGGTAACCCCGACCGTAAGGTCCAGGTTGTCGCTCAATGACTTGGATGCCGATCCGTAGATGTCGAGTTCATTGCCTCCATCGAACGAAGCAAGCCAGAGGCCAGCCGCCCAGTCGAAGCTGTTTCCGCTGCCACTCACATCGATGCTGGCATCAAAAAGATCAGCCCCGTTGTTAGCTCCACGGAAGACGTAGTCAGAAGTATAACCAACGCCGATACTAGTTTCGATGTCCGCGTTAGCAGTGCCAAGCAGGGACAGGGAAACTCCGGTAAGTGCCAGAATACGTGTAGGTCTCATAACGCCGACGATAAAAACATAGGTTTCAAGGCGATCAAAGGAAAAAATATTAAAGGAACCTGATCATTAATTTATATTTACTTTAATGGCGTAAAAACAATCGGTCCCTATCTCCTAAAAACGACAGAGCTCACCCTGGCTACTAATAAAAAGGGGCTGGCCCTTCTGGACCAGCCCCTTGAAATAAAAACAGGGTAACAAATACCCCTTAGTCGAGGGTATAGCCACTCTCCCCGTGGACGCTCTTGTCTAGTCCCTCATTCTCCTCCTCGTCCGAGACCCGGAGACCAACGGTCTTCTGGATAATGAGGACGATAACCACGGTTCCCACTATAGAGAGCGCTGCAGTGGTCCCCACCGCTATGAACTGGGTCACGAGCTGCTCTCCGACCCCAGGCTCGTCCTTGCCTCCCACTCCAGACCCTCCAAAGGTGCTGGTGCCCAGAACCGCGAGGAGGATCGTTCCCATCATGCCGCCCACGCCGTGAACTGCGAAGACGTCGAGGGTGTCATCGATTCCAAGCTTCTCCTTGACGAAGCCGCAGGCGAAATAGCAGACGATACCGGCTAGCAGACCAAGGATGAGCGCCCCGATCGGCCCCACGTGGCCAGAAGCCGGGGTAATCGTAGCCAGACCCGCAACCATTCCGGTCACGATTCCTACCAAGCCGGCCTTTCCGGTCTTAATCTTCTCGACAACCATCCAGGTCAGGCTGGCGGTGGCGGCCGCAATATGGGTCACGAGCATGGTGAGTCCCGCACTTTCATTAGCAGCGAATTGACTACCGGCATTGAATCCGAACCAGCCCACCCAGAGCATGGCAGCCCCGATCATGACCATCCCGGGATTGTGGGGAGGCTTAACACTGTTCGGGAACCCCTTACGTGGCCCTAGCATCTTGGCGAGGACAAGGGCAGAAAGTCCTGCGGTGGTGTGAACCACGATACCACCAGCTAGATCCTGAGTAGCAGGCTTGAGGGCAGCCATCCAACCGCCAGACCATACCCAGTGGCAGACCGGTGCGTAGACGATGGTGAGCCAGAGAGCGGTGAAGAGCAGGACCGCCCCGAAGCGCATACGCTCCACGAAGGCTCCCACCACCAGTGCTGGGGTGATAATCGCAAACGTCATCTGGAACATGATGTGGACGGAGCGAGGCCAGCCATTTGAGTCAAACAGGCCTTCGGTGTTGTTGAGGAACAGATAGCCCGCACCGCCGAGAAACGCGTTTTCCCCGTCGAATGCCAGACTGTAGAGATAGACTACCCAGAGAACGGACGCCAGGCAGGCAATGGCAAAACAGTGCAT
>PAQU01000081.1 GCA_002709395.1 Roseibacillus sp. | reverse complement strand
TAATAAGCCCTTCTTCCATTACGTCGCTTTCGCCGCCCCCCATTTCCCCCTGCACGCCCTGCCGGAGGATATCGCCCGGTGCATGGACCGCTATGCCGGAGGGTGGGACAAGATCCGGAACCAGCGCTGGAAAAAGGTTCAGGAGCTCGGAATCGTTCGCGGGAGACTCTCCTCCGTGGAAAAGGAGATCGGGCCTCCCTATCATTTCCCCGAGCACCTCGAGATCCTCGGCCCGGGCGAGGTCAATCGCCCTCTCCCGTGGGACACTCTCACCAGACAGCAGCAAGTCTTCCAGCAGACCAAGATGGCCATCCACGCCGCCATGATCGAGCGCATGGACAAGGAGATCGGACGCATTCTCCAACAAATACGGGCAATGGATGAGTGGGAGAATACCCTCGTCATCTTCCTCTCCGACAACGGCGCCAGCGCTGAAATCATGGTTCGCGGCGATGGACACGACTCCAAGGCCCCTGCGGGGTCGGCACCCACCTATCTCTGCCTCGGCCCTGGCTGGTCCACCACCTGCAACACCCCCTTTCGCCGCCACAAGACATGGGTGCACGAGGGAGGGTGCGCCACCCCCTTCATCGCCCACTGGCCCGCAGGGATCAAGGTGCGCAACGCATTACGGGGCACCCCAGCCCATGTCATCGACCTTGCCCCGACCCTTCTCGATCTCGCAGGCGTAAAGCCATCCCGGAAAGTGCCCTCCCCCGGACGCTCCCTGAGACCTACCTTTGCAGGCAATGGGGAAGCGCTGCACGAAGAACTCTGGTGGCTTCACGAGGGTCACCGCGCCCTGCGACAGGGGGACTGGAAACTGGTCGCCGCCAAGGGAGACCCATGGGAACTCTACAATCTCGCCAGGGACCGGACCGAAACCCAGGACCTTGCTGACCATCATCCGGACCGGGTGAAGGCCCTTGAAAAACGCTGGGAGCAGATGGCCTCCTCTTTCCGGGAGGCCCTTGCTGACAGGAAATAAGACAACCATCCTGCAGGAAACTCGCTTCTTGCATCAGGCCCACTCACCCCTAGAGTGCCGACGTCAGGGGCCGTGGAGGGACGGCTGGTGAAATCCGCCAGGTCCGAAAGGAAGCAACGGTAGCCTGTCCGGCTTTGCCGCGGCTCCCTGGCACTTTTTCTTTCGCGGCAGGTCGGTTAACCGACCCATCTTCCCAGGCCTCCTCAGGCCACGATATCAGTCAGGACCCGTCCAAAAACATCCGTGAGCCGGAAATCGCGCCCGGAATGGAAATAGGTCAACTCCTTGTGATCGAGGCCCATGAGGTGGAGGATCGTCGCGTGAAGGTCATGCACGTGGGCCTCGCCCTCCGTCACCCGGAACCCGAATTCGTCGGTGGCTCCCTGGATCGTTCCCCCCCTGATCCCGCCCCCGGCCATCCAGGTCGAAAATCCGGCAGCATGATGGTCGCGGCCCCCGGTTCCCACCGGGGTCCGGCCAAACTCTCCCGCCCACACAATCAGGGTCTCATCCAGCAGGCCTCTCGCCTTGAGATCGGCAAGGAGGCCGGCGATGGGCTTGTCGGTCTGGCCACAGAGTTTCTGGTGCCGCTTGTCGTTATCCCCATGGGTGTCCCAGTTCGAGTGATAGAGTTGCACGAAGCGCGTTCCCCTCTCCACCAGTCGACGCGCCATGAGGCAGCTCTTGCCAAACCGGTCCGCCTCCCCCTCGCCGATCCCGTAGAGCTTCCGGGTCGACTCGGTCTCCCCTGAAAGGTCCACCGCCTCAGGGGCATGAGCCTGCATCCGGTAGGCAAGCTCGTAGGCTTCGATCCGGGCTGCCAGCTCCGAATTACCCGGCAGATGCCTCTGATGCTCCTGGTTCCAGGCCGCGAGGAGGTCGAGCTGATCGCGCTGCGTTTCCTGGGATCGACTCATCGCAGGATTCAGGTTGGGCACGGGAGTCCCCGAGGTCTTGAAGACGGTCCCTTGATAGCCGGACGGCATGAACCCGGAGCTCCAGTTCTGAGCCCCCGAGTAGGGAGCTCCGTTCACGAGCACCACAAAGCCAGGCATGTTGTTGTTTGGCGACCCCAGCCCATAGTTCGCCCACGATCCGAGGCAAGGGTGCCCCTGCCGGACAAAGCCGGTGTTCATCTGGAGAGAAGCCGCCCCATGGGCTGCGCTATCTGCCTTCGTGGAGCGGATCACCGCCATCTCGTCCACGTGCTCGCGCAGGTGGGGAAAAAGCTCGGAAACCTCGATCCCGGACTGCCCGCAGGCCTTGAACTTGAAGGGGGAGCCCTTGAGCTTGCCCTTCCCTTTCTGGCTGACGCCCTTGGCCGGCTTGAAATCGTATTCTTCCCCGTGGCGATTTCCGAGCACCGGCTTGGGGTCAAAGGTATCCATGTGGCTGGGGCCCCCAACCATGAAAAGGAATATACAGTTCTTGGCCTTGGCCGGAAAATGGGTGGAAGGAGTGATCTCCCCCGCGCGCACGCCATCCCGCGCCAGCATCCAGGCCATCGCGGTCCCGAAAAATCCATTGCCCGCCTGCCAGAGAAACTCCCGCCGCGTTCGGCCGCAGGGAAAGTGGAAGGGGCTGGAAGGGCTATTCATTGGTTCCTAGCGGTAACTGAACTCATTAGTGTTGAAGAGCACCAGCGCAAGCGAGGCAAGTGGATCTATCTTCTGTTCGCGGGACGCCTTCACGAGAAAGGCCTTGGCCTGCTCCGCCTCGCGACTCGTCGGAGGGCGGCACAGGATAAAATCAAAGGCCGCCCGGATCTGAGCCTCCTCCCCCTCAAGTTTCCGGAGGCGGTCGGCCAGGTGAGCCGTCTGTTCGTTGATAAAACGGCCATTCATCATCAGGAGCGATTGCACCGCCGTGGTGGAAACCGTCCGCTTGGCACAGCTGCACGACGAATCGGGGTTGTCGAGGACCGCCAGCTCCGGGAGAGGAATGGCTCGCTTGGCAAAAACATAAACGCTCCGCCGCGAAGCCTCTTCCTCGGTGGAATTCTTCCAGTCCGCTCCCGAGGACGCCCCGACAACCTTGTCCGCGAACGGGGGATAAATCGGAGGCCCCTTCATCTCGCGGTTCAACTTCCCACTGGCTGCCAGAATCGAGTCGCGAATAGCCTCGGCTTCCAGCCGGTGGAGGGGCCAGCGCGAGTAGAGAGCGTTATCCGGATCCTTCCCCGGATCAGGATGCTTGGCCGAGAGGCGATACGTGGACGACAGCACGATCTGGCGATGGAGGGGCTTCAGTTTCCAGCCTCCCTCAATCAACGAGCTTGCCAGCCACTCAAGCAACTCCGGATGCGTCGGCTCTCCCCCTTCCATTCCAAGGTTGTTGCCGTCCTCCATCAGGCCCCGCCCGAAGTGATACTGCCACACGCGGTTGGCCATGACCCGGGCCGCCAGCGGAGCCTGCGACCCCGTGATCCATTCTGCGAGCGCCTTCCTCCGTCCGGAGGATTGCCCCGTCGGGCGCGGCTCCGGCAATACCCCATCAAGGACCACCGGCACCCCGAAGGGAATTTCCTCCCCTTTCTGGTGCACCTCTCCCCGAATCCGGAGATGGGTGGGTTTCGGCCGGGCGTTCCCGGGATAAACCCAGCCCATCATCGGCTCGGGCTTGTCCTTCTCCACGGCCCTGAGGTCCTGCTCGTGCTCAGAAATTTTGCTGCGCTCCTCTTCCGTCGCCACCTCGCGGACCGCGGACCGCACCCGGTTACGTTCCTTCTCCAGCATGTTGCCCTGCTCCTTGGAGCGCTTGTCCGGAGGCAGGGGGATCGCCTGAATCGTGAGTGCCAGCTGCTTGTCGTTCAACTTTGCCTTCCGACCCTCCGGCAACCCATCCCTCGACCACCGCTCGAGAATCGGCAGCCAGAACTTCTCCTCGGCCTGACGCCGGGGCTCCAGCACCTCGCGTCGATAGTTCTCTTCCGCCTCCTGGTGCCGCTTGCGGTCCTCCGCCGTTCCCACCTGCCGCTCCCGGCCTGTCACATTCAACGGTTCAAAGGCTGCCAGCACGCGGTAATAATCCTTCTGGCTGAAGGGCTCAAATTTATGGTCGTGGCACCGGGCACACTGCAAGGTCTGGCCAAGGAACGCCATGGAGGTCGTGGCCACGATGTCATCCAGGGTATCGTAGACCGCCACCTCCCGGTCTGCCGCAATGGTATCAAAGGTGCCGAGTGCAAGGAAGGTGGTGGCCAGCTGGGTCTCCAGCGTGACGTTGTCGAGCTCATCGCCAGCGAGCTGTTCGTGGATGAACTGGTCGTAAGGCTTATCCTCGTTGAAGGATTCGATGACGTAGTCCCGGTAACGCCAGACAAACTTCTTATACTCGTCCCGCTCATACCCCTTGGACTCGGCATATCTCACCACATCGAGCCAGTGGCGCCCCCACCTCTCCCCATACTGGGGACGGCTGAGGAGGTCATCCACAACCCGCTCATACGCCTCATCTCCATGATCCAGGAGAAAGGCTTCAATCTCGCCCGGAGTGGGCGGCAACCCGGTCAGGTCCAGATGGACGCGACGGAGCAGTTCGCGCGGGGCGGCTTCGGGAGCTGGCTGAACTCCGGATTCAGACAGCCGTGCCAAGATAAAGTGATCAACCCCCGTCTTCACCCGTGATGTGGCGGAAGACGGCAGATCCGGCTTCTCAAGAGGGCCCCAGGCCCAATGGCTCGAGGCCCCCGCAAACTCGCGGACGTCCCCGGCAGCGGGAAGAAACAAAAGGGCGGGCAACAAACCTGCCACAATTCCAGTTATCTTGGAAAACGGATTTCTGATGCCGGAGTATACCCTACGGGTAAAGCCCCGCTTTCAAGGAGTTTTCCCCAGGCCGCTGTTCTTCCTCAATCTCAACCGTGAGGCAGCCCGCCCAACGCTACTGCTTGCTCCAGATCCGGGTGTTCAGATCCAGGACCTCCACAACGTGAAAACAGGCCGCTAGCTGCTGTGTTAGCTCCTTAATTTGCTCTGGACAGTTGGCAGGCCGCGACAACTGGGGATCAAACATGTCCTTGTTTATAGAGGTTGCAATGTAAACGTTCGAGTCCTTGAAGGCTATCCTGAGGTCGTTTCCAAGGACCCTCTTGAGGAGAAGTAACCGTTCCTGCATGTCGGGAGTTAGAATGTAGCGCGCCTCAACGGAGTCCTGTCCAAAAACCACGAACGCCTTCTCGAAATCAGGGTTCTCAAGATCCATCCGTTCCCCGAGTTCGCTCAAGAGAACCATGCTCGCGCTCTTGAGATAATTTTCCGGCATGACGTAAAGTTCGGTCCGGAAGTCCTTGTGGAAATCGGCCTCGATAAATACCCCCCGGAAAAGGGTTCCATAGCTATCGCCTTTATCCCCTTTTTTATATTCTGCATGCACATCCGCTACTCTCAGCCTCGTTATGCCCACATCCCCTGTTGAGAGGTCCTCGCTCATATACCTGTCGATCGAGGGCCTGAGTCCGGGAATCCCCCACCAGTAAAGGCCCGCGGAACTGAACGTGTGCTCCTCGATCCCCCTGTCGCTGATAAAGGTCATTCCGGGCTGCAGGCTTCGAACCAATGCGGGCACCACCTGCCTCTTGTAAATGTTCTGGTAGTGCCCTTCCGCATTCTGGTGCCAATGCTTATGGATCCATCCGGTTGCCCCAAAGACCCCCAGCACTACCAACCAGCTGAGACCTATTTCCTGGGCCCCCAGGGCAAGAAGGAGGCCAAGGATCCACACGGCTATCATCAGGAATATGCCTTGCCTGCGCTCCGCCAGGCTCTGTCGCCGTAGCTTTTCCAAGTCGCGAAACTCATCGGAAGGCTTTCCGATGAGTTCCTGCCCTGGCGCTCCGCTCATCTGTCCGCTTCGCTAAAGCTGGATGTCGGTCACCTTCCTCTGAGCCCTGGGAGTCTCAAACCAATCGTGGACCCGGAAGCCAAAAACCCCTGCCAGCAAATTGCCGGGAAACTTTTCAACGCCATCATTCCAGTCCGTGACCGCCGCGTTGAAGGCCCTGCGCGCAGCCGCAATCTGAGCCTCCACCTCACTCAGGTTCCGTTGCAGGTTGAGGAATTGCTCCCCCGCCTTGAGTTCGGGGTAATCTTCCGCCAGCAGCATGACCCTGGCGACCCCCGCTCCAAGATCCTGCTCGTGGCTGAAACGCTCCGGACCAGCAGACTCCGCCAACTCTATCCCACGCCGGGCCCTGGTCACCCTTTCAAACAGCTCCTGTTCGTGGGAGGCATAGCCCCTGACCGTTTCCACGAGCCGGGGCACGAGGTCCCACCTCTTTTTCAGCTGTACGTCCATGGCCGCAAAGCCATTGCGCAGTCTATTCCGTCGGCTGATGAAGCCGTTGTACATAAGCGCCACCACGAGGACCAGAACCCCCAGCAGAACCCCCAGCGCGATCATTCGGACGTCATACGCTTAGCTGAGGCAATTCTCCACCAATAATTTAATGCCCCGGACATCTCACTTCGCCAGTGCGATCACCGCAGCCACTGGCCAATGATCGGAGGGAACCATCTTCCCGCGCATGTGGTGCTCAATCCATGCCTTGCGGACCTCCCAATGCGACGACACCAGCACATGATCAATCATGCGCGAACCTGGAATCACTCCTTTCCAACGATTAAACGTATTGCGGTTCCTCACCCCGGGGTGCAGCTCAAAAAACGGAGCCCTCAGCGGGTTCTTCCATCGGCCCGGGACCTTGCCTCCCGCCAGTTCCACCTTGCGGCCCAGCAGGTAGGCAACTCCCGGGTTCGTCTCAGTGGCATTGAAGTCCCCGGTCAGAACCACCGGCTCCCCGGGGCGCTTGCGACCGTCAATTCGTTGCGCCATCAGGCGGCCAGCCTGTTCTCGGGACGGCTGACTCTGGTGGTCCCAGTGGGTGTTATAGAAATAAAGCCCTTTCCCGGTCCTGCGGTCCACCAGCCGGGCCCACGTGCAAATCCTGGTCACCCCGTTCCCCCACGTCTTTGACCCTGCTTTTTCCGGGGTAGCGCTGAGCCAGAAGGTGCCCCCTTCCTCCGGGTCCCGCTCGAGTCGCTCCTTCCGGACAAACAGCGCCGAATACTCTCCCCGGTTCTTCCCGTCATCCCGCCCAACTCCATACCTTTCGTAATCCGGGAGCTTCCCGGCAAGATAATCCATCTGCCGCGGAAGGGCTTCCTGGACCCCAAGAAGATCGGGGTTCATCTTCCGAATGGTCTCTACCACGAGGTCTTTGCGGGCATTCCAGTTGCGGGTTCCCAGATCGCCCCTGGTCTCCATGCGAATGTTGAAGGTGGCCACGGTAAGTTCCGCGGCAGGGAGCAAGGGCATCAGGACAGGGAGCAGGGAAAATAGGACGGGACGAAACATGGTGGAAATGCTAACCGGAACCGATCAACTGTCCAAGCCATGCCTTCCCTTCTCCTAATCGCCTTTCTGTCCTTCACTACAATCGCAACTGCCGCGTGGCCCTCGGGGAAACGTTCCGCGTGGCACGGTTATGAGCGGATCGACTTTTCCCTGCCGGGGGACGGAGCCCGTTGCATCCTCGTTAAGCCGAAAACCCCTGCCAAGGGTAACCCCTGGATCTGGCGCGCCCGCTTCTGGGGGCACCAGCCCGCCCTCGACCTGCAACTCCTTGGGAAGGGGTTCCACCTCACCTACTGTGAGGTTGGCGGCCTTTTCGGGGCCCCCCGCGCGGTGGAACGTTGGAACAAGTTCCATGCCCTGGCGGTGCAGCAGGGGCTTTCCTCCCGGCCGGTCCTCGAGGGCATGTCGAGAGGGGGCCTGATCATCGTCAACTGGGCTTCGGCCAACCCGGATAAGGTAACCGCGATCTACGGAGACAACCCGGTCTGCAATTTCAATTCCTGGCCCGGCGGGAAAAACGGCAAGTTCTCCAAGAAGGACTGGCAGCGCTGTCTCAAGGCCTATGGACTCTCCGCAGCAGCCGCGACAGATCACCCGCAACCCCTCAGCCCGGCCACCCTCAAGCCGCTCGCGGAGAAAAAGGTCCCCATCGCTCTTGTGCTTGGGCTTGCCGACATGGTCGTCCCGGCCGGGGAAAACGGGGAGGCCCTCGCCCGCAATTACGAATCCCTGGGAGGCACTCTCAAGATCTGGCGCAAGCCCGGGAAGGGACATCACCCCCACGGCCTTCACCCACCGGACGAACTTACCGCATGGCTGCTCAAGGCCACGGAGAAGGACTTTTAACTTTGAGTAAGAACCCCCTCCCCCCATCCTCCCGTGATGAAGTCCCCCTGGATCCTGCGCTTTCTCACCCTCGCCGGGCTGGGCATCTGCAGCTATCTCGGGGGGCTGAAGCTCGCCGGGAAAACCACCTCCCTCGCCGGATGCGGTGCCGGGTCCGGCTGCAGCAACGTCCTCGGCTCCGAGTGGTCCCAGTTCTTCGGGATTCCCGTCAGTGTCCTCGCCGGGGCCGTTTACCTCGCCCTCCTCATCACAACCTTCCGGCCTTCCCGGCCCCTCTACCTGGCCTTTGCCATCTGCCTTACCGGGGCGGCACTCTGGTTCATCGGACTCCTGTACCTCACCATCAAGTCCGTCTGCCCCTGGTGCCTCGCCATGCACACGATCGGGATCGTCACCTCCATCATTCTGGTGCTTTCACTTCACCGCGTCCCGGCTCCCCACCCCACTACGCCCATCCGTTTTGCCCCTGCCGCAGCTATCGCCGCCCTTCTGGCACTGGCTCTGGGACAAGCCCTCGGGCCCAAGTCCGAGACCCATACCGTGACTGAGGAGGTGGTGGAACTCGAGGACCTGTCACCTCGGAAGGCTGGCCGCGAGGTTCGCATCTTGAACGGAAAGCGCTACAGCACAGCCGACCTCCCACACCTCGGTCCACCCAACGCAGAGCATGTCATCATCAAATACTTCGACTACACTTGCAGCTCGTGTCTACGGGTCCATGAGTATCTCCACAAGATAGAGAACAAATATCCCGGAGCCTTCTGCACCATCCTTCTCCCTGCCCCCCTTGAGCAATCGTGCAATCCCTATTCTCCGGCCAGGGGAACCAAGCATCAGCACGGGTGTGTCCTCTCACTCCTGAGCCTCGCAGCTTGGCGCGCTGCTCCAGACCGCTGGCCCGAGGTTCATGAACAGTTGTTTGCCAGTCCGACCCTCCTTCCGGAAGTAGCTGAGGCCGCTGTCGGGCAGATCGTTGGTTTTGAGGAACTGGAAAACGCACTGAAGGACCCATGGGTAGAAAAACAGCTGAAATCAGGAGTAGCTGATTATGGTCAACTAGCCCGGAGCACCCGGATTGGAGCCATGCCAAAAGTTGTCTTCATGAATGGCCAGGTTCTCAGCGGAGAACCTCGCGAAGAGGATTTTTTAAAGGCCCTCAACAACGCTTATAAGCTGTCTAAGTAGACTTAAGCGTGGGGCCCGGCGGGGTCAGGAACCAAAAAAGAACGCTTCCGCTGAATAGGAACGGGCACCGCTGCGTCCAACCGCAGGTAACCACCACTCACGACCCCATGATCAAGACACTTATCACCGTCGCTGCCCTGGCCCTCACTGGCCTTTTTTCCGCACCCCTTGCCGAAGCCGGCCACTCCCACACCTCCATCACTTACAGGAGCGGATTTACTTCCTGCGGCAGCCCCATCTATACGCAACGCTACGTTCGAGGATACGACCGCTGCGGCCGGCCCGTTTTTGGCTATGCAAGGGTGCCCGTCACCCGCGCCTATCGTCATCAGGCCTCCTGCTATCGGCCACGGCCCGTCATTTCCCGGCCCATCATTTCGCGGGCCATTCCCTGTGCGCCTCCCCGGGTCTCCCTTGGCTCTCACCGGGCCATCCGCCGTTCTTCCGGAGTTTCCCTGAGCTTTTCCTTCGGCGGACGGAGGTGCCGCTGAAAAGGATATCGTCCCCGGGCTCATAATTGCGCCCGGTCGCGGGGAGGACCACGGTCCTCCCCGCTTTTTTCCCGCTCCTGCGGGAACGGATCTGAGGGACGCCCTTGCGGGAGGAAATTTAGCAGTTCGCTATTCTCTTTTTCGCGTCTAACCTCCCGGCATGAGACGAGCCCCTGCTATCCTTCTCGCCCTCCTGCTGGGAGCACCGGGTATGATGGCGGCACCCCGGGCAACCGATGAAATCCTCTCCGCTCTTCAGACACGGTTGGAAAATAATGCCGGCTTTGACGACCTCATCGAGCAACTAAGCGACCTTGAACCGAGGGAACTGGCACGCCTCCAGGCAGAATATGACAAAGTCTGGCCCCGCATGCGTGACACCTACCTGAGCGCCTTCAAGGCCGAAGCCAAGCAGCAGCACTCGGGTTCAGCGCGTCAAGCCAACCAGAAGGCCATCAGGGAAGCCCGGGAGAGCTTCCACTCTGTACGCGTCATGCCGGAGGGCCCGATGAAGGGGGCCATCATTGCCCGGAGTGAGCCAGCGGTCGCCCTGCTAAGGGAACTCCTTCTCCCATCTGCTGAGCGCATCCTCAAGCTCGCGGGAGAGCCCCTCAACAGACAACGAGCCCAGATCCTCCGCCTCGGCAAGTTCCGGGATGGAATTCTCAAGGCCGCCATCGCCATTGAGGATGCGGAATCCGTCGCCAAGGTGAGGGCCGAGGAGCAATCCGTGGCTGAGGATCTCTCCGACCTCGACCGTAACGGACTCCGGGTCATGGAAAATAATCGCAAGATTGCGGAAGCCGAGATGGTCCCCGAGAACGAACGGCGGGGGGTTGAAGAGCTTAACCAGATGCGACTGCTGGTAGGCCTCAATGCCCTCCTCCTCGATCCCAGGCTCTGCGATGCCTCGCGAGGTCATTCCGAGGACATGGCAAGGTTGAACTTTTTCAGCCACACCTCCCCGGTGAAGGGAAAGCAGTCCTTCGGGCAACGAGCGGCCCTCTCGGGCACCACCTCAAGCGGGGAGAATATTTTCATGGGATCGGCCAAGCCCACGTCCGCCAACCGGGGGTGGTTCCGTTCCCCCGGCCACCATCGCAACATGTTCAGCCCCGGTCACAACAGGATCGGGCTGGGCAACTACGGGTCACACTGGACCCAGATGTTCGGGCGCTAGGGCACGTTCAGGCCCCTTCGGCCCGGGGCTCCAGCCGCAGGGGTTTGCCCCCGGGCATCTGCACCAGGGCGAGTTGTTGCCGACAAGTCACCAGAAGGGTCCCATCCAGCGGGCGCCGCATCTCGAAGGAGCACCAGAAACGCACGCGACCCCATTCCTCAAGCCAGCCCCGCGTCTCCAGAAGGTCCCCCAACCGGCCCGGTCGGCGATAGTCGATCTCCGTGCGTACCACCACGGGATAGACTTGGGTTCGTGCCATTTCGCAGAGGTCGAAACCCAGCTGAGCTGCAAGTCTGGTCCGGCACTTTTCAATCATTCGCAGGTAGGCGAGATTGTGCACGACCCCACCAACATCGGTATCATAGAACATCACCTCATCCTGCGTATGCTCCTCTGGGCGGATGTGCTTCGGCATGAGGCTACTGTAACGGACGAAGAGCGATGGCAAAAGGTTGCACCGCTCCCGGGCTTGGGGGACAATTCCGCCGCATGCGCGCCGCCTTTCTGGTTCTGCTCTTCCAACTGCCCCTGTTTCCTCTGGAGGCAGAGGTATACGTTGGGCCAGACCCATTCGCGGCCCTGTTCCCAAGGGACAAGCTCCCGATCGACACGGATACCATGCGGGAGCTCTCCCGCCACCTCACGAGCGTTTCCCGGCGGGAAATCGAGGGAGACCCTTCCCAGATGCGGGCTTCCGCCCAGCTGCTGGCAATCGCAATCCGGCTCGACCCTGCCAATCGTGCGGCACTTGAGATCGACAAGGCCCTTCGGGAAGGGAGGCCGGTCGAGCGCTTTGACGACGATATCAATGGGCCGCTGCGTCAGGCATGGGGAATTGCAGAATGGCTCGTCGACCCGGGGTCCGGGGAGGGGGGAAAGCTCCTGGGTCACCAGGTCATCGACGCTCTCGCGGTGGTCAATCCCCGGAATCCACTGTCCAAGCTCCGGGACCCGGACGGCGAAGCTGAGCGGTGGAAAAATGTAGTTTCCCCCCTTGCCGCCTACCGACAAAGCCCGAAGCCGGCAAAGGCCCCCGAGCCTCCTGCCCCTGAGCCTCCTCCCGTTGAGCGTCCACCCATTCTGCTGAGGGAAGCCAGCACCCAGACCCCGCTCTTCCTTTACGACCAGGATCTCCGGCGACATCTCCGTATCGCCCCCCTCCAATTACGGATCGAGGAATTGGCCCAGCCTGACCTTCTTACCTTCGCTCTCCAGCCAGACGTCACCTCTCCCGATATTGATGCAGCCCGAGGCGAGGTCCGCAAGCTCCTGGAAAAAAAATGGCCCCACCTCCCTGTCCAGCAAATCGCGCACATCGCAACAGGCACGGAGCGTTACGCCACGAAGAATGAGCAGGCGATTTCCGGGCCGGCCGCGCTCTTAATGCACTCCGCTCTCACCGGCAGGAAGCTGCGGCCTGATGTCATCTTCGTGGGCGAACTCGCACCGGGAGGCAATCTTACCCGGCCCCGCCAGAGCTGGGACTACCTTCGGCTCCTCCGCGTTAAGGGAAAAGGCCGCCTTCTGGTCCCCCCTGATTTCCAGCCGGAACTGCGAGCCATGATTGCACTCTCCGACCCCGCCTTCTTCCTTCGCTGGGAAGTTCTTATTGTTAGCTCGATTGATGTTGCCCTCAGTCTGGCCAGTGAGGACGGCGACCCGGAGGGGTTGGCCGCAACCTCCCTCCTTTATGAAGAACTCCGCAAGGTAGGAGAAAGCAAGGATGTCGGGCAGCTCTGTGTAAATGCCAAGGTTCGTGAACGCCTGAACGAAATCGTCAGCAAGGCTCCTTTTCATTACTCGGCCAGGATGCTTCTCATCCAGGGGGATGCCGCCCGGCGGCCGACCCGCGTCGACCGTGAGGTTGCCGCGCGAATCCTGCGCAGTGCCATTGAACCCCTCAGCGGAATTTCCCGTAGCCCGCTGTCTCAGCTCACTTCAAAACGTCTGATCACATCGGGGGAAGCTTCAGGTGCCGAAATCGAACGCTTCGCCAAGTTCATCTCCCCAAAAGATGGGGACCTGGTCAAGGAGGCACGGGAGATCTCGCAGCTTGCAGAGACCGTGGGCCGCGGCAAACGTGATGGCGCCCTCCGAGAGGGTGTCCTCTATTACCGGAAGGTCCCCCTTCCGAGTTACCACCAGAGCTTGCAGACGAAGTTTGCCGCATTTCTCCGGAAACTCTCCCCGTTTACCCGCGAAACGATCAGGGACCCGGCAACCCCTGCCGAACCGGCCAATGCGGGTAAAACCCCCTGATTACACAAATTATGGGCCGGGAACCGCTGCCCCTGTGGAAGAAAGACACTCCTTCCTGCCAACCTGACGCTTTTGATTTAGCGAATACCCGCAGATCGCCTACACTCCTCCCCCAGCATCACGATGAACCAGAACCTTCTCAGAGCCCTTGCACTTAGTTCCCTCCTGGTCCTTCCCGGGCTCCAGGCCCAGGAGGAAGACAGCTTGTTCTATCTTCCGGACATGGAGGCCGAGCTTTTTGAAACTGGAAAGCTCGACTTCGGAAGGCGCGGTACCTTTGACAAATCCGGCCTGGTTGCCGCCCTTGCCCGGATTGCCAGTGACTTTGACCCGGAAGAGAAAAACGGCAGCGTCCCCAACCTGCTGCGTTCAAATGCCCTTGGAATCGCCGGGCGCATCAACCCTGATGCCAAGTCTTTCAAGACCACCTACGAGCAGCTAGAGCAAGACGCGGAGGCCTACGGGAGCAGCGGCACCAGCAAGGACCGTCTGGTCGGAAATATTTACCGGGGAATTCGCACCCTGCTCAAGGAGAAGAGTAACGAGGACAACAAGGTTTGTGCCGCCTACTGCGTCGACGTTGCCCTGCGGCTCCAGCCTGATCATCAGTACTCCGAAGATCTGGAAAAGATCCAGCAGGACCTTGAACAGGACGGTATCGAAATTGACTGGGACCAGCTCCAGGGCAAGGCCGTGGTCAAGGAAACCCCCTGGAACCCCTTCGGCCAGGGAGGACGGATGGAGCCCCGCAGGGAAAAAATGCCCGCCGGGAAGGCTGAGGGGCTCGCTTCCAACCAGAGCTCCGTTGTTGGCCTTGTCGTGGTCACCCTTGGCAGCGGCAAACATGCCGGCGCCGCAAGCGAGATCATCGCAACAGCCCTCCGGGAGGAAGACGTCAAGGGAGTGGAGTTCAAGATAGACCAGAAGGTGGGGGACATGATGGGCAATAGCCTTAAATCCATCCGTGACTATCTGAGGGTCACCTACGAGCCCAAGGGCATGGTTCCTGACGGCTATCAGGTCAGCATTGTATTTCAGGATCGTGACCAGAGGGTGGACGGCCCATCCGCTGGGACTGCCATGGCCCTGATGCTGGACTCCCTGTTTTCCGGGGAAAAACTTGATGGAGGATTCGCCTGCACCGGCGGAATCACTCCTAACGGGAAGGTTACCAGTATCGGAGGAGTAGCGGCCAAGATCCGGGGGGCCACCCGGCGGAAGTGCACGATTGTCGGGGTGCCCGAGGGCAACGCCAAGGGGGTAAACGACATTCTTGTCCTCGACGGCATCCAGCAGCTCCTGGATATTCAGGTCTTTACCATGAAAGACATGGATGAGGCTCGTGCCCTCTCACGGGCGGAAAAGGACAAGGACGTGCAATCCACCCTCGACGATTTCAAATCAGTAGCAGACGTGATCGCGGACCAGGGCGAAGCGGCCCTCAAGAACACCCGCGTTCAAGAGCGCCTCGAAGAAGTCCTGAAGGCTATGCCAAATCATATCTCCGCCCAGCTTTTGCTCGACCACATCCGGGGAGAGGCTCCCGAGCGGCTTTCCGTCGGAGGGAGTTTCCACGAGATCGATTCCCGTTCCTCAGCGGTCTTCAGCCGCGTGCAGCGCACGATGTTCCGGGAGAAATTCAGTGACGCCGATGAAGCCCGCTCTTCAGCGGAGGAAGCCCGCGAAGAACTTGAGGAGCTTGACGGCAAGATCCATGAAAAGTTCGAAGCCTATCACAGGGCCGCGCTTGATCTCTGCCGGACCGTCGGGAAAGGCCCCGAAGGAAGCGGGAAGGATTTCATCTCCGACCTCAAGGGCAAGTGGTCCAGAATCAACAGTATCAGGAAGAAGCTCCGGGATGACCCCGAGATTTTCGAAGAGATCCGCGGTTAAGAGAGGGCATCAGGCCAGAAGCTCGCGGACCACCTTCCCGTGGACGTCCGTGAGGCGGAAATCGCGTCCAGAATAGCGATAGGTCAGCTTCTCGTGATCGAAACCCAGCAGGTGCAGGATAGTGGCCTGCAGGTCATGGACATGAACAGGCTTGTCCTCAGCCTGGAACCCATAGGGGTCAGTGCTCCCATGAACGTGGCCTCCTTTAACCCCTCCCCCCGCAAGCCACACCGAGAACCCGTAATGATTGTGGTCCCGACCGTTGATCTTGCCCGCATTAGAGCCCTTCTTGGGCATTTCCACCGTCGGCGTCCGCCCGAACTCCCCACCCCACATGACAAGAGTTTCCTCCAGAAGGCCTCGCATTTTCAGGTCCTTGAGCAGGGCCGCAATGGGCTGATCACATTCCCGGGCCAGTTTCCTGTGATTCTTCTCCAGGTCATCATGATTATCCCAGGGCTGGCCCGCTCCATGCCAGACTTGAACAAATCGGACTCCACGCTCAATTAGCCTCCGTGTGATAAGCATTTGCCGGGCCTGGGTTCCCTTCCCGTACATCTTCCGGATCTCCTCGGGCTCCTTACTTATATCAAAGGCATCGCTGGCCTCCATCTGCATGCGGTAAGCAAGCTCGAAGGACTGGAGGCGGGCCTCCAGGCGCGAGTCATGGGCTCGTTCACGCTGGTGGTCCTCATTTAACTGGCGCAGCAGGTCAAGTTGCCGCCGTTGCTCACCCGCCCCGGTCTTGCGGTCGATATATTCCACCAGTTTTTTGGGATCGGAATGCTTCGTATCGACGTAGGTCCCCTGAAACGTCCCGGGCAGGAAGGCCGACTGCCAGTTCTGGGTTTCCTGAATGGGGTAACCCCCTGGGCACATCGCCACGAACCCCGGCAGGTTCTGGTTCTCCGAACCCAGCCCGTAGGTAACCCAGGACCCCATCGCCGGCCGCACCAGGCGCCCATCCCCGCAATTCATCAGGAGGAGAGAGGGCTCATGATTAGGTACATCCGCATGCATCGAGCGGATGACACAGAGCTCATCCGCCATGTCGCCGACCTGGGGAAAGAGCTCGGAGACTTCCAGTCCACACTGGCCTTTCCTGGAAAACTTGAACGGCGACTTGAACGCGGCCCCGGTCGGGCGCTCCGTCTTCAGCATCTTGGGTAACTCCTGCCCATGCAGCTTCGTGAGTTCCGGCTTGGGGTCAAAGGTGTCGAGATGTGAAGGCCCTCCATTCATGAAAAGATGAATGACCGCCTTGGCCTTCCCCGGAAACTGCGGCCGGCGCGGCGCAAGCGGATTGAGCCCCATTGCAGGGCCGTCTCCCTCCGCGGCCGCAACCAGCCCGGGCACCCCGTTCAGGGCGACCCCCGCCATGCCCATTCCACAACGCGACAACATCTGTCGCCTCGTTAGAAAGAGGTGCCTGGGGTTAAGCGCGTGATGGGACATCTGCTCGGTTGCTTGAACGGAAAGGCCTCCGGTCAGTCGACATAAAGAAACTCGTTGGAAAGAAGCAAGACCTGGGCAAGCAACGGCCAGCGATCGAGCGCCGGGCCCGAGAACCCGGCCTGCGCTTCAGCGAGGGGGAGCTCTCCCCCTTCCTCCATGATCACCGGGGCCCATTGAAACCCATCCCAGGACTCATCCCCGGTTGACTCCACCAGGAAATCCACTGTCTGACCGGCAACAACCCGTAGGACGAGGCGGGTCTCGACCTTCCCCCCAGGCTTAACGGTCCATTCGCTTACGACCTTCTCGTTGCCCGCGACCACCAGTCCTCGCACCGCATCTCCTTTCCCCGCTGGGCGCGACAACTCCCCCGAGATCCTGACCGTGGCCTTTCGGGGTGCCACCCAGCGCAGGATTGCGGCATGGTCACCGTGACCCGGATGCCCCCCCTGGGAGTTCCAGTGGACCCAACCGGTCTCCCGGTCAGGAAGTTTCGGCCCTCCCTGCCATGCCTTGCCTGTGAAATGCGGAAGGGGTTTGAAATCCACTCGCTGCGAATCACGGCTAAATCTCCCATGACCATAACTCCAGGCCCCTGCGCTCTGCCGCACTCCCTGCTCTGCGCTGCCAAGAAAGACTCGCGCGCGCACTAGTTCCTCCGGGGAAGGCCTCCGGAGAAGAATCCGTTGGTAAAGCGCGAGGATTCTCTCTTTCTCGCCTCCATGAGAGGCGGTGGCCTCCGCAGTGGCCCGGGCTTCTCCATGGAGAAAAGGGCTGTTCATCAGATAAAGGGCCTGGTTCGGGGTGGTGGTACTAACCCGCTTTACCACTGGCTGGCTGGTATCAGGAAAGTCGAAAATACGGAAGAAGGAGGGCGTATTCTGCCGTTCGATCAATCCATAGATTGTCCTTCGCCCCGGAAAAGGTGCGGCATGGATCTTCACGGGCCGGCCCCCCAGCTTACGATCAAGCCGGCCACTCGCCTGCAGGGTAGTATCACGCCAGGATTCAAGATCCTTCCGCTGTCTGTTGCTACGGGCGTAGTAGCGATTCTCGGGGTCGTTCCCGGCAAGATTCTCATCGGACACGCTACTGCTGCGCCATGCCCGGGAGGCCATGATATGTCGGATCAGAGCCTTGACGGACCAGCGGTGCTCCATGAGATGAAGCGCCAGATGATCCAGAAGCGCTGCATGGAGAGGTTCTTGTGCCTGAAGCCCGAAGTCTCCCGGGGTAGCGACCAGCGGCGATCCCATCACATGCATCCACACCCGGTTGGCACAAACCCGTGCAGTAAGGGGGTTGCCCGGTCGCGTCAGCTGCTGTGCGAGTTCAAGCCGTCCACTTCCCCGTTTGAAGATGCGGTCCGGGTCGTCGCGGAAAAAGGCTGGAAAGGCACGCGGCACCCTCGCCCCCCGGTTTCCCAGTTGCCCCCGCTCGAAGATCACCGGCTCGCGGGGAGTCACCCGATCACGCACCGCCATGGCTCGTGCAGGAGCGAATTCCGAGCTTCCTTCCAGCTCATCGAGCTTGGCTAGTAATCCACGATACTTACCACGCTCCGTCTGGTTGAGCTTATTCAGGGCCGCCTTGCGATCGAATTTGAGCGGGTTGGAAGGTCGCTGGTAACCCTTGATCTTTTCCGCCGCGTAATCGTGGGCCGCGTTGGCGCGCGCGGTAAGCTCGTCCCTGAACTTCCGGTAGCCAGGAGAGTCCTCTGGGATACTGATGACCGGCAACTCCCCCTCCGGAAGCTCCTCGGTGCTGTCGAACACCCCATACAGCCCATAGTAATCGGCCATCGTGAGGGGGTCGCTCTTATGATCGTGGCACCGGACACACTGCATGGTGAGCCCCATCGTGCTGCGAAAAGTGACATCGATTCGGTCCGCAATAATAAGATCATGTTTGTTCAGGTAGCGCCTCCCGAGGGTAAGAAAGCCGAGGGCTGCCTGCTCCCGCACCGGAACATCCATCAGGTCAGCCGCAACCTGACGCCTGAGAAACTCATCATAGGGCAGGTCCTCATTGAGCGATCGAACAACCCAGTCCCGGTAAGTAAAGGCAAAGGGGAAAAGTCGACCTGCCGTGAAATCGTAACCCTTCGTATCTGCATATCTCGCTACATCGAGCCAATGGCGGGCCCAGCGCTCCCCGAAATGCGGAGAAGCCAGTGCTTCGTCAACGATCCTCGCACTCCAGTCCGGCAACGATCCCTTCCGCTCGGACAGGGCCCCCGCCAGTATACCGCCTTCCGGTTGCAAACCGGTTATCACGTGCCAGGCCCGCCGGAGGAGAACTTCCCTCGAGGCCTCAGGCACAAGCGTGAGGCCTTTCTCATTCTGCCGAATAGCAAGTAATTCGTCGACCGGGTGCCCTTTGCCGGAAAGAGCCACCCTTTTGGGCGCTTGGAATGCCCAGTGCGACCGGGCACCATCCAGCGACACCCCTCCCGGCACGGCCGCCGGCAGGAGCGCGATGACCCCAAGTAAAACCGCAGCTGGGACTCGCACTGGCATCGTGAACGTTACGCCCTTAAAGTGCCTGCCCTTTCCTTCTTTCGCAAGGGCAACTGCACTCCCGGGGGCCTGGAAGATCTCCCTAGAAGGATCTGTTGAACGAGAGCATCAGCCCGTGAAACCGTGAGCTGTAGTCTCCCGCCACGAGATCCCCGGCATCAAATCCCGCGGTCGGATCCGTGACCGTCCGGTCTGAAAAGGCATACTGATACGCAAGGTCCATGGTCCATGCCGCCGCCTTGTAGCTTACCCCCGCACTGAGCCAGTGCCGGTCGCCATCTGCCACCGCCGGATTGAAGTTCAGGTCCGGCTGACTGTTTTCGATAAAGATGTAACCTGCGCTGAAAGCCCATTTCTCATTCGGAGCATAGGTCACCCCCACCCCATACATGAAGTTTGATTCCCAGTTGAAGGGGATTGGATTATCGGGGAGAGGAGCCTGCCGCAGGGTGGAGGTTCCAAGACGGTTCCAGTTAACCCATTCCACATTGGCCTCCAGGGTCCAATGTTCATCCGGCCGGTAAGCGTAGCCCGCAACCAAGGTATCGGGAGTCACAAGGTCGAGGGAGGCGCCGGGTATTGCCAGCCCTATGGCCGGAGCTCCCGCTGCGCCCTCCAGGTCCAGCTCCGTTCTCGCCCGGTAGGTCAACCCGAAGGAATGACGCTCATCCGGCCTCCACAGGAGGGACGCAATCCAGTTGGTGGAGATATCGTCTCCCTCGAATTCGAACTCGGCGACCGGATTGGGAGGTGCCAGAAACCGCTTGAGGGTTCCGTCCGCGTAAGTCACCCCAATACCGCCCCCGATCGAGAGTTGGTCGTTGAGTTCATACGCCAGAACTCCCCACGCGGTGGCATAGGTCAGGTCCGTCTCGGTAGCTACCACGCTGAAGGGGGTCGCCGGCCCCCAGTCCGTTCTAAGCCCAAAGGGTGCGTTGAGGCCCCCCCCCGCCGCGAGACGATCACTGACCGGGCCTCCCAGGTAAACCTGAGGTACCGGAATGAACTCGGCGTCGTTCTCATGGCGCCCACCGTCGATAGCCGTCTCCGCCTCGATTCCCAGGCGCACCCCGTAGACACCCGCATGCGCAGCAAACGAGTCCAGCTGAGTCAGCCCGGCCGGATTATAGTAGACCGCGGAAGGGCGGTCCGCACTTGCCACAAAGGCGTTACCCCGTGACGTTGCAAAGGGGTCCTGGACGGGGATATAGAAGCCATTAGCCTGGAGGCCCGGCTGTGCAGATAGCAGGAGCGCTGCAGCAAGTATCGCCACTGGGACCTGTCGGTAATTAATATTAAGGACGTTCATGTCGAAGAATCTCGGTTGGGTTATCTCTATTGGGAATCGAAGATGGTATGCTCCTCCGTAAGGAAAATCGATGACCGGGAGAGGTCACAGAATCTGGCCTCGTCTTCAATGAGCTTCCCGTGGGCAGCAACGCCTTCAGGGGTCTGCATCGCAGCGAGGAGCTCATCGTGGGAATTCCACCAGATCTCGGTTATGCCATCGTATGGCCCGGCCGCCCCCCGACCACCTTGGGCAACTTCGTTGAGCGGCGATTCAAGCAGGTGGCTCTGAACGTAACGCTGTGCCTGCAGTGCTTCCGCATAACTCTTTACCAGGGGCCCATGGCCCTCCTTCCAGTAACGGTAGAATTCCTCCGGTGACATCCCGGCTTTCCGATGAACGCAGTATACAAGTTTTATCATTTCTATTGGGGGTGTTTGGAATCAATTCTCAGGAGCTTGCCTCCTATTCGACAAAACGGGACCAGAAGAGCTCATTTCCCACCAGATCGGCGGCCAGCTCCTCAAAGGGGTCGTCGGGGGCCCGCTCAATCCGGGAGACATCAAAGCCAATCCGCACCCGGGCGTCGCTCTGGTTGGGCTCCGGAAGAAAGTCTATGACTCCCCCATGATGGGCGATCCGCATGCACGCCCCAATAAGGGCAAGGGCATCCTTGGAAGGCTCCTCTGCACTGGCGCTCATGGCGGGAGCGAGAAGGGCCCTGATCGGGCGCCCGGGAAAGGCAAGCTCCAGGCCAGACAGGCACTCTTCCAGACGAACCCCTCCTTCACCCTCCACCGCCCGGGACAGGATTTCGAGGAAGGGAACGACCACTTTTCGAAGATCGGCCAGAGGGCCCGGCCAGTGCGGTGGAGTCGCCCGCGCCTCCCCCCACTGAAGGGCCGGGCTTCCTGAGACCACCGGGTCCAAAGCCTCCCGCACCGCGCACCGGTCGTCGAAGGCCAGCCCCGCCGGGCTGGTGAGATCTTCAGGAAGGAAGGAATTGACCGCCCCAAGGAACGAAAGGTGCCTCCGGTAGAGCTCGCGCCAGGAGAGTCCTTCCCCGCCGATCGCATCGGAGAGCAATTTTTCCCGCGGCTCCTCCGCCAACCTGACCACGGCCCGGAGGGCCTCGCCTACGTAACGAATTCCCGAATCCCGGAAAATGGCCAGAGCCGCAAGGGAGGTGATCCGGTCCGAAGCCGCCAGAATATCGACGCTCATCATTTTCTGGCGGACCAGCTCTTCTCGTTCCAGCCGGACCATGTAGAGCTCCATCGCCCGCTTGAGGGTGACTTCCAGCTCGGGAACTTCCCAAGGCTTGGTTACATAACGATATATTCCGCCCTTGTTAACGGACGAAACAGCAGCATCGATATCAGCATACGCGGTCGAAAGAATCCTCACTACTCCGGGCTTGAGCAGGGAAACCTTCTCCAGAAATTCACTTCCGGTCTCGTTTGGCATGCGCTGGTCAGTTACCACCACGCCGATTTCGTCCTGGTATTCACGAAAACGCTCCAGGCCAGCCACTCCGTCCTCCGCAAGAACAATTCGGAAGGTTTTGCCGAAGAGCTTTGCAAAATACTTCCGCGTCTTCTGCTCATCATCAACGAAGAGGACAAGATGCTGCCGGTAATCCAAGGTTGGCTCGCTCATTTCTTCCAAGCTTCTTCAAGTTCGGGTCCCTCCTGCGCCAGGACATCCGCATCTTCGGGCTCCTGCCCGTCCCCGGAGGGACCTCTGCTCTCCAAGCCTCCCTGCCATGGTTGAGGAATCCGAATGCTGAAAACCGTGGCCTTCCCGGGTTCACTTTCGACTTCAACCCGTCCTTCGTGCGATTCGAGAATCCGGTGACAGATGCTTAAGCCCAGGCCCATTCCCTCTCCTACGTCCCTTTTGGTAAAGAACGGGTCAAAGACATGATCCAGGTCCTCCGGCTCGATTCCCGGCCCGTTGTCACGCACCCGGATCCATATATTCTCCTCTCCTTCCTTCTCCGAAGAGACGGAGATCTGCGGGGCCACCCCACGTTCCATCGCTCCCTCCAGGGCCTGCGCCGAATTCTGGATCATATTCACCATGACCTGGCACAACTGATTCCCGTTTCCACTGACCTTGTGGTCCTCCGCTATATCAACACGGAAGTCTATCCCCTGGAGTTCCCCGGCCAGAAGGCGCCGTGCATTCTCTACCGTTTCTGCGACTCCAACCTCCTCCTTCATGGCCGCCTCGCCCTTGGTAAAGGAGCGCAGGTCGCTCACAATCCTGATAACCCGGTTCACTCCATCTTCCGCATCCGCGATGGTCTCCTCAAAATCGGCCCGCTCTTTCTCGTCAACATCATCGGAATACATCCTCAGGGCGTGCAGGGCGGTCCTGACATAATTCATCGGGTTGTTGACTTCATGCACGATCCCCGCACTCATCCGCCCGAGTGAAGACAGGGTCTCCGCCTGCAGTAGACGGGCCTCGTTCTCCTTGATCTCGGCAAGGGCAACGTCCCGCTCCTCGACCGCGGTGCGCAGCTCCTGGTTGATCACTCCCAGCTCCCTCTGATACTTCTGGCGATCGAGAAGATTCCGAACTCTCAGGCGTAACTCTGCTGTCGTGAAGGGCTTTGTAAGAAAGTCGCTCACCCCGGCCTCCAGGGCCTGAATTCTGGGGGTTTCATCTGCGGCAGCGGTTACAAGCAGGATCGGCACCTGAGACGTCGGGCCATGCTGGCGCAACCGCTGCGTGAGGGTAATCCCGTCCATCGCAGGCATCATGTAGTCGAGGATGATCAGCTGGGGTTCGAACTGGCGGGCCAATTCCCAGCCCTCCATCCCGTCACATGCCTCTACCACCCCACAACCCATCTCTTCCATCTCTCCCTTGAGGAAGCGCCTCAAGCCATTCTCGTCCTCGGCAATAAGGACAAGTTCCCTGTTGGCTATACCCTCCACGCAGGACCCGACCGAGACGAAAGGCCCTCCCGAAGAGGCAAAACTGCTCTCCCTGCTGCCCAGCGCCCCCTGGATGCGGGCTTTGTTGTGAATTTCAGAAAGGGGGTCGTCATCCCCCGCCGGAATGAGTTCAGACGTTCCCGGGACCGGCAGGAGAGGAACGGAGATGGTGAATGCCGTCCCTTTTCCATACTCACTCTCGATGGTGACAGTTCCGTCCATCGATTCCGTCAGGCTCTTGACAAGAGCAAGGCCGATCCCGACACCATTATGCTTCTTGGCAGCGGAAGTATCTGCCTGCCAGAAGCGTTCGAATGCGGAATTGACCTGGTCCTCCTTCATCCCTGCTCCATTGTCGACCACCTTGAGAATCAGTCGTCCGTTTTTCAGTTCCACCGACAGAGAGACCTCCCCTCCCGGAGGGGTGAATTTCAGGCCATTGACTGCCAGGTTGAGAACCACTTTCTCAAGGCGATCACGGTCGAGGTAAACCTCCTCGTCTTCCCCGCAGACCGCATGCCAGTGGAGCCTGATCCTCTTGCGCTCCGCCATTGGTTGCAGGTTGCGCCCAAGCCCGTCAATAAAGGTCAGGGGCCGGAAGCGCTCGGGCCGCATCGGCATATCCCCGCTATCCATCCTGACAAGGTCGAGGATATCGTTGATCAGACGAAGGAGCCGCATGCCGTTGTCCTCCAGGCCCTCCACCAGTTCCGCAATCTTGGCATCGTTCCGCACCGCATTAAGGCCCTGCATCTTCTCGATGGGCGCGAGCATGAGCGTAAGCGGCGTCCGGAGCTCATGGCTGATATTCGCAAAAAACCTGGTCTTGGCCTCATCCAGGTCCTGCAGTTTCCGGTGGTTCTCCGCCAGCGCCTCCTGCTGGGCAACCACCTCCTCCCTCAGGCAAAACTCGGCAAAGCGGAGACGATTGTAAAAATAGAGGCCGATACAGACAAAGGCGGCTGTCACAAACAGGAAAAAGAGGGCGATCGTGATGCTCTGGATCCCGGCCCCGGTTCCAAACGCGACCCCTAGATATCCGACAATGCACAGGATGGAATTGATGATCCCATCTACACACCGCCAGCGCAGCAGAAGCACAGCGCCCACCATGACCAGGTTGAGCCCCGCATAGTATGGCGAGCCCCCTCCCCCGGTTTCGAACAACATCCCGTGGATGGTTACCATCGGGATCAGTGCCACGAGGTGCCCAAGAAGATGCAGGGTCCGGCGCGACTTGCTGCGAACCCGGTAGAGCAAAAACAAAACAAACAGCAGGCCTAGCGAACAAGCCATCCGCAACAGGAACAGCCTTCCGACCACTCCTTCGTATGTCGGATTTCGGACATCCCCAAAGGCCACCAGGTCCATGCCTGCGCCGAGAGCCATGAACAGGGCGGCAAGAAAGGCCCCACGGCGATAGTTCAGGAGGCGAACTTCATCCTCCTGAGCCTCAAACCGCTGCTGGTGGGCGGTCAGCCTTACTTCCGGCTCTTGTTTATCAGGCCCTCCCATCGCCATCTTTTTTCCGAACCTCCAGGAAAAGGTTCACTCCTGTGTCATCCCGGTTCAGGACGGTTTCAAATTGGCCTCCGTTAAGCGGGGCAATTTCCATCATGGCTGAGTCATCACGGTAAATCAGGTTCCACTCGAGGACATATTCCATCCAGGCCCGGCTGGGGTTGGTGTCGCTCACGTTGGTCACCATCATGAGCCCTCCCGGGGCCAGCAGCCGGGCAAAAAGATCATTAAGGCGCCGGCAGACCCTCTGTGAAAGATAGTCGAAGAGGCCCGAACAATAGACCATGTCATAGGATTCCCATTTCAGATCGACATCCCCGGTGGATGCCTGCCGCAGGAGCTTGTGCACGGAACGTTGCAGCAGGGAAATGGGAGTCACCCGCCCGGCCTGGGTCCGCACCTTGGCAAGCTCCTTTCCGGTATACTCGATGGTCTCGGAGTTAAAATCCAGCAACGTGATGTCACACAGATCACTCAATTCTTCATTTTCCAGGAACTGCTTTACCTCGTGGGCGGGCCCGCACCCTAGGTTCAGAATCCGCGTCCTCCGGCCCTTCATGGCATTACGTTCCGCTTCCGCCCGGATCTTGGTGGTGAGATACTCTATGCGGTTACGATGCGCTACCACCGGCGCCGTCTGCAGGAAGGCGTGGTTGATCAGCTTCGCAAAGAGGGAGCCCCCTTCATAAGGGTCGCGCATCATCATGTTCACCATTTCATAGTCTCCAGCGTAGCCGAGCGGCTTGTGAAAGGTGCGATACGTAAAGGGCGAGCAGAGGACCAAGGGGTGGATCTGGCGCCGGACATAAAACTTGTGGGTGGCCTCCCTTCCTTCCGGGATGTTACGCACCGACTCCTCAAAGCTCCCCATCGCTTCCTGCATTTCCTCGAGAACACTCTCCTCCAGTTGATCGATGATCTCGCGCTCAAGAGTGGGCCGATCCACGGAGGTTGTCGCGCGAATCCCAAGGTCTATCTGCTCCATCCAGCGCTGCAGTCCCACGAGAAGATTCTGCATGTCGGCCACGGTCAGCTTGAATGAAAGGTCAACTTCATGCGCTCTTTTCCAATCCTGGACAAAGGCATCAAACTGGTTGGCGAGAGGGTCCCGGCCTTCCCGGTCCGACAGGAAATCCACATCCAGCCATGCATTCCCGAGGGTTGCCTCACAAACCAGGAGAATCCCCGTGTTGACGAGGCCGGTAACTACCGCCTCGCCTTGGTAGACAACCCGGTCCCCTACCCGGATCCTGAAGTCCCGTAAAACCTCGGAGAGCTGCAGAATGCTGTAAGGGTTATAGATCTCAAAGGCCACCGAGTAGCGGCGTAACCTCAGGATATTGGCCGTAATTTCAGCCCCTTGGCTGTTGCGACAGACAACGACGCTGCTGAGAAGCGATGATCCTTTCTGCATGGGCTAGGAGGCGGGAGTCAAAAAAGGCGGGCGGTAAAACAACTCAGAATAGGCCGGCTTCCCGGTATTTTCTTGAAACTTGGCAATCATTAGTTCTGAACAAATGTATGGCTGAAGATCCCCCGAAGTTTAAGATCGCCCGCGAAGGCCAGCACTTCAGGTGCCCGGACGGGCAGGACCTGCTTGAACTTGCTGAAGCAGAAGAGTTTTCGGTCTCCGGGGTAGCCGAGGCGCTCAATCTCACAAACAGGCAGTTGGAATATGCCGTTGAACGCGCCTCCGGGCTCCGGCCCAAGGAGCTCTTCCGGCGCCACCGGATGCTTCTCGCCCGCCGCCTGGTCGCGGAAGGGTTTTCCCTCCAGGTCATTGCTCACCGCCTCGGCTTCAAGCATTACACCCACTTCGCATCCGAAGTTAAATCCTACTTCGACCTGCCTCCCCGTCAGTTCCAGAAATCGGTCCGGGCTCTGTGCCCGGAAACCTGACCGGGAGCATCCCGACACTACAGCCCTCGCATTCCTGGCAATCGCCTGCAGGATCTTGTGGCCCCGACGTTCCCCATGAAATCCGGTGGCTCGGAATTCTTCATGGATGCGCGGCCAGATCATGGAAGCCATAAACTAAAATACTGTCAGGACACAAATTACAGATCCAGGGACGCCCTTTCGAAAGCCCAAGGCAGAAGAGTGGAGAGATCTACTTTTTTTCTCGTCCCGTCCCCGGGGTCAACGAGGACAAGAGAGAGGTCCGGACTAAATTCATGAAGAACCTGCCGGCAAGCTCCACAAGGCGCGGGGGCTCCGGCAGCACAAATCGCAAGGGCCGCAAAATCCCGCTCCCCCTCTGATACCGCCTTGGTCAGCGCAACCCGTTCAGCGCAGATCGTAAGGCCATAGGATGCGTTCTCTACGTTACAGCCAGTGAAGATTCGCCCGGAGCGGGCCTGCAGGGCTGAGCCCACCGAGAATCCCGAATAGGGCGCATAGGCATACTCCCGGGCCGCTTGGGCGGCTTTGATGAGCGTCTCCTCCTCTTCCGCGTTCATCGCCCCTCCTTCCCAGGGACAAGGAGCCATTCTGACCGGGCAGTCAAAAGGCAGTCTGGTCCTCCCAGCTCGGTTACGGTCGCCACGTTGGTAAAGATACCTTAAATATGGGGCGGGGCGGAGAGAAATCGACCCTCAACAATGAAAATCGTCCCCTTTCTGGGTGGGTATTTTCACGTTTTCGACGGTTTTACTGCGAGGATTTTAGTAATCTACGCTCAACTTTCCCACACCCGGACCTGCTTTGTTTCCTCCTGCCTTTCAGCTTAAGAAGCCCGGGAATCCCAAAATCAGGATTCTTGTTTCGGGATCAGGGAAAGAGGCCCCGTTTCTTTTTCACCTCAGCGACCTCACGCACCCCGAGGCAAAGCGCAGCCATCCGGTGACTCACCTGCTGCTCGCCTGCAAAATTGAGCATCCGCTCAAAGGCTCTCTCCAGCATGGTCTCCAACTTGGTAAATACCTCCTGCTCCGACCAGTGGAAGCGTGACAAATTCTGAACCCATTCGAAATAAGAGACGGTTACTCCTCCCGCGTTACACAGGATATCCGGAAGGAGAAAGATATCCCCGCGTTCGGAAATGACCGCATCCGCTTCCGGCGTAGTCGGCCCGTTGGCCGCTTCCGCCAGCACCCGGCAATTCAACTTGGGCGCGTTCTCCCCGGTAATTACCCGCTCCAAGGCAGCAGGCACGAGGATCTCACACGGCTGAAGCAACATCTCGTCAGGATCGATTCCTTCCGCTTCATCAAAGCCGGAGACCCCCCCGGTTGCTCTCACGTGCTCACCCAGTTTAGCTACATCAATCCCATTGTCATTCCAGATGGCCCCGGTGATATCCGAAATCCCCTTCACCATGACTCCGGAACAGGCAAGCCTCTCCGCAGCGTGATAGCCAACGTTGCCAAATCCCTGAATGATCGCACTCGCTCCTTCAATGGCACAACCAAGCTTATCAAGAGCCCGCATTGCCAGGAAGGCCACCCCGTAACCCGTGGCCTCCCGGCGGCCCTCCGACCCCTGAAGCTCCACAGGCTTGCCAGTGACAATACCGGGCACGAGGTGCCCGGTATTGGCTGAATAAACGTCCACAATCCAAGCCATGGTCTGTTCATCCGTCCCCATGTCAGGTGCCATGATGTCGACCTCCTTTCCGATAAACGGAAGGATCTCTGCGGCAAACCTGCGGGTTACTCCTTCCTTTTCCCGGGGACTCATTGCCCGCGGGTCGCAGTTAATTCCTCCCTTGGCTCCCCCGTAGGGAAGGCGCATGAGCGCGCACTTCCAGTTCATCCACATCGCGAGGGCTGCCACTTCGCCCAGATCAACATTCGGATGATACCGCAGGCCCCCCTTGACCGGCCCGCGCGACAGGTGATGCTGCACCCGGTGCGCCAGATAAACTTCCGTTCTTCCGTCATCCATCCGGACAGGGAGAGAAACAGTGATCAGGCGCTTGGGCCATTTGCAGCGCTCCCGAATCTCCTCCTCCAGCTCCATGAAATCGGCAACCTGGTCAAACTGCCGGGCGGCCATTCCGAAGACGGGGTTCTGCAGCAGCGACTCTTTCATGCGCTATGAAACAACACCATCGTCCGCCATTGGGCGAGGGAAATTGGCTATTCATGATGAAGCTCGTGACAAGAAAATCTGGGGTCTTGCGATGCCGGAAAGTCCGGGTATCGTCCACCCTATGAAGTCTGCCCTCAGGTCCAAGGTTGGCGCCACTGCCGCACTTGCCCTGGCTCTGGCCGCCGCCCTGCCCGGACGGAGTCAAGACGCCCAGTCCACGGAGCCTGCCCCCCGGGAACAAATTCCTCAGGCCCGGGTTCCCGATGGTGACGGATTTAAGAATGACCCTGGCTATCTCTCCGAAGAGGTAACCTTCAAGGCTGGTGCAGTCACCTCAAAGGCCTATCTGGCACTTCCAAAGAACAAAGCACAGGGCCCATTCGCCGGCGTCCTGATCAGCCCGGAATGGTGGGGACACAATGATTATGTCCGCATGCGGGCTGACATGCTCGCCAAGCTGGGCTACGCCGCACTCGCCATGGATCTTTACGGTGACGGTCAGAAGGCCCATGATCCGCAGACAGCCATCAAGCTTGATGGCGGCCTCAAGGGCAACCAGAAGGAGATGGCCGCCCGCGTCCTCGCCCATCTCAAGTTTCTCGCTGCCAGGCCCGAGGTGGATGATAACAAAATCGCGGCGATCGGCTACGGCAGCGGAGGAGACGTCTGCCTGCAGATGGCGCGAAACGGAATGCGCGGCCTCGATGGCGTTGTCGCCTTCCACCCTTTTTTTACAGTCGTTCCCTCCCAGCCACCCATCCGGAGGGCGACCGCCAGAGTCATGGTCTGTGACGCGCGCGAGGATCCCTATGTCCATCTGAGAAAGGGTAAGGTGGAGGCGTTCAGGAAGGAGATGGCCCGGGTCAAAACAGACCTCACCATGATTGATTTTCCCAACGCGATGCAGAGCTTTACTGTCCCGGGCGCAAACAGGGTCGGCGAAAAGTTCCGCATCCCTCAAGCATACAACCAAGAAGCGGACACAAGGGCCTGGGGCCTCCTGAGGGGGTTCCTGCAAGACCTGTGGGCTCCTGCAGGGGAGGCCGCGGAAAGCCCTCCTGCCGCAAGGCGCCAGTGACATTCACGGGCTTGCCCCTCGATCGAACCAAACGATGAAAACCTATTACCTCGCTCCGCTTTTCTGCTCCGGGGTCCTTTTCCTGGGCTCCTGCCAGGACTCAAAAACATCCGAGGCGGCCACGGCCACTGCCCCACCAGCCCTCCAGCAGCCTCCGCCAGCACCGAGAGCGGAGATCGTCAAGGCGCTCAAAAAGCAAGAATTCGGCAGCAAGCTCCTTGGCCGGACCCATTACCTGGTAAAGGGGGAATACATTCTTGCCGACCTGCAGAAGGCCCCGCGCTACTATCTTCTGAATTTCAGCGGAAGCTTCTGAGGCCCATGCCAGGAACACGCTCCAGAGTTGCTGGAGAAATATAAGAAGATTATTGAGCCCAACCCCATTGTTGAGCTCATCCATGCCAGCTACGACGACGTCGAGAAGGACGCGCTCGCGTGGGCCCGCAAGGCAGGCTTCCCCTGGCCAACCGTGCTCATGCCGGAATGGGAGGCAACTGGGTTGAACACCTACGGCGCTTTTGCAGGGGAGATCTATCTGGTGGACAGCAGCGGGGAGGTCCTTGCCAAAACTGAAGAGGAGGCCTTTGAAAAAATTTCCGCTCTTAAATGACAACTTTTAAGCCCGTGTGACGTTAACTCCCTGAGAACAAGCTTCTTTCCCTATCATGAAAAAGAGATACATCCTCGCAGTTGCTCTCGCCTCCTTGTGGGGCTTGGGAACGCTGACAGCCCGGACATGGACCAGCGCAGATGGCAAAAAAACCTTCAAGGGGGAGCTGAAGGCCCTCGATAAGGCCGCTGGAAAAATCACTGTCCTTCTGAGCACCGGCAAGACGGTCTCTTTTTCTACTGAGCTGCTTTCCGATGCGGACAAGGCGTTCATCCGGGAAAATGAAGCGGCTATCGAGAAGGTTGGGGGCGGAGCGGAAGCCGGGGGCGCTCTCAACGAACAGAAAATCGGCAAGGGCCTGGCGAAGGAAGGCGTTCTTTCCAAGCTCGCGGGAGAAAAATTTGCAGGGTACAAGCTGGAGAAGGCTCCGGAATATTACATTGTCTACTTCTCGGCGAGCTGGTGACCGCCCTGCATTAGATCCGCTCCACAGTTGGTGAAGCAATACAACGAAGAGATCGCAACTAATCCCGCTGTCGAAATGATTCACGCCAGCCTCGACCGGGACAAGAACGCCGCGGAGTCATGGGCCGCCAAGGAGGGCTTTCCCTGGCCTACCGTGATGATGGATAAAATCAAGGAGAGTGGGCTTGAAGAGTACATGCCCCGGGCCGTACCTAACTATAAACTTCTAAGCAAGGACGGCAAGATCGTGGCTGAAGGCAAGGGGGAAGTATTTGCAAAGGTTGCGGAACTGAAGAAGGAGGAGACCTAGGGAATCTCAACAACCGGGGCATCGTCATTGGTCCGGACTTCCGGGTCGTGTTTTGCGCCGATCGACCCTTGCCCTGTGTTACTGCTCCGCCATACTCTTTCCCGCACATCGGCCCCATGAAATATCTCGTTCGGCTTCTCCCCCTCCTTGCCATCGCCAGCCTGTCCTCCTGCACCCTCGCAGGAAGGGTCATCCAGACTCCGATCCGCCTGTTCCAGGCAGGGGTCCGTACCGTAACTGATGTTGACGAGACCCTGCCAGCGGCAAGTGCCGACGCCACCCGCTCCCACGGCATCGCCCTGAAGGCCTCCTCAAGGTAAAACTCTCACCGTTCAGGGTCCCTCACAAAGGACGAGTCGCTCTTCCGGAGAGAGTATTTCTATGCGCAAGCGCAGAGCCTTGGAAGGAAGCAACCCGGCAAACTTTTCCGCCCACTCTACTATTACCACGCTGGCCGGTTCCTCCAGCAGCTCATCCCAGCCTAGCGCTAGGATTTCCTCTCCGCTCTCAACCCGGTAAAAATCAAAGTGGTAGAGATTGCGGGCCCCAGCTCGATATTCCTGAAGAATGGCAAAGGTGGGGCTGGTCACCTCTCCTTCGCAACCCATCCCTGCCGCCAATCCCCTGACTAATTCCGTCTTTCCCGCTCCAAGCTCACCATCCAGCCCAACTACCCCCCCAGACGCCAATTCCCCTGCCAGATCGCGCCCAAGGGCCTGCATAGCGCCCGGATTGTCGCATTTCAGGGGAAAATCCATACCCGGGAACTGTGCCCTGCGGGCCCCGGCTTGGCAAAAATTTCTTGCCCCTCCCGGAAGCCTGTGGTGAATTCCCGGCCCGCCGGGCCTCCTGTCCGGCTGTTAAATCCCGTCACCTCCAACTATCATGGCCTTCGCAGTATTCAAGACCGGCGGAAAGCAGTATCGCGTCCAGGAAGGCGACAAGCTTGACATTGAAAAGCTTGATGCCGAGGTCGACGGCGAAATTCGTTTCGCCGAGGTCCTCCTCCTCAATGACGGGTCAAAGACCACGGTAGGAACTCCCCTGGTTGAGGGGGCCGCGGTAACCGCCAAGGTGCTCGACCAGTTTCGTGCCAAAAAGGAGATCGCCTTTAAACTCAAGCGCCGCAAGGGCCACCATAAGACCAAAGGCTACCGCCGGGCTCTTACCAAGGTGGAGATCACCGGCATCGCTGGCTGAATGCCCGCTGTAATCCAAGACCCCAAATCCCATGGCTCATAAGAAAGGACAAGGATCCGTCAAGAACGGCCGCGATTCCCGCAGCAAGCGACTTGGCGTGAAAAAATTCGGTGGCGAGGCTGTCATCGCAGGCAACATCATCATCCGCCAGCGAGGAACCAAGTGGCATCCCGGACAAAACGTTGGACTGGGCAAAGACCACACCATTTTTGCGCTGGTAGAAGGAAACGTCTACTTCGACCGCAAGGGGCGCCGCGTCAATGTTGCTGCCGCAGAAGCGAGCTAGCTGCTTACAGGGAGGTCTCCCCGGAAACAAAAAACCCTCTTTCCAGCGACCCCGGAACCGGGGTCGCTTTTTTTGTCATGTTCAACCTCGTCCTCGTTAACCCCGAAATCCCTCACAATGCAGGTGCGGCTGGCCGCCTATGCCTCGCGACAGGCTCAACCCTGCACCTTGTCAAGCCTCTTGGATTCTCCCTCGATGACAAACAGGTCCGCAGGGTTGGGTTGGACTACTGGAAAGATGTGGATCTGAGGCTTTGGGATTCACTTGAGGAGTTTTTCCGCTCAACCAGCCCCGATCGTATCTGGCTCCTCACAACCAAGGGAAAAACAGCTCACTGGGATATCTCCTTCCGTAAGGGGGATTACCTCGTCTGCGGCTGTGAAACAAGAGGGCTCCCCGAATCTGTCTTGGAGACATTTCCCGACCGGCTCATCCGGGTTCCCATGCATGAGAGGGGAATACGATCCCTCAACCTCGCCACTGCCGCAGCCGTTGTGCTCTACGAGGGCGTCCGGCAGGTATCCTGAACCCGAGGGCCTTATTCAGAGTCCGAGTCAGCGCCAGAGTCCGAGGTGGCTTGGATGTCTTGGAGGGCCGCAATGAAATCGCCGAGGATTTCTGCGGGCACCATGATAGTGTCTCGGTTGCCGGACACGTCTTCCGTGATCTTTACAACTTTCCCGCGGGCGTTCTCCTTGAGATCGAGAAAAAACACCTTCCGATCCGCAAGAATCTTTTCCGTGTGCAATAAATCGCTTTCCACAACTATCCTCCTCAGATGGTTATTCTGGCGATAACATCTAACGAAACGCCGATGGCGTCAAATGCAAAAAATCAAGGCTGAAAGAGGGCTAAACCCCCTTAATAGCCATATCTTCAAGAATGCTCGGTGAGCCCTGCAGGCTGCTTTTCCCAGGATCTTCCGTTATTGCAAACCCACCGCCTTACGCACCCGGGCAAGCACCCGCTCCGCCTCCTCCCGCGCCCGGCCAGCACCCTCGGCCAACACCTGGTCAACGTAATCGGGATGCTCAAGAAGCTCTTCCCGCCGATCACGCATGGGAGCAAAAAACTCCCAGTATGCCTCCCATAGCCGCTTTTTNAAGTCCCCATAGCCCGTTCCCCCTGCCTGAAAATCCGCCACCATCTGGCCGTAGTCATCGGCNCTGGCGAAAAGCCTGTAGAGCTCAAGAATTACCGAGCCCTCGGTTGGCTTGGGCTCCTCGACGGCAGCAGAATCAGTTACAATCCGCATCACCGTTTTACGCAGCTGTTTTTCCTCCCCGAAAATCGGCAGGGTNTTGTTATAGCTCTTGCTCATCTTCNGNCCATCGAGCCCTGGCACCTTGGCCACCTCATCAGGGATCAGCGCCTCGGGCATGACAAGGGTNCCTTCCCCGTAGGTCTCGTTGATCTTGATCACGAGGTCGCGCGTGACTTCAAGGTGCTGCTTCTGGTCTTCCCCTACCGGGACCTGGTTCGAGTCGAAGAGAAGAATGTCCGCAGCCATCAGGACCGGGTAGGCAAAAAGAGCGTGGCTGGGCGCAATNCCCTGAGCGACCTTGTCCTTGTAGGAGTGGCANCGCTGGAGCAAGCCCATGGGNCAGACCGTGGAGAGAATCCATGTAAGTTCGCACACTTCGGGAATATCGCTCTGCTTCCAGAAGACCGCCTTTTCCGGNTCGAGGCCACAAGCNAGAAAGTCCACCGCCACCCCGCGGACATTCTCCCTTAGCTCGCCGGGGTCATGAGTCGTGGTCATGGCATGGTAATCGGCAATGAAATAGTATGCCTCGCCNTGGTCCTGAAGTTGCACCGCCGGGCGCATTGCTCCGAAGTAATTACCCACGTGCAGCATTCCGCTTGGCTGCAGTCCCGTCAATGTCCGCATGGGCGGATGTATACGCCGCAANCCGCTGGAAGCAAGCCGCGAGGAAGCTCCANATGATCAAAGTCCGGAAGAAAAAAGCCGCAATCCATCTTCCTTCTGCCCGCAATAAATGCCNTCTANTNCGTAAATCACACTCTTGTGGCTGGACTACTTGAACCCTGCTCTGGTCTCCTTCCTCCATGAGCAGCCTGACCGGAAAAATTGCCGTCGTCACCGGNGCNTCCAGCGGAATTGGCCATGCCNTTGCCGAGGCTCTTCTNGAGCGCGGCGCCCGCGTCTTCGGNCTTTGCCGTAAAATCGGCAAAATCCCTGAAGAGGCCATCCCGGTCTCCTGTGACCTCCGCAACCCTCACCGTATCGCTCATGCCTTTGAGATTCTGCAGCAGGCGACTCCNACCGTGGACATTCTGGTCAACAATGCAGGGGTTGCCTACCTCTCCAGCCTGCTTGAAGGCCCGGTAGAGGAATGGGANGAAATGTGGGAGGTCAACGTGCGCGCGGTAGCGCTCTGCACCCGGCACGCGGTTAACATGATGCCTCCGGACGGTGGCCGGATTGTCAACGTCTCCTCCCTCAGCGGNCATCGTGTGCCCCCGACTGGAGGTTTTTACGCCCCAACCAAGTTCGCGGTAAAAGGCCTGACNGAATCGCTCCGTAACGAATTAAAGGCCGCCAACCTTCCCCATCAGATCGGCTCCGTTTCTCCAGGATTCGTGGACACCCCTCTCGTCAACGACTACTTCCGGGGCAGGGAAGAGGACCTTTCCACCCTTCGTGAAACTACCCGCATGCTTGAGGCCCCGGACATCGCGCGCGCGGTTCTTCACATCCTTGAGGCNGCCCCACACGTGGAAATAGGGGACGTCCTGNTGCGCTCCGTGGACCAGCGCGTGTAGGACNCCCANGCCCCCGCTCATGGCGCACCAGGTCCTGGCANGGTGCCTGCGCCCGATTCCTCGGGATCATAGAGCTCGGCAAAGACCATCNGCCCCGCAGCCGTCTGGAGGGTNGATATAACCANNACATCCTGCGTTGTCCCGATCTTNGAGACCGCCTGATTGACTACGATCATGGTCCCGTCCGAAAGGTATCCCACCGCCTGGTGNTCGTCCTTACCCCCCCGCACGAGNGCCAGGTGAATCTTCTCCCCGACCACAACCGCCGGTGTCAGCGCGTCTCCCAGGTCATCGATATTGAGAACCTCGGCATTTTGCAGGCGGGCTAATTTCGTNAGGNTCTCATCCGTCGTCAGAATACGGGCCCCGAGCAGACGTGCGGTCTGGATGAGCCGGGCTCCCATCTCTTCAGCTCCCGCCCCCTCCGTCGCCTCATGGACCGAAACCTGAATATTGCTGTCATCCTGCATCTCCTCCAGGGAGTCGAGACCGCGCTGCCCACGCTGNCGCTTTCCGAGGGATGGGGANGCCGCGAGGACCTTGAGTTCATCCAGCACAAAACGGGGGACAATCAGCCGCCCGTTGAGAAACCCGGAGGCCAGAATCCTNGGAACCCGCCCATCCATGACAACGTCCGCGTCAAGGAGCAAGGGTTGTCCCGAAGCCGCATCCTGGCGAAACCGGACATAGGGAATNATGAAAGCAAAGTCATCCCGGCCGCTCCGCATGGCAAGAACCGCGCCAAGAAAAGCCAGGCTGGCAAAGAGGAANACATTCAGGCCAAGATTTATGGAGTTGGCGAGATCAAGGGCCTCCGCCTCATGTTCNGGATTCAGGCCNACCAGGATTCTCTCAACNGCCTCCTGGTAATTGAGCCTTGTGATCANCCATGCNCAGAAGAGCCCGACCAGGATNCCAAAGGANGTATTGGTGAGCCCTCGCAAGGTGAAGGTGCGGATACATGTCTCACAAAAAAGGATAATGCCCGCCACCGCCAGTCCGGCCAGAACCCCCATCGCAAGGGGGATTTCAAATTCCCCCATNCCCTTGGTGCTCATCGAGACTCCAATCCCNGCCAGTTCGCACACCAGCAGGTAGGTGATCCGCGCGACGTTCACCGATGTGGATGCCAGAAAATTCCTCACGGCNGCTGTTANGCTCAGGGAATTGCCCCGGNGGAGCAAGCTAAACCGCTCCGGGNTCTCCCCTTCNCCGCCCCCTGTCAGGGACTGGCCTCGGGCCANTCATACTTCACCGGGCCCGANCCTCCNCCCCTGAACCGGTCCCCTATGTCCTTGGTTGTAATGAAGAGAAAGAGNGAAAGCAGGAGAAAGAAAAAGGCGAACTGCACCACCTCAAGCANGCGAGCCTTGANCGGGCGCCCCGTCAGGACCTCCCCGGTCGCAAGGACNATGTGCCCGCCATCCAGAATCGGCAGGGGCAGCATGTTGAGAATCGCGAGGTTCACGTTGAAGAGCACCATGAACCAGAGAAGTTGTCGCCAGCCATCGGGGCTTCCCAGCATATCAAACATCACGCCGCCTATGCCTACCGGCCCGGAAAGGTGCTGNATCCCAACATCCGAGGTGGGCGACACTATCTTTGTGAGCGTCACCCACATCATCCGGACACTATCACCAACCTGTTGCAGCGGCCCAGGGTTGTGGATCGTCTTGGTGAATTCGCCTCCGTCACCGAATCCCACCCCGATCATGACCTTGGCATCTTCAATATTGGTGGGCTTCCGCGGAGTGACTCCGAGCATCTGCTCCTCTCCATCACGNAGGATCGCAAGTTGGAGCTCCCTGTTTTCTGCTTCATTTACGATCTCCTGAAATCGCTGCCAGCTGCGCAGGGGCTCTCCGCTGACGGAGATGATCTCGTCTCCTGTTTTGAGGCCAGCCTGATCTGCCGGGCCACCTTCCAGCACAGAATCGATCACAGTCCGNCCCTCGNCCCAGATNCCGACCNCCCTCATTCCTCGCCGTTCCCACCACCTGGTNTCTGGGATCTGNAACTCCGTTGTCACGGTCAACTCCTNTTCNCCCCNGCGNACAAGGAAGTCCAGTTTGTCNCCTTCGCTCAGCATGATGCTCTCGCGNACGGAATCGAATGAAGGGGAGCCCAGGAACCCGTTCACCTTGGCNCCATTGATGGCCAGGATCTCGTCTCCTACCTGTAGCTTGCCATGAGCAGCCCCATCCTTGGCCACGTATCCGATAACCGTCGATTCCACCCTGACCTCTGGCTTGCCCACTCCCATCACCACCAGCGAGGAGATAATGGCGAGGAGAAAGCTGAAGAGCGGNCCNGCGAAGGCTACNATGATCTTGTCCAGAGGCTTAACAGGCGGCAGCTCTTCTTCCTCTTCCCCGGATTCCCGGTTCCTTCCCTCCACCGCCTCCATGGGCGCCATTTGTGGAAGCGCCACGAAGCCGCCTGCNGGAAGCCAGCCCAACCCATACTGCACCCCGTTGACTTCCTTTTTCCATANGGGTTTACCAAACCAGATCTGAAACCGGTCAACCCGAAGCCCTCGCCATCTGGCAGCAAGAAAATGTCCCAGCTCGTGNACAAAGATGATGACGTTGAAAAGCGCCACCACGATCNGGATATTNAGGANGGTAGTCATGAGGGAGTCNGGGCCGGCAAGGTAGTGCCAGAACTCCAGCAGACAAGGTGGCATCTGCCGCTTAATTGCTTCCGGGATGCTTTGATACTGGAGCCGCAGCTCACTTCCGGCCCGCCGGATTCTGCCACAGGGCTTTGAGCATAAGAAGCATTAACGCTTCCTTAACACCTCCAANCTCGGNTTGTNCTCAGGGCGTTTGAACCGCGGCGCCCTGGGCCTGCTCGGCATCATTACGGGCTCGCCGCAGAAGGCTGATCAGGATNCTGCGTTCACGCTCCGACCACTTGTGGAAAACCTGCTCCANGGCTTCNCCCCTCANTTGCGAAAAGCCCTCCACGATCTCCTCCGCCTCAGCAGTCACCGAAACCCAGACCACCCGTTTGTCCTTCANGTCCCTCCGGGTTTCCACCAGTCCGCGACGNTGAAGGCGCTTTACCGCAGAAGTCATGGAGCCGCTGGTNAGNCCAACCTGCCGGGCCAGTCCATTGACCGGCCGTGCCCCCTTCCGCGCCAAGCGCTCAAGGATAGCAAGATCACTTTCGCACAGTCCGTCTGGCAGGATCGTCCGGTCAATTTCACGGAGTGCCTGTTCAGCGCGAACGATACTTCTCCGCAGTCTGAACATTTCCCGCCAGTCGTTCTCATTCAAAAATGCCATTGTTGGTTCTGCGTTTTAAGATTCAAANTGTTCCGTTGCTNNAGACCTCACCTGCACTCTTCAGAGCAGGGGGCCTTGAGCATTATCCACGGCCTTAAAAAGGCTTCGATGCTACCGATGGTCCCGGTGAGAATTTTCCTTTCCGCCTTCGGCAATTGCCCGTTGGCAGAAACGCGGCCCGGGGTAACGAGTGTGCCTCTGCATGATGTTTCGTCTGATGGAGTTTTCTCCGATAGGGGCGACGATTTCTCAAGCACGGGGAGGGAACCTATCTCGAAGGCTAAAACCCTGACAAGCTTGGAGGTGCAAAAATTGAAAGCCAGATGGTCCGAGAAAGTAAACCTGCTACCTTTGCGGGAAATCCGATGGTCCGAATTGCCGCGGCAACTAACGGATCACTTTTGGATAGAATTCCACTCCATCCTCGCGACACTGTGAACGGTTCATCGTGAAGCCCGCCCTTACCCTCGCTGAAACTACCACCTCGAACGGTGTTCCCCTCTCCCTGGTGGAACATGATGGAGAATACTCGCTTCATTCGGATGGGGTTCAGCTGGAAAGCAGCTTTGCTCACAACGCGGCCACCCAGCTGGGCCTGCTTTCGGCCCAGCCTTTCCGGGGTGCCCGTCAACCTCGCCTCCTCCTTTCCGGGCTGGGCCTCGGTTACACCTTGGCCGCCCTTAGGGGCGCCCTACTGCAGAAAAAGGCTATTTTTCAAGTGGCAGAACCGATTGCCTGCCTTCCCGCCTGGCATCGCGAGCACTTGCCCGGCCTCCACCAAGGGCAACTCGATGATCCCCGCGTAGTCATCCGCAGAGAGGGTTTGGCAGACGCCCTGCAGAAGGCCCGGGAAGAGTTCCAGGCCATGCTTCTCGACGCCGACGCGTGCATTCCCGAGGCCGGGGTCGCCACCCGGGAGGGCATTCCTCACTCGTCCTTCTTGCACCGGGCCCATTCTTCGCTAAAGGAAGGGGGTCTTCTGGCCATCTGCTGCCAAGCCGGCCCAGGCTCTTTCGAGCGGAAGCTGCGCCAGGCCGGATTTGATGTCTCCCACGAACTGGTTGCCGCCTCACACAAAGGAAAACAAAAACAACGTTCCACAATCTGGCTTGCCCGCAAGGGGGCCTATCAGGAAAGACGACCTTCTCGCCGAACCGAAAAGAAAAAATTCAACTCATGAAACCGCCAAAATTACTGCTCGCCATCCTCCTTGCCCTTCCCGCCGCCATGGCGGGGGAATTCAAGGTCGAGAAGAAACCTTTTAAATCAACTGTGTCGCTGGAGGGAGTCTTTCTCCCAGACAAGGCTCATCCCCTGAAAATTGATCCAAAGGCCTGGGCCGACTTCACGATAAAGGAGTTGGTCGCACAGGGCGCCAAGGTAAAAAAGGGCAGTCCAGTCGTAGTAGTGGACACCAAGGGGATCGACCGCCAGTTGGCTGATGATGCCGATGCCACCGCCTCTCGCAAGATGGCCCTGAGCGCCGGCGAACTTGAGCTGGCCAACCTCGAGAAAACCACGCCTTGGCGACTGCAGACTGCAGAACTGGCCTACAAGCGCGCCAAGGACGACCACGGATATTTCGTGGAGGTCAGCCGCCCCCTCCAGGAAGAGTCGGCGAAGCGCAGCCTCCAGAGCGCCGAGCGCTATCTGGAATCCGCCACCGAAGAGTTGAATCAACTCCTCAAGATGTACAAGGAAGACGACCTCACGGAAGAAACCGAGGAAATCATCCTGAAGCGTCAGCGTTATGCGGTTGAGTCAGCCGAATTCCGGCTTAAGTCCGCCAAGCTCTCTACCAAGCGAAGCTTGGAAGTTACCATTCCCCGCTCTGCGATCGACCAGGAACAAGCTCTTAAGGATGCAGAGGTGGCCTGGAAAACCGCCCGCGAAACCCTGCCGTCCGCACTCCAACAAAAACGCCTTGATGTGAAGAAGTTGCGGGTCGATGACCAGAGGGCAGATGAAAAGTCGGCCGATCTGAAGAGGGATCGTGCCGAAATGGATATCAAGGCCGACAGTGATGGGCGCATTTACCATGGGGAAATTGGTAATGGGCGGTGGAATCCGGTGGCAGCTGCCAAATTCATGAAGGTTGGAGGGAAAATCCCCCCGAAGGTGGTTTTTGCCTCCCTGATTCCCAACGACGCCAAGATACAATTGGACGCCTTCGTGGACGAAATCGCAGCCTCCAAGCTCAAGGAGGGGCAGAAGGGATACGTCGCCCCTGTCTCCTCTGCACGATCCCGTCTTGCGGTTGAGGTTGCCAAAGTGGCTACCCACCCTGCAGTTGATGGTAAATACCATGTCCTGTTGGCGATACATAATGCGCCGGAGGGGCTCCATCTTGTGCCCGGGATGAAGGGAAAGGGCAAGATTACCACCGGGAATGAAGGGGACAGCCTGGCAATACCCTCAAAGGCGCTGAGCGAAGAAGCCGACGGAACCTATACCGTCAAGGTGAAGGGAGAGGATGGTAAGGAAACCCCGACCCCCGTGACCGTTGGGGCGGAATCCAGCGGGATGATTGTGGTTCTTTCAGGCCTGCAGGCCGGCCAAGTCATCATAACTCCTGACGAGCCAGCTCCGAAGGCCGCAGAGAAGAAGTAATTCCGCGCCATGCCTGCTTTTTTCCTTTTGCTCGGCGTCTTCACCCTGGCCTTTGCTGCGGCTCAGGACGCCCCGAAATCCGAGACGAAGGTTTCCGACCAGAAACCTTGGCTCTCAGAGCTGCCTCCTCTTCCGGATATTGAGCCTATTTCCCGCAAAACGATCGATACTTCAATTGCCCGGGGAGTAGACTTCTTGATATCAAGTCAAAATAAGAATGGGTCCTGGGGTTCCGCAACGATGACCAAGGGCCTGAACATTACTGCCCCGATTCCCGGGGCCCACCACGCATTCCGGGCTGGGTCAACCGGCCTCGCCCTCGAGGGATTGCTTCTCTCAAAGGATCGCCGTCCGGCAACTGTGGCGGCCATTGAGAAAGCCGAAGCCTGGTTCCTGAAGGAATTGCCACGCCTTCGTCGTGGTACAGTTGATACGATGTATAACGTCTGGGGACATTCCTACGGGATCAAGGCCCTAGCTGAACTCTATCGTTACCGGGAGGGTGACGATGCCAGGCAGTCGGCCCTGAAAAACCTCGCGCAGACACAAGTCCAGCGCCTCCAGCGCTACGAGGATGTCAACGGCGGATGGGGCTACTACGACTTTGATGAGGCAACCCGCAAACCGACCGGAATACCCACCAGCTTCACCACGGCCACGGTTATGATGGCATTTCGCAAGGGCAAGGACGTCATGGGCCTTGAGCTACCCCCAAAGGAGCTCTCCCGAGGCCTCGCCTTCCTGAAAAGGCAGCAAACGCCCGATTTTGCCTACGTATACTCCAATGGTCATCGCTACCGGCCTCGTTACAGCATCAACCGACCCGGGGGGTCGCTCTGTCGTTCGCCGGCCTGTAATGCAGCCCGCCGGGTCTGGGGAGATCCAGCACCCACCGACGAAATCCTCAAGGTGTGGCTTGATCGCCTCATCCTCCGGAACGGATGGGTCGACATAGCGCGAAAGAGGCCCAGGCCCCATTCCACACACTTCGCCAATTCCGGCTATTTCTATTTCTATGGACATTACTACGCCATGGACTGCATCGCCCTTCTTGCAGAAACCGACAGGTCTGTTTATTATCAGCACTACGCGAAAATTATGCTTTCTAAACAAGAAAAGAATGGGTGTTGGTGGGATTATCCGCTCTACGAGTATCACTACGCCTACGGAACAGGCTATGCCCTTTGTGTTCTTGCCGAGTGCCGCAAGGGGGCAAAGTAGGGAGCACCCTAATTGTCTTGAAGCAAAGGTATAATTGCTTGGGCCTCTCTCCTGGCACCCGGTTATTCTTTCCCGAGGAGCTCCACCACGACGTTGTCAATGGTCAGGCCACTAAAGGCGTCTTCGCTGCCGTCACTGATGAAGTTGAATTCAATGACAATGTTTTCGCCCAGAGCTTCCGGCGCAATCTCTATTCGCTGCCTCGTGTAATCGTTGTCCAGCGATTCCATGCCAAGAGGCACGTCGTTTCCAAGTTGCTGCCGGTCTGAGGCCCTGAGGAAGCGGACCGCGGCCCCATCTCCAAATCCGTCGGCGTCCCGGAAGGCTTCAAAGGTCAGCTCGGCCCCCTGCGCCCCTCGAAGGTCTATCTCAGGCGAACGAAGGGCTATATCAGATCCCGGCCCATAGTCTCCAATATTGGTGGACCAGGCGTTGGCCGATCCGCCGGCCCCGGTCAAGGGCCCCGTGCTCCCGGCGGGAACTCCAAGCTCCCACCGCGTATTGCCATTGGGATCATTTATGACCGTGGTCCAGTCCCCCACTCCGGATTCAAAATCGTCTGAGAACAAGGGAGGCGCCGGACCGGCTATTAACGAAAAAAAACGCTGTGGCCCGGGTGGCCTCCGGAGCGCGTGATTATTGATCGGCGGAGTAGCGTTAAGGTTTTCAAGCCCAGTAACGGTGGCCCAGTTTTCCGGGTCCGGATTGGCGGAAAGGTCTTCCGTGCTCACAATTGAATAGCCCTCGCCGGTAAAACTATTCCACCTGAAATCCAAGGTATCTCCGCCATCCATGCTCGAGACACAGAACCCATATTCAGCCGGGAGCCGGCTAAAGGCTGCCCCTTCGAAATAGTACTCCTTTAGGATAAGCCCGGAGCGATCCCCGGAAATATTGATTCTCACCCAGCCACGGTAGCCATCTATCTCAAATCCTATCCCCCTTTCGCCGGCACCTCCAAACTGGCCCATCCAGGCGGCCCCGCCCCAGCCAATATAGCCGCAGTAAACCCGGATATCCTCTCCGTCGAAACTGCCCGAGATTCCAACCTCTTCTCCAGCCGGGAGAAAGTGGGGGTTATAGCTGCTAATCCCAGCGTGCCCCGGATCAAACTCGCCCAGCACCCCGCCATCGGCCGAGGCCTGGGCATACATTCCCACAACCCAGTTCCCGGCGCCATTGGGCCGGAGTTCGGTTGTAAAGGCAATGGTGTCTTCCAAGATGGCACCGGCCGGCAGGGGATTATTTGCTGCGGTCGGATAAGTTCCCCCAGCGGCCTTGAAGGCCTCCGCCGTCCCCAGGCTGGCATGCCCGCCCCCGTTATACCGCCCCCGCGGGTTAAAATATTGGTGGTTCTGGGCAATCTCCGTGAACACTTCTCCCGTGTAGGGATTAAATGCCAAAAGAACCGCCCCCTCATTGTCCCAGCTCTGATCTCCGAAGCCCGAAGCGGGCGGGGCATTCCATGGGCCATTCGAAATCCAGTAATCATAGGAGGCCGACCCTATCCCCGCCCTGCTCCCACCTTCGGTATAATCCTGATGGGTTCCACGATCCCCCACCTCCCCATAATAAACCTGGGCAGGCAGAGGCATTGTCAGCATCCAAGTTGCCAAAAGTGCGAGTCTTCCCGTTTTCATAGCCGACACAGCTAAATGAACCCGGCCAATATCCGCTAGAAATTTATCAGAACTCCTCCCTCCCTCTCGATTTCGATTCGAGGCCCTTCTCACAAAGGCAGCGTCTCAACAAATCTGCGCGATTACCTCTCGGAAAAGACTGTTTTGCCACAAACCAACAGGTTGGTTTATTATAAATATAAGTTAACGGCATCTTCTTCTCCTTGGTTTAAGGGGTTTCTGTCACTTGGCTAGCTCGCCTTTCCTCCGCATGCCCTAAAGACTAAACTATCTTTGAATCAAGATTGTTTCCCGTTCCCAAACGATTCTTTTGCGTTAAAAGCACGGATTGTATCTGCAGTAAATGGCACCGTGATGGCCGGATGAAAAAGAGGGGCCCTCAGTTTCATTCCGAAGGGAGGTAATTCCCTCTCGCCTCATCCTGTTCTTTCTGCTTTCCACAAGCACACGAATCCGATGCCCGAAGACACTCACGCAGAGCTTAAGCAACTTCTCCTCGATAAATCTGTCCGCACAGGCGAGTTCACCCTCGCCTCTGGAAAAAAAAGCGATCTCTATGTCGATTGCCGGGTCACCAGCTTCGACTCCCGGGGTGCCCGCCTTATCGGCGAAGAGGGTTGGGCACTTGTCCGCAAACAGTTGTCCGAATCCGGACTGTCCGCGGCGGCCATTGGCGGCATGACCCTGGGGGCAGATCCTATCTCGCTTGCAATCGGGATGGAATCCGCCCGCCAGCAGCCAGATGATTCTCTTCAGGTTTTCACCGTCCGGAAGGAAGCTAAACAGTACGGCGCGGGACGCCGAATCGAAGGAAACTTTTCTGCTGGCGATGCGGTTGTTGTTGTTGATGACGTCATTACCACAGGGGGGTCCACCCTGAAGGCTATCGAGGCTATCGAGGCGGAAGGGGGTAAAGTCCTCTTCGCCTTTGTCCTTTTCGACCGAGAGGAGGGTGGACGCAAGGCCTTGGAGGAGCGGGGCTTCACTGTCGTTCCCCTTTTTACCCGTACGGATCTCCTCGGGCATTGAACACAGCTCCGATATTCCCGCTCAGGACGGCTCTTTTTTTCAAGGCGTGGGCTGGAATTTGACGCTCCGTCAATAGCGTCCATAGTCCTCTCAAGCTTTCGATGAGAGTCTTCCTGACAGGCGCAACTGGTTTCATTGGGCGGGCCCTCGTCCTCGCCCTGCATCGCCAGGGCTACTCTGTCGTGGCCTGGGTTCGCTCCCCCGGACTCGCAAGAGCGCAACTTGGCGAAGAGGTCGAGTTGCTCCCGATAGACGCTGACGAATCATCCCTTATCTCCACCCTGAGCAAATGCGAGGCGGTTATCAATCTTGCGGGAGAGCCCATCTTCGGCAAGCGATGGACCCCGGCCCGGCGGAAGGCTCTTGTTGATAGTCGCGTTTTGCTGACCGCCCGTCTCGTGAGGGCTCTCAAGCAGGCGGAGCCTCCCCCAGCCGTCCTTCTCTCCGGCAGCGCGGTTGGATACTATGGAGACAGGGGAGAAGAAAGACTCGGCGAGGAGAGCTCCCCGTCTTCGGACTTTCTGGCGAGGTTGTGCCAGGACTGGGAGCAAGCGGCCATGCAGGCCTCATCCCGAAAAACCCGGGTGGTCTGCCTGAGGACCGGAATTGTCTTGGGGCATGGAGGCGGGGCCCTGAAACAAATGGCGCTGCCATTCAGGTTTGGGCTTGGTGGCCCTCTCGGTAGCGGCAGCCAGTTTGTCCCCTGGATACACCTCCATGACTGTATCGAAATGATCCTCGCAACTCTCGAGAAACCCGAGCTCAGCGGCCCGGTCAACATCGTTGGGCCAGCGCCTGTGAAACACCGGGAATTGGCCCGGGCACTAGGGAAAGCCATGCGTAAGCCTGCCTTCTTTCGCGCCCCACCGGCAGCGCTCCGCACGCTCCTTGGTCAAGCTGCCGAGAGCTTATGTGCCAGCCAGAAGTGCTACCCTGACAAAGCCGATGCACACGGCTATCGCTTCCGTTTCCAGGATATCGACGAGGCTTTACGAGATCTGCTTGGTCCCGGCGACGTCCACATCGGAACCTTGCGCAGGATCAATACTCAACCACTAATTGATGACCCCGCCTACCTCAAACAACGTCGGCCTGACACCTTCCTGTCAACCCGGACGATACTGGATGCCCCACTTGACTCCGTCTTCAGATTTTTTTCCAAGCCAGGCAACCTGGGGTTGCTGACCCCCCCGGAGATGAATTTCACGATCCAGCGGGCGGACTCCTTATTAAAAGCTGGCGCAACTATCGAATATCGTCTCCGGGTATTCGGAATCCCCATCGGGTGGCGCACGCGTATCGAATGCTGGGAAGACAAGCGACATTTTGTCGACTCCCAAACCAGGGGCCCCTATCGGGCTTGGTGGCATGAGCATCGCTTTTCGGAGCAGAACGGCTGCACGGTGATGGAGGACCGAGTCTACTATGCCCTTCCATTCAGGATTCTGGGTCGAGTGCTCAACCGGCTTCTGGTTGCCCAACAACTACGGACAACCTTCAACTATCGTGCCGCGGCCATCTCTTTTCGCTTTGGGTCAACGCCCGCAGAACACCGCGACCAACGGAAATGAGCCGCCGCAGCAGAACCCTTGTCTGGTTCAGGGGAAAAGACCTTCGGATTGCCGACCATGAGCCCCTGATAAGAGCCGCGGCAGACGGAGAGGTCATTCCCGTCTTTGTTTTCGACCCTTATTTCTTCCATCCCCAGAGGGCGCGGAAGCTACCCCACCGGATGCAGTTCCTGCTCGAGAGCGTCAACGAACTCTCTCAAAATCTTGCCTCTGTCGGAAGCAAGCTCGTCTGCCTTTCCGGCAGAAGCTCAAAGGTGATTCCGGAAATTGTCGCGGCTTGGAATGTATCCAGAGTGGTTGCTTATCGCTGGGTGGAGCCTTTTGGGCGCGTCCGTGATGCAGGAATCGCCAGGGACCTCGCCGTGCCTTTCGATTTGTACGAAGGGGAAACGCTTCACCCACCAGGACATCTCCGTACCGGCAAGGGAGACCCCTACTCCGTCTTCACGCCGTTTTCCCGGGCCTTCCGCAAAGAGGCGGCCATTCCCAGGCCACTCCCTGCTCCCCGGGACTTGGGACCCGTGCCCCGGGCCGCTCTGGCCAGCGCCGGGGAAATCCCTGCCCTGGCGCAGCTCGGTATCCCCGTGAACCCGAACATTCAGCAAGGAGGGGAAGCCGCTGGCCAGAAGCGCCTGGCAGAATTCATTAGAGGGTATCTGGCCGACTATGCCCACGGAAGAGACCAGCTGGGGGAGAACGCCACCAGCCGGCTCTCAGCAGATATCAAATTCGGAACTCTTTCCATCCGCTCAGTCTGGTGGGCCGTCCGGGAATTGAGCACCACAAAGCCGACTGAATCTGCAGAACGCTTTTTAACGGAGCTGATCTGGCGCGATTTTTCCTACTCGTCACTCTGGGATCGGCCCGAACTGCTTCAGGCTCCCTTCCGGCCCGCATGGGCCAACTTCCCTTGGAGGGATGATCCGGAAGCATGGGAGGCGTGGGTATCAGGACGCACCGGTTATCCAGTAATTGATGCGGCAGCGAGGCAACTCACCGAAACCGGGTTCATGCACGGACGAGCCCGGATGATCACGGCCAGCTTTCTCTGCAAGCACCTGCTGCTCGACTACCGCAGAGGTGAAGCTCATTTCATGCGTTACCTGACGGATGGCGACTGGGCTCAGAACAACGCTGGCTGGCAATGGTCCGCAGGGTGTGGTTGTGACGCCCAGCCTTACTTCCGCGTATTCAATCCGGTGTCCCAGGGACAGCGATTCGACCCCGATGGCAACTACGTCCGCCGTTGGCTTCCCGAGCTTTCGAGCCTGCCCGCACGTTATATCCATAACCCATGGTTGGCTCCGCCTGACATCCTCACTCTGGCTGGAATCAACCTCGGTGACGATTATCCGGAGCCCATTGTAGACCACGCCTTCGCACGCAACAGGTTCCTCACGGTCGCCAAGGCTCATTTGAATTGCCCCAACTAAAGATGCTCCTGTCCCTGGAAATGGAGCATCTCTCGCGGGTGACTCCTGTTATATCGTAACTTGTTGGTTATAAGTGCCTTGTGTGCGGTTTGGGCGTGGTTCCACGCTAAAAAATCTTCGCCTCGTCTCGTCTGTTCCACGTGGAACGGGCCCCTTGAGGAAAAGACATCAAGATGCACTAAATGTTATGGCGTTCCGGCGCCCTTGAATTTCGTGCTTGGGCTGCTAGTTTCCCCGCCCTTGGAAACAACCGATGTTCCGCTATCCAAAACAATACGATGTCCTCGTCATTGGTGCCGGCCACGCTGGGGTTGAGGCCGCGCTGGCGGCGGCCCGTTTGGGCTGCCAGGTCGCGGTTCTNACTCAGAANCTNGACACCGNTGGNCAGATGAGCTGCAACCCCGCGATNGGGGGTTTGGGAAAAGGTCANATGGTCNGGGAAATTGATGCCCTTGGTGGCGCCATGGGCCTGAATACTGACGCCACCGCCATCCAATGGCGGCTNCTGAACTCAGGNAAGGGCCCNAGCGTCCGCGCGCCGCGGGCTCAGTGNGATAAGAAGGCCTACCANTTNCGCATCAAGCACCTCCTCGAGTCNACCAGCGGTATCGACCTCCACCAAGGCAANGCCTCCCGCCTNTTACTNTCTGGAGGTGCCATNACTGGTATCCAGACCAACCTTCAGTTTGAGCTTCGCGCAAANACCGTGGTTCTAAGCGCTGGGACCTTCATGCGGGGGCTTATGCANGTCGGAAAGCGAAATGAGCGGGGGGGCCGCATGGGNGACACCATTTCNACCATCAGCGAGTCCCTGGTAGATCTTGGTTTTGAGGTGGAACGCTTTAAAACCGGCACTCCCTGTCGCCTGAATGGACGTTCCGTGNACCTNNCNGCGTGCGANAGGCAGGACGGGGATTCCCCTCCTCCNCTCTTCAGTTANATGTCNCACACNATAAGGAGNGGNCCTGATGATCTTTTTACCTTAAATTCTTGGGCTGATGAANGGTTCCACGTGGAACANCTCCCCTGCTGGATCACCTGGACCAACCCCCAAACCCATAAGGAGATACGCGATAACTTGGAATATAGCGCGATGTATTCCGGTCAGATTGAGGGCATCGGACCGCGTTATTGNCCCTCAATCGAAGACAAAGTNGTTAAGTTTGCCGACAAGGACCGGCACCAGATCTTTCTGGAGCCTGAGGGCCGCCACACCAGGGAATACTATGTTAACGGTGTTTCCACCTCCCTGCCCTACGAGGTACAGCTTGCCTTTATCCGCAGCATCAGAGGTCTGGAAAAGGCNGAAATTATCCGCCCNGGTTACGCCGTTGAATACGATTACTGCCCACCCACCCAGCTNACCCCCACCCTCGAAACAAAGAATGTTGAGGGCCTTTATTTTGCGGGTCAGATTAATGGCACTTCCGGCTATGAAGAGGCCGCAGGCCAGGGTCTCCTCGCGGGAGCAAATGCGGCTCTCAAGGTCCTCGGCAACAAACCCCTTATCCTTTCACGAGACCAAGCCTACCTGGGGGTCATGATCGACGATCTCGTGACCAAGGGGTGTACGGAGCCCTACCGAATGTTTACCAGCCGCGCTGAATACCGCCTGCTACTCCGCCAGGACAATGCNGACCAACGCCTTACGCCCCTCGCCCATGATTTTGGACTGTGCTGTNANTCCNGAAGNGNCCANGTTNAGGCTAAATTGGAGCATCTGGAAACTGCTTCTCGCTTCGTGCGCGAGACCAACCACGAAGGAATCAAGCTCGACCACTGGTTCAGGCGGGAAGAAAATAGCTGGCGCGATCTCCCCGCCCCGTTTTTGGAGAAGTTTCCCGTGGAACTCTGGCCCTTGNTCGAAACCGACTTTAAATACGAAGGTCATATCCTGCGGCAACGCCAGCAGGTGGAGAGAATGTCCCGCCAGGAATCCCGGGCCCTTCCGCCGGAAACCGATTACAACTCTATNCANGGCCTCAAGCGAGAGGCTCAGCAGCGACTCAACGCNATNNGCCCCNAGACCCTCGGNCANGCTGCCAGGATAAGTGGAATTACCCCNGCNGACATTGCCNTGCTCTCCATCTGGCTNGAAAAGAGTCGGCGAGAAAGGNCCCCCTGAGCCTCGCAAAAATGTGCACCTTCCCCCCTGAATTTAAGGGTTTTGGCTTATTTCGTCTTCCTGCCTCNCCCNTCTNNCCCCCACCCATCNGCCNCCGGAATTTNTCTAGCTGCNCCGTNGGTNCANTCAGGAAATCCATATTACTATAAANATAGTATTNAGNCCCCNGGAGGATNTTCTNCTGGAACCNGNCAATCAGTCCGCCTCGNNCCCTGGACTTTCGCCNGCACCACNCAGAANGGCCCGGAGCCNCACATCGTTATCAATGCGCCTGAAACGGGATTCCGACAGNCGGATCCGNTGGTTTAAATCGGTCGCCCCCTCTCCTCCGCTCGCGGGAACCGGACCACCGGTGAGCANNGGCGCGAGGTAGAGGACNACCTCATCGGCCCATCCCTCNTCCAGTAATTGGCCCACCAGNCCCCCTCCNGCCTCGACCATAAGGCTCACCACCCCGTAATCGCTGACCAACTCCCTCAAGACGCACTCTATCCGCCGGCCCTTAAATACGAGNGTCCGCTCAGAAAAGGGNTCCGTTAAAACCTCAGCGTCGTCGGGAACCCCNNAATNGCTTGATGTCAAGATAACTCGCCATGGCTGGATTTTCNCGTTTTTTGCATAATCACCCCGCACTGTAAAACGTGGGTTATCGCTCCGCACGGTCTTTCCNGTGCTTAATATCGCGTCCACCNCGGCGCGTAGCANCTGGACGTCTTTCCGCGAGTTGGTGCCACTGAGCCACTGCCCCTCACCGGGCTCCCTNGTAATTTTTCCGTCCAANCTCAGCGCNCTTTTAACGATCACCCACGGAAGCCCTGTCTTCTGCACCTTGGCAAAGGGCCGGACCAGCAANTGACAACTCGCCTCCTCGATNCCCTCCAGAACTTCAATCCCCTCNGCTTCCAGAATTCCTGCTGCAGCTCCACCGTGAGCNGGATTGGGGTCCTGNGCTCCGATTACCACCCTCCCCAGTCCGGCACGGATCAGGGCNGCAGTGCAGGGACCGGTTTTCCCGTGCGTTGAACACGGCTCCAGCGTGATGTAGATGGTTGCTCCACGCGCCGCNTCATCCCCATGGCGGGATCTCANATCCTCAAGCGCTTCTATCTCGGCGTGNGGGTGACCGGAGCCACGGTGCCACCCGGATCCAATTTGCCTGCCGTNCCGCACAATGACTGCTCCTACCGGTGGATTCGGACTGGTCAGCCCAACCCCCTGTGCCGCTAATGACAGTGCGCGGCGCATGTATTCACTGTCGTTCACAGAAAANACTTACCTCCCCGGCCCCCTCCCCGCAAGGGCCGTGGAAAACATGGCAAAAAGCTGGGAGAACCATGCGAGCGGTTTGAGCATTACCGTGCACAGCAAGAAACTCTGACCAACACGAAGCCGTCCCCCGCTTTTGTTCCCCGGCTATTCCCACCGTGGAACACCGGCATNCNATGCGGGGAACNCTTTTTCCGGACTGTTATTCGCTCNATTAAGAAGAATAAATNGAGGTTTCAAAAAAAGTACCTTCTTTAANCAAACCTCAAAAAGAAACNAANCGATCGCTCAATAATTTCCGTGCAGAGACCNACCNAGNNGTATACGTGAAAGANGTGAAGCGTCANGCTCCGGCAATTCTCCTNGTCGCACTACTGGTGTGCTTCAGCCTCGTTGCTCCAAAGCTTCAGGGTCTACTCCCCGGCTTCAGCCCGCTTCCTGCAGTTTTTTTCTGCGTTGCAGCATATATGGGATTCCGTTGGATGTGGCTGCCTGCCGTCGCATGGTTTCTGTCCTACCTGCTGAGCCACCAGGGACAGGGGATNAGCTGGGACTTTCACATTGTTATAATCATTGCGGGCTTTGGCCTCACTGCATGGGTGGGAATGGCNCTNCGNGGAAAGGGNTGGGNAACCATCCTTGGTGGCTCCGCAGGATCGGCNCTTCTCTTCTATCTGGCCACCAACACNGGGAGTTGGATCATTTTGCCTGAATACCCGAAAACATGGTCNGGTTTTCTGCAATCGCAGACAACAGGTCTCCCNGGATACNTNCCGGCCTGGGCCTTTCTCAGGGGCTCGCTGGTTGCAAGCCTAGTGTTTACNGGCCTGTTTATCCTTGGTCANAGCCAGTGGGGNNCCAGCAGGGCCAAGTTGACGCATGGAGCNGCTCCAAGCTCAGGTAGACCTTAACTCTTGCCCGCAATGNGCCTGCCGGCTATGCACGGCCAGNNACCACCCTTATGCAGGACCCTCCCGCCGAGCCACCATTTGCTGCGATGGATTTCTCCAGTTCGCCGGTGAACCGCNATCTNAGCCCGGAACAAAAGGTCGACTTTTATCGNACGATGGTGCGAATCCGTCGCTTTGAGCATCTTGCCCTGGGTCAGTACCAGAAGGACAAGATGGGNGGCTTTCTTCATCTCTACATAGGTCAGGAATCGGTNGCGGTGGGAACAGTCTCCCTGATGGGAAAGCATGATCACGTCATCACNGCCTATCGAGATCATGGGCATGCCCTTGCTGTGGGCATGAGCATGGAAGAATGCATGGCGGAACTCTTCGGCAAAGCTACCGGCTGCTCGAAGGGGAAGGGGGGCTCAATGCACTTCTTTGCTCCCGATAAGAACTTCTGGGGCGGCCACGGGATTGTAGCAGGTCAGACTCCCCTGGGCCTGGGCCTGGGTTATGGCCTGAAGTATCGAGGTGAGTCAGGATGCGCGCTCTGCTTTCTGGGTGACGGAGCGATTAATCAGGGTGCGTTTCACGAATCGATGAATCTCGCCGCGCTTTTTGAAATTCCGGTCGTCTACATCATTGAGAACAATGGCTACTCAATGGGCACCTCCCAGACACGCTCAAGCGCCTATCGCGACTGCCTTGCCCAGCGGGCAGAAGCCTACAACATGGCCTGGGACCTGATTAACGGAGAGGACCTGTATGAGGTTCGCGCTAAAACCCACATTGCGATGGAGCGGGCTCGAAAGGAGCACCGGCCAAGCCTCCTCGAGATCCAGACCTATCGCTACTATGGTCACTCAGTTGCGGATGCGAACGCGGATAAATATCGCACGCCAGAGGAAATCGCGCGCTACAAGACTCACCATGATCCCATTCGCCTTTGGGAACGCCGCCTGATTCAGGAAGGGCACCTTACCGAGGAAGAGGCCAAGGCCCTGGAGAAGGAGGCAACCAAGGAAACCGCGGCAGCCATAAAGTTTGCAGAGAACTCCCCGGCCCCAACTGTTGAGGACATCCAGCACGACGTCTACTGGGAAGTGGACGAGGATACCGAGGCTGGAAACACCGGACGCCACTTCTTTAACGATTAAAGGCCCCTGAGAATAATGAGGGAACTACTCTACCGACACGCTCTCCGTGAGGCCCTTGATGAAGAGCTTGCCCACGACGAAAACGTCGTAATCATGGGCGAGGAAGTAGCCGAATACAACGGAGCCTACAAGGTCACCGAGGGGTTGTGGGACAAATGGGGAAGCAGGCGCATAGTTGACACCCCAATCTCAGAGGCTGGCTTTATTGGAATGGGCGTTGGTGCCTCGATGCTGGGAGTGCGCCCCGTGATGGAGCTCATGTTCTGGTCCTTTCACTCGGTAGCTTTTGACCAACTTGTCAACAATGCCGGGTGCGTCCGCTACATGGCCGGGGGCAAGATCAATGTTCCCATTGTCGTCCGGGGTCCGGCAAACGGGGGCACTAATGTTGGGGCAACTCATTCCCACTGCCCGGAGGGCCTCTTCGCCGCTTTTCCCGGTCTCAAGGTCTGCGCTCCTGCAACGCCCGCCGACGCCAAGGGGTTGATGAAGTCGGCTATCCGCGACAATGACCCGGTGTTTGTGATGGAGAACACCAAGCTCTACGGAAACACGGGCCCCGTACCCGACCCCGCGGAAGGGGAGCATCTCGTCCCGCTCGGCAAGGCAGACATCAAGCGCGATGGAACCGATATTACCCTCATTGCCCATGGCCGCTCGGTACTGCACGCGCTGGAGGCAGCAGAGACTCTGGCCGGCGAGCACCGAATTTCCGCGGAAGTTCTGGACCTGCGCTCGATCCGGCCCCTTGACCAGGAGGCGATCATCAATTCCGTGGTGAAGACCAACCGGGCAGTGCTGGTTGATGAGTCAAAGCCCTTTAACGGAGTATCCTCCCAGATCGCAACTCTTATCCAGGAACACGCCTTTGACCACCTTGATGCTCCCGTTAAGAGGGTTTGCAGCATCGATGCCCCGGCAATTTATTCGCACCACATTGAAGATGAACAGCTCCCCAGTGCCCGCAGGGTGGTTGAGCAGGTTCTGACAATCGCGTAAGAGGAACCCGGGTTCTCTTCAATATCCCCAATAATCAACTTGCCATCGAGGGCCTCCAAGGGCTGTGGAAATTCTGTTTGCATCATTCGGTTAGGGACCTAGCATCTCATCCTCCTATGAAAAAACTCGCGTTCATCCCAGCGATCCTTGGTTTAGCCCTGATGTTCTCGTCCTGCGGCCTGAGCTGCAACGGATGCTCCTCAAAGAAGTATGTTGAAATTGAGGAGGTAGAGTGGATTGAGGAAGAGGTCATTGCCGACCCTGGTCCGAAGGGTGGCCCAGGTGAAACCGTCAAGGTGCGGCGGCCGGTTGTGAAAACCGTGCGAAAGGCAGTAAGGTGCACCCCGGGGGGGTCCTTCTATTGTGCTGATACGGATTGTGGAGGCACAGTCAGCAGTCAGATCCTGCGACGCGCGACCAGCCAGGGAGCCAGTGGAGAACCGCACCTGGGCCTTATTCCGACGATGAAGGAGTTGGCCCCGGAAGATAATTAATCGGCTGCGAATAACGATTTTCTACGGGCTCCCTTTAACCGGGGAGCCCGTTTATTGTCGAGAGAGAGCCCCGAATACCAACTTCCGCTGATGGCAAAAGGCTCCCGTTGGCCTTGAAAAACTCCCGGGGTCCATTATTGACCGGGGTCGCCCCCATCCGCAACACCTTGCACGAATCGACCAATGGCAACGCATATCGAAATGCCCAAGCTCTCGGATACCATGACCGAAGGCACCGTAGTGCGCTGGCTCAAGAGCGTCGGCGACGAGGTGGAAATCGGCGATGAGATTGCTGAGATAGAGACTGATAAAGCCACCATGGCAATGGAGGCTTTTGATGAGGGGATTCTCTCCGAGATCCTCATTGAGGAGGGAGGCAAGGCCGAGGTTGGTGCCACTCTCGCGGTCTTGAGAGAAGAGGGTGAGACCGCACCATCTTCTGACAGTTCGAATGATGAGGTCCCGGCTCCAGACCCCGAGCCCGTCACCGAAGTTCCATTGGCAGACCCCGAACCAGTGGAGGCAGCGGAACATGTGCCGGCATCAATACCTTCATCCCCCCCAGAGTCTCCCCCTCAGGATTCCCCTGTAACCTCCGTTGCTTCCGGTCGCGTCAAGGCATCCCCGCTGGCTCGGAAGATAGCAGAACAAGAGGGGGTGGACCTTTCGGGACTTAAGGGCTCCGGCCCGGGCGGTCGTATTGTGAAAAAGGATGTGGAGGCAGCACTTGCGGTAGATTCTGCTCCTGCGGGCCCCGCCTCCCTTTCAAGTCCCGCTCCCGCTCCCGCTCCGACTCCTGCTCCGACTCCTGCTCCTGCCGAAGAATCAGGATTCGCTCTGGGGGTGGGCGATCAGCGAATAGAGCTTTCGAGTCTCCGGCGCATTATCGCGGAACGCCTTCTCACCTCGAAGACCACAATCCCGCACTTCTATCTTCACACGGAGGCAGACGCTGCGCCACTCATGGAAATTCGCCGCCAGATCAATCTTCAGGCAGAAGCTACCCATGGGAACAAATACACAATAAATGACCTGGTTCTCAAGGCGGTCATCGGAGCAATGCAGGCTGTTCCGAGCGTAAATGCTACCTTTGGGGGCGATCACATTCTTCAATATGGAGAAATCGGGGTGGCGGTAGCTGTTGCAGTTGAAGACGGCCTGGTAACCCCCGTGGTAAAAAATGCGGCGGCAAAATCTCTGTTGCAGATTTCCCGGGAAGTGAAGGATCTCGCTGCCAGGGCCCGCGAAGGCAAACTCCTCCCAAACGAATTTGATGGAGGCACCATCACGGTTTCCAATCTGGGTGCCCATGGAATCCAGTCATTCGATGCCATTATCAACCCACCCCAGGCTGCCATCATTTCTGTCGGGGGCATTGTGGAAAAACCCGTGGTGGTTGATGGCGAGATTCTGCCGGGGCTCCGCCTTGATCTTGGTCTTTCCTGCGATCATCGCGTGGTCGATGGAGCAGTGGGTGCGGAATTCCTGACTCAGGTAAAGAAGCTGATTGAGAAACCGGCCCTCATGCTGGTCTGACATGGCACAGTGCCGTGAGGGGCAGGTTTCATGTTTCCCGACCAAGCCATGTTTCCCTGGATTCGCACTACCCATGGCTTCCACATACTGGTCATCTGGACCATAGCCCTGCATTCCGTAGAAGCCGAGCTACTGCCGACCTTGTCCCCACACGAAATGTGTGCAGAGGCGGATGCCATTGTAGTGGGAGAGCGTGTGAGCGCCAACCGGGTGGCTGTCCACGAATGGATCCTCCGGCCTCCCCAAGGCAGTCTGGCAGGAAGTGACGTGACTATCACCGGATTAGAGAAGCATGGGCGAGTCATCAGTGAGAGGGGTCTGGAGCAGGCCCCGGGGCAGCAACGGCGGAGGCTTACGTCGCAGAAGCTTCTCTGTTTTCTGGAAGCTAAAGGTGATAGCTGGCGACCACTCGTAGCGGCCGAGGCGGGCAGCTCGGGACTGGTATGGCTGGAGCAGGGGAATTGCTACCGCTACCATCAACTGGAAAATCCGGGTCCATATAGCCTCCTTCCTGCGGGGGGTCACCCAACGGAGAATGATTTGAGGGCAGCGATAGCCCAAGGCCTCGCCGATCGGGAGCAATGGGAACAGGTTAAGACCATCAGTCACCCCGAGGAACAGGCTATCGTGCTCTGTTCCTACCTGTTGGAGCGGACCTCTCCTGAACGGGGGCACGGCACATATCGGAATCGTGTTCGACGGGTTCTGCCCAAGCTTGGTGCTCGGGCGGTGACAGAACTTGTGCTCCTCCTGCGCAATGCAATGCCCGGGGATAAACTTGGCGATGCCGTCCTTATTCTGAACGATCTCGGTCCGGTTGCGATGCCAGCCGTACCGGATCTCGTCGCTCTCCTGCAGCGCCCCGGCCTCGTTAATCCTGCCCGCCTGATTGAGACCCTTGGAAGAATCGGAGACGCTAGTGTAGCTCACCAGTTGTTACCCTTTCTCGATGACGAGTTGCGGATACGGGCAGCGGTAGCCGGAGCAATGGCGCGCTTTTCCTATCAGGACTCCATCCCGTTGGTTGTCAGATCACTTCCCGCTGCGCAAGAGCTCCAAGCAGAGGACACATACTACGTGTATGCGATCCTGCAGGCACTGCATGAACTGGGGGCTGAGGAAACTTCACGCCTGACCCGGGTCTATCTGGAAGCTCCCGCCATGAGACACCTGCACAATCTCATGGAGCCTTTTATTGCCGACGCGGATCGCTAGGCCAGGGACCCTTTAAGAGCAGGAATCTGCACCGGGGGAGAGCGGCGGAGAGTTGCAAATGGTGGCAATGTCCGGATAACGGGTTACCTTCGGCATGAACTGGATAAGCGTTAAGATGACGAGTCGTGCCTTGCCATTGTTTCTTCTGGCCCTGGCCCCAGTCTTGAAGGGCCAGGGTGAAGTGCAGTTGCCGGCTCCCTCCAACGCCATCGTGGATGCTGCACGAGCCCAGATTGGAGTGACGGTTGCCTATGACCCTGCCTATGTCCCCCTTGATTATCCGGGTGGTGATGTTCCGCGCGACAGGGGTGTCTGTACTGATGTGGTGATACGCGCGCTCCGGCGGGGTAAGGGCATGGACCTGCAGAAATTAGTCCATGAGGATATGAAGAGCCACTTCATGGCGTATCCCAAAATCTGGGGGCTGCGCAGAACCGACCGGAATATTGACCATCGCCGTGTCCCAAATCTCAGGGTCTATTTTCGGCGAAAGGGCTACCTCCTGCCGCCGACCCGCAAGTCTACGAACTACCAACCGGGAGACTTGATCACCTGTACCGTGCCGCCAAACAGGCCCCACATCATGATAGTCAGCAACCGGCGGGACAGGCATGGGGTCCCTCTTGTGATTCACAACATAGGCCGAGGAACCCGGGAAGAGGGGGCCCTGTTAAAATACCCACATACAGGTCACTACCGGATCAGATAATGCAGTCACGAAAGGTTGTGATTCGAAGTCCAGGAAGAGCAAATCCTAGTAGAGGCGGATACCGCCACCGCCTTGCTGGGCTTGAGCAGGGGCTCCACCAGGGCTGATAAGCCTGCTCAGCGGGCTGGGGGTTCCACCTCCACCAGTGGTCATATGCAGGCTCCCCATCCAGTTGATGCCCTTGCAGATTTCCCCCATGAAGGGAATCAGCAGGATGGCTTCGGTGGCCAGGAGGATCTCGATACACAAGGCCCAAGCCTTCCAGTCCCAATTCGTCCAGCTGTTTAACGCAATAAACAGTACGAGGAAGAATATACATAAGGACCCTATACAAAATACGAGGGCAGACCCTCTGTTCAGCTTGGGCGCTTGCTGAAGGTTCGGATGAGCAGCTACCACGCGGTTCCAGTCGCTGGAGAGGCCGGCAATAGCGACAAACGTCCAGTATAAATCGAATCCGGGAAGAAGGAGAAGCCCGATGGCTTTTCCGGGAGCGGTACGTGCGCTTCCGGCTTGGATCAATCCCCAGGCACGGTGAAGATAGACCAAGCCCTGCACCATGCACCACAGTAGCAGTGGCAAGGCGGCAATGGCGACCGTGGCGTTCTTGAGAATGAAGGAGAAGATCATGGCCACCAGAGATCCTGACAGGAGCCCGAGCCAGATACCAAAGCTCGCCTTTACGGGGGCAGGGGCTGGAAACGGCTCCCCGGGAGGAATTATGGTGAGCGCTGTTGCCGGCAAGGGAGTGGCGGCTGGCGCGGGTTGCTGAGAGCTGCCGGGCATGCCCGAGGGAATCATACCTGGGGCTACGGGGCGGCGGTCCGCAACTGATTGTGGTCTGGATAAAGCCGCAGCAGGCTGAAGGGGAGCGGCTGCTGGTTGCAGGGGTGCGGCTGCCGGTTGCAGGGGAGCGGCTGCCGGCTGCAGGGGAGCGGCTGCTGGTTGCAGGGGTGCAGCTGCTGGTTGCAGGGGTGCGGCTGCTGGTTGAAGAGGTGCAGCTGCTGGTTGAAGGGGTGCGGCCTGCAAGGGTGCGGCCTGAAGGGGCTGGGGCTGTAGCGGTCCTCTTGACGGCTGGGGGCCCTGTGAGGCGAGGCCGGTGAGGAGCTGTGGGCGGGCTGGCTGAGCTGGCTGGGCTGGCTGGGCTGGCTGGGCT
>PAQU01000080.1 GCA_002709395.1 Roseibacillus sp. | reverse complement strand
GTATTCTCTTGCCGGTTCGGCGTCATGTGTCGAGTGCTTCCGGGTAACACAATGATTCGGGAGGCGAGGACGCTTTCTCTTGGCACATTGGAGGCAGAGGATAATGCTGCGGCATGAATTTTCCGTTTTCCATTATTTCAGTCCTGTTTGTTCTGGGGGTTGCTCAGGTTGTTGAAGCCAGTGAGGGTGATGCCCTCTTCAATGGCAAGGACTTGACGGGGTGGCAGGGAATGCAGGGCGCTCCCGATAACTGGGGCGTCAAGGACGGACTCCTGACCTGTACCGGGGGAAAGGGTGCCCAGTGGTTGGCAACCAGCGAGGAGTTCGCGGATTTCGACCTGAATCTCGAGTTCAACCTTCCGGTCAATGGGAACAGTGGAGTTTTCATCCGGGCTCCCAGGGAGGGAGCGCCCTGGGTGCAGGGAATGGAGATCCAGTTACTGGATGATTATGGCGAAAAGTGGAAGAACCTGAAACCGGATCAGTTCACGGGAGCGATTTATGCCGCGGTTGCCCCTTCCCGCCGGGTAACAAAGAAAGCGGGGGAGTGGCAGACCTTGCGGATCCTGTGTGTGGGTCGCAGTTGTTCAGTATGGGTCAATGGCGAGCAGGTTATTGAGGCGGATCTCGACAAGATGGTGGAAAAATATGGTCGCAAAGTGCCCGGCCTGAAGCGTAATTCGGGACTTATCGGGGTTCAGAACCACGGAGATCCGGTTTCTTTTCGTAAGATCGTGATCAAGAAAATCGTCCGGAAGTGACCGCCGGCTTATTTACCGAGGCGGGAGACAGCCCATTCTCCCTGGGAGTTCAATAGAACCGTAACGGGACCAACCTCGGCCCTTGCCGTCCCGTCAGGGGTCAGGCTGGTCTTGATTTCAGTCGCAATTTCGTGGGCATTGGCTCCCTCGTCAAAGGGTCGCAGGACGCTTAGCCAGAACTGTAGTTTGCCCGGTTCAAGGGTAGCACGCGCAAAGGTGTTCCGGACGTTGGTCCCGCCGATGTCCTGTGAAACCCGGTGTTCGACCTGGCCGATGGCAAGATTCTCCTGCTCATGGAGATGAAGAATAAGGCGCTTCCTCGTTTTCTGCCACCAGGCGTGATCGCGGGCGGGAGCTTCAAACCAGTTGGGTCCCTTCCGGGTATTATCTGCTGCAGGGATCAGCCAGCAGGGTGAGGCTTGGTAGCCAGCAAGGTCCTCGCAGGGGAGCAGTCTATCGCGCACGACGAGGTAGCCTTCGGCGGTCAGGACGCAGTCCCGGGTCCACCTGCTGCGTGCCCCGTAATAATTTCTCATGGTGAAGCGGCCGAAGGAATCCGACCCCTTGTTCTCGGCTCGCAGGTCTCCCTTTTCGAGGATTGCGCCCCGATGCCAGAGAGGAGTGAAGTAACGGGGCTTGGTTCGGACGTTGGGGGTAATTGATCCTCCCTGTGCCCCCTTGAAGTCATAGGACATGCGGGTGTATTCGTTCTGTCCGTTGAATTTCTCGTCGAGGTTTTCAAGGGTAAGCCGAAGGGAGGACTTCTTGCCGATATCAGCTACCTCAAGGCAGAGGCCGGGGCGGCGTCCTCCTTTTACGAAACGAACAGCAGCGCCTCGCTGAGGGCCCTTCAGTTCCGTGATGTCGCCCCCGCGGCAAATCTCGACCCGCATATTCGCGGGAAGTTCGTCGAGAGGCGCCAGGATCTTTTCTCCTGCAGGGCCAGCCAGTCGGATGTTCTGAACCCGGGTGCCGGCTGGGAAGTCCCCGACCTGAAGAGAGGTCAGGTGGTAATCGTCATTGAGGTTCCAGTAGCCGTCCATGTTGCCATGGGAGAACCCGAGTTCGGGCTGGTCCCGGCGACGGAACTTTCCGATCTCGTCATCAAAGAACCAGTTTTTCGAATCGGGACCCTCACGGCTCGGAAGAGCGACCTTTACCGACATGGAGGCCATCTTCCAGGATGTCCCGGTGGGCGTATCCATCCCCTGTGTGTCCTTCATGGGAAATTTCATGTCGGGAGGCAGGACCGTCAGCAGGTCATAGGCGCCCTCCCCGACGCCAGCACGCCCACTGGTGTACTTTCCGCTGGTGTGCAGGAGCTTTGCCCCGTCGACACAATACTCGTAGAGCTTTCCATCCGAGTCGTCGCAATAGTGCATGTAGTTGTTGTTACGATCGTAGATGTAGAAGGAGGCAAAAGGCTGACCACTCTCTCTGCCGGGGCCGAGAAAGAGTCGTTCTGGTTTGCGATGTTTGTGGCTACTGTAGTAGCCCACGGCAGAACGGCCGGAGGGCGTCCTGGGCTCGATTCCCCTCTGGATGAACCAGGCGTAACGGCGCTGGTAGGCCTCCTGGTAATCACGCGGCACGGGAATTCCCTCAGGTGGGCGTCCTCCCAGGCAGGCCTGCTCGGAAGCCCAGAGAAACTCCGGATCCTTGAACTTCTTCGCAAAAAGATACCAGATGTGGCCGTCCATTCCCCCTGCCTCATCAAGGAGATAGCGTGAGTTCCATGGATCGGCATAGATACGTGCGCGGGCATTCTCATCCCGGTTGATGCGAACCCCCGAGTTCGGGTTCCCACGGACGCCGCCTCCGTGCACGTAAGATAGATAGCGGCGAAGATGCTGGTGGAGAAACTCCCGCTCGCTCTGGAATTTACCCATTCCCTCGGCCATGTCATAGAGTCCCTGCAGGTAAAGTGGTCCGTAGGGATAGTAATTGGTCTCGGTGGTGTCTCCATACTCAACAAGTTCGCGCCAGAGGGCATCGAGCCAGGGCTTGTGCCTTTTGCACTGGGGATCTTCGGGGAACATCTGCACCGCCAGGGCCGGGCCACCATTGATTCCGTAGGGTCGGTTGTTGACCCCCCGTTCGAGGGCGGAGTAGTCGGGGAAATCCAGCCGGAGGCTCTCGGTGACAAGGGTCTTGAATTTTTGCTGTTCCTCCCTGCCGATTGCCTTCTGTTTCACAAGTTCCGCAAAGATACGCATGCGGCCGCCGCTGCCCCAGGACTTGTGGTTGTAGAAGAGGGTGAATTGCTCCCCCTTCTCCGTAGCCTGGTCGTAGCGGTCCAGAATGCTCATGAAGTAGGCTTTGAGAATTCGTAGTTCGTTTTGTTCCTTTCGCCCTCCGTCGATAAAGCGACAGAGGAGGCGGTCCCATTCCCACCCACCACGGTGAATCGTGGGATTGCTGCTCCTGACCTGGTCAGCAAGGGTGGTAATCTCGAGATCGTTGTAGTGGGCGTAGGAGGGGAGTGGGTGGGAGAATTGAAGATCCCCGGCAGAGGTGAGGGCAGGCAGGAGAACCAGGGAGAGGATGGCGAGAATTCTCATTGCTGTGAGAGAGTAATTTCGCTTCCGTTCGAGGCGACTTTTTTCAGGTCGAAGAGACTGACGGACATGAAGATTCGACCCGGGGCCGTAATCCTCTCCCTTTTCCTTGGAGGGTTGCCTGCCGGAGCGCTGCAGACTCAACCCAACGTGTTATTTATCGTGGTTGATGATCTGAACGACTGGGTCGGTTGTCTCGGGGGGCATCCTCTGGTGAAGACTCCTCATATCGATGCGCTGGCGCAGCGTGGGGTGGTTTTCACAAATGCTCATTGCCAGGCGCCCCTGTGCAACCCTTCGCGAACCAGTGTGTTCCTGGGAAAACGTCCAGAAACCACGGGGGTTTATGGGCTGCAGCCGTGGTTTCGTGACGTGCCGGAACTACGGGAGCTCATAAGTCTCCCGCAGTATTTTTCCAGAAACGGATACCGGACGCTGGCGACCGGAAAGGTCTTCCACGGCCGTTTCGGATTTCGAAAAGTGGATCGTGAGTTTGATTTGACCGGTCCCGGCTATGATGATGGGCCGTATCCAGAAGAGCGGCTTGCGAAGCTCCCTGGTAGACAGAATCGAGGTAATGACTGGGGAGTGATCGAGGGGCGGAACGAAGAAAGGGGCGACTGGAAGGTCGCCAGTTGGGCAGTGGAACGGCTGAAGAGCTTGCCACCGGAGCCGGTCTTTCTCTCGGTGGGAATCCGGTTGCCCCATGTCCCTCTCTTTGCGACCCGGGAGTGGTTTGATCTCTACCCCGATGACGAATCCGTCCTGCCGTTCATCAGGCGTGATGATCGCGAGGATACCCCTCTCTTTTCCTGGTATCTGCATTGGAGACTCCCGGAGCATCGACGGGAGTTTCTGGAGCGTGCGAGGCAGTGGCAAGGGCAGGTGAGGGCTTACCTGGCATGTATCAGCTTTCTCGACGCCCAGGTAGGCAGGGTTCTAGGGGCGCTTCGAGCGGCCGAACTGGAGGAAAATACGGTAGTGGTGCTCTGGTCGGACCATGGCTGGCATCTGGGAGAGAAGGGAGTGACTGGTAAGAATACCTTGTGGGAAGAGTCGACGCGCGTACCACTTATCTTTGCGGGCCCCGGGGTGACGCCTGGACTTAGTAGTGCCACTCCAGTGGAGTTGCTCGATATTTATCCTACTCTCCTCGACCTGTGCGGCCTTCCGGCCCGGGATGATGCCTTGGATGGGATCAGTTTACGCGCGATGCTGGAACCTGGCGGCGTATCGCGGGTTCGCCCTGCGAGGACGACAGCGGGGCCAGGGAATCAGGCGGTGCGGGGCGAGCGATTCCGTTTCATTCGTTATGCCGACGGGAGTGAGGAGTTTTACGATCTAAGTGAGGACCCGCACGAGTGGGTCAACCTGGTGGAACGGGAGGAATTGGCTCCGGTCATCGAAAACTACCGGAAGTGGATCTCGAGAACATTTGCTCCTCCGGTTCGAGGAAGTGCGGGACGTGTCCTGGAATGGAAGGGAGGCAGGCCGATCTGGGAGGGAAGGGAAATCCCGGCAGGGGCGCCCATTCCGGGATTGGAGAGGGGGGATCGCTAGACCTCGGGTTCGCGATCGGCGTCGACTACTTCGAAGATGTAGCCGTTTGGCTCCTTGAAGAAGAAGCGCTCAAAGGGGGTTTCCCTGATCGGGTCAATAAGTTCTGCGCCGTTGGCAAGGAGGCGCTCCTTGAGTCCGGGGAATGCACTGAGTGGATAGTCGAAGGCGAAGTGACGCCCGAATTCGGCTTCAAAAGGTGAGACTTCGAATTCCTTCACATGGAGGAGGTGTAACTGCTGGCCGTCCCCGATATCAAGCCAGGCAGCCTCAATGTCGATATTCCCCGGACGCGTGATCTGCTTCCATCCGAGGGTGTTGAGAAAAAACTCCCTTGACCTGATGACGTCGCTGGTAGCGAGCGTGAAATGGTGCAGGCGGGTAAGAGGAGGGGTGTCCACGGCAGCGATTGTGACAGGAGACGCTGTCCCGGCAAGGGTACTTGCGGGGAAGAGGGAAGGGAGTGATACTAAAGGCATGAGAAGAGCGGTTCCTGTTCTTGCCCTCGTTGTCCTGCTGTGTCCGACCGGAGGCCTTGCTGATGAAGAGCCAAGTGCCCGGATCCGTTCACCAAAACCTGATGCACAGGTAGAGTACCATTTTACGGCCAAGGGTCGGTCCAGCAATATTCCCGAGGGGCAGGTAGTGATGTTGTTCCGACCGATCGGAGAGTCGGGATTTCTCTTTCCTCTCAGTGAGGAGTTGAAGGGGAACCGTTCCTTTTCAGAGAAGATCTATCATGAGATGAAGGATGAGGGTTCCCAAGTCATTCAGGTCCGCATGCTTCCTGTTGAGTTGGCAGCCAAGGCCGCTTATTACCGTCGCGAAATCCTGAAATGGTATAACGGCGGGAAGAAGGGACCGCAACCTAGCCTGGCCCCGGGTCTTCTTGAGAATACCCGGCGACTCGCCGAGGTCGTCTACGAGCTTGAGAGGAAGTAAGCCGTCGCGCGCTAGGCGAGAATTCCGCTGATGACCCTGCCGTGGACATCGGTCAGACGATGATTCCGCCCTTGGAACCTGTGGGTGAGGCGAAGGTGATCGATTCCGAGAAGTCGGAGAATTGTGGCATTGAGATCGTGGACGTGGACCGGGTTCTCGGCAACGTTGTAGCTGAAATCATCCGTCGCGCCGTAGGTGGTGCCAGCCGCAACCCCTCCACCTGCCAGCCACATGGTAAAGCAGCTGGGATGATGGTCCCGGCCGTAGTTGTCGCGGGCCAAGTTTCCCTGGCAGTATACCGTGCGTCCAAATTCCCCTCCCCAGATTACCAGAGTATCGTCCAGCATGCCGCGTTCCTCGAGGTCCAGGATGAGTCCGGCAGTAGCCTGGTCGGTATCCTCGCATTGCCGGCGGTGGTCCCTAGGCAGTTTTTCGTGCTGGTCCCAGCCGCGGTGGAACAGTTGCACGAAGCGCACTCCGCGTTCCAGGAGGCGACGAGCCTGCAGGCAGTTGGCGGCGTAGGTTCCTCGTTGGCGGGCGGCTTCTCCGTAGAGCTTCCAGGTGTGTCCCGGTTCGTCCTGGGTATCAGTAATTTCAGGAACAGATTCCTGCATGCGGAAGGCGAGTTCGTACTGAGTGATGCGCGTCTGCAGTTCAGGGTCATTAACTTCCTCCTGCCGAAGGCGATTGAGCCGGGTCAGGTCGTCGAGAATACGGCGGCGGGTGGCACGTGACATGCCGGGGGGATCGTTGAGGTAGAGAACCGGGGAACCGGATCCGCGAAGACGAACGGCCTGATGCTCGGTAGGGAGAAAGCCGCTGCCCCAGAGACGTTTGTAGAGGGGTTGTCCGTTGTTAATGGTGGCCGAGGTCATGACAACGAAGGCGGGAAGGTTTTCGTTTAGCGAGCCCAATCCGTAGGAGAGCCAGGCGCCGAAACTGGGACGGCCCGGGCGCTCAGAGCCAGTTTGAAGGAACGTGATAGCCGGGTCATGGTTTATGGCATCAGTGTGCATCGACCTGACGAAGCAGAGTCGGTCGGTAATGCGGGCGGTGTGAGGCATGAGTTCGCTGACCCAGGCTCCGGATTGACCATGCCGCTGGAACTTGAAAGCGGAGGGTGCCACAGGGAATCGTTTCTGGCCGGAAGTCATGGTAGTGAGGCGTTGCCCCCTGATGACGGACTCGGGAAGATCCTGATCGAAGCGTTCGGTCAGTTTGGGCTTGTGGTCAAACAAGTCCATCTGGGACGGGCCGCCTGACTGGCAGAGATAGATCACTCGCTTGGCCTTGGCTGGAAAGTGCGGCAGGGGTGAGGGTGCGCCGGAAGCGGTGGCGTCTTCCCGCAGTAAGCTGGCGAGGGCCGCGGATCCCAGGGTGATGCCGCTGCGCTGGAAGAAAAGACGACGGGTAAAGGAGTCAAAATTCATCTCGTCACGGCCGGGTGATGGTTTCATGGAGGTTGAGAAGGGTGTTGGCCAGTGCGGTGTATGCAGCCAGTTCAATGGGAGACACCTGGTCAGGTGGCGCTGACTCACCGACCTTGAGTAGCCTGAGGGCCGCTTCCTTATCGGCTTGATATGTCTTGAGATGATTGCGCAGGGAGTTCTCGAGGATGATGATTTCTCTTTCAAGGGGTAGTCGTCCTGTTGCCAGGCGGAAGGCGAAACGAATGCGGGTGGCTTGGTCGTTGCCACCTTTGGTAATCATGCGGGTGGCCAGGCCGCGGGCGGCTTCCACAAAGGTGATATCGTTCATGAGGGCCAGGGCCTGGAGCGGGGTATTGGTGCGTTCGCGTCGAGTGATGCAGGTTTCGCGGTTGGAGCCGTCAAAAATCTGGAGTCCGGGCGGGGGAATGGCCCGGCGCCAGAAGGTGTAGAGGCTGCGCCGGTAGAGCGCCTCGCCCTTGTCCTGCTGGTAGCCTTTCTCGTAGGCTGTGGTAGTTGGCCCCGCGATCTCGTTCCAGAGGTTTGCGGGTTGGTAGGGTTTGACCGATGGTCCCCCGATCTTTTCCACGAGAAGACCACTTACGAAGAGGGCCTGATCGCGAATCACCTCACCGGACAGTCGAAGCTGAGGTGCGTGAGAGAGGAGAATGTTTTGAGGGTCTACTTTCCGGGCGAGGGGAGAAGGGTGAGAGGACTGGCAGTATGTTGAGCTGATGACGATCACCTTCTGCAGGGCCTTGATGTTCCAGTTAAGACGGATCAATTCGGTAGCGAGCCAGTCCAGAAGATCTGGGTGACTGGGAAAGTCTCCCTGTACTCCGAAGTCCTCCGAGGATTTGACAAGGCCGGTGCCGAAGTGGTGCTGCCAGAGGCGATTGACGATTACCCGGGCTGTCAGTGGGTGCTTCGAATCAATGAGCCAGTTGGCAAGGGCGAGGCGGTTCTTCTCAGTCCCGGGAGGGAGCGGGGGCAGGCTACCGGGTACCCGAGGATCCACTTTCTGCCCTCGTTGGTCATACCGGCCCCGTTCGAGAATGAAGGTGTCCCTTTTCTCGGAATCCTCCATGATCATGGTTTCCGGCGTGCGATCGAGCAGTCTCTTGCGTTCCTCTTCCAGTTTTTTACGGGTGCCGTCATCGGACTGTTCAAGGTGCCGGGCGATTTCCTCGAGGCGTCTCTGGTCCGGACGAGTGGGGACCTTGAGAGAGGGCTTGGCGTTGCGGCGATAGGTTCCGGGTTCCGGGGTCTGGTTGAAGAAGGCAAAGAGGGAGTAGAAGTCGCGTTGGGAGACCTGGTCATACTTATGGTCATGGCAGCGGGCACAACCCGTGGTGAGGCCCATCCAGACTGAGGACACTGTTTCGACCCGGTCGACTATGTATTCGACCCTGAATTCCTCAGCGATGGAGCCCCCTTCGCCATTGACACGGTTATTGCGGAGGAAGCCAGTGGCGAGTCGCTGTTCAGGAGTAGCTTCCGGGAGGAGGTCTCCCGCCAGTTGCTCGATGGTGAACTGGTCGAAAGGCATGTTGTCGTTGAGAACGTTGATGAGCCACTCGCGCCAACGCCACATGGTGCGGGGTTCGTCGTCCTGATAGCCGTCGGTATCGGCGTAGCGGGCAAGATCAAGCCAGTCGACGGCCATGTGTTCGCCGTAGCGGGGTGAGGCCAGGAGTCGGTCGACAGCCTTCTCGTAGGCCTGGGGAGAGTTGTCTGCCAGAAAGGTGTCGATCTCCTTCAGGGTTGGAGGAAGTCCGGTGAGGTCGAGGGTCACCCGGCGCAGGAGCGCGGGCTTGTCAGCCATTGGAGCGGGAGTGAGGCCGGTCGATTCAAGACGTCGGAGGATATATTCATCCAGCGGTCCGCGTGGCCAGGGGGAGTCTTCTGTCCCGGCCGGGGGCGGTCGCTGCAGGGTGACGAGTGACCAATGCGGTTGCCAGTGAGCCCCTTGCAGGATCCAGTCCCTGACTTTGCCTATCTCGATTTCGGTGAGTTGACGCACTTCTTTCCGGGGAGGCATCCGCTCGTCGGGGTCAGCATGGGTGAGGAGTTTGAAGAGGAGGCTTTTCCCCGGGTTTCCAGGGACTACCAGCGATCTCCCTTCCCGCTGCGTAAACCAGTAATCCTTCTGGTCGAGGCGTAGTTTGGCCTTGCGCTTGGCAGCGTCTACCCCATGACACTTGAAACAGGCATCGGAAAGAATGGGGCGGATTTCACGTGCGAATTCTACAGGCCTTGCAGGGAGTGCCGGGAGCATGATTCCAGTGGCCACGAGTGCGATCAGACAACTGCGGGAGTCGATTGCTGGAAGAAATGTCATCACGGCGAGTGCTGGGATGAATTACTATCGGCGATCAAGAGGCCGGGAGGAAGCTTCTAGCGCATTTTTATCAGGGGACGGGCGACTCGAAAGCCGAGATTTCCCAGTTCGATCAAGGAGTTGCTGTAGAAGCGGCCGGCGGTTTGCCGGTTGTTTCCCTGGAACCAGGCATGGGATCGAATTCCCTGGAAGAGGGTTCCTGCCGGGGTCTCGGTCCAGTCCCAGAGGTGGGGATCGATGCGGTTCATTCCGTATGGGCTGAGCTTCCGTCCCGCCCCGGGAAGCCTGGACTCAATCACGGAGGCGATTCCTCCGAGGTCGCGCCGGAAGGAGGCGTAGTTCTTTTTTCTGGGATCGTAGTAGGCGGCTTTGTACCACTCGTCCTCAGTTGGCAGGAAGGCTCTGGCTTCCCGGTTGCGGTGGACGACTGTTCCGGATTCGGAGAGGGTGTAGGCTCCGCTTTCCGTTTTTCCACCATGGAGCCAATTGCAGTAGCGGGCGGCGTCGAACCAGGAGACGAAGGTTACGGCCAGGTCTTCCGCTCCCGGGTGTGGAGTGTAATATAAGGTGTCTTTATCGGTTTCAGGTCTGGCGCGCTTAATGCGCATTTCAGGATTGTAGAGTCCATGAGGGTCTTCCTTCTGCGCCACGTCATTCAGGAAGTTGCAGTAGTGCGTATTGCTGACCCGGTCCCTTGCTATTTCGAAGATATAATCAACCGCGCCATGGGATCCCACCCGGGGACGCTCTTCGTCCGACTTGTTGCCGGGATCGTTGATGAGAAGGAAGGTGGCTTCGGGAGGAGATGGTTTTTCGGGTTCCAGGGGGTCGGGTTCCTGCCAGAAGATCCTGCCAGTCGGAGGAGGACGTTGAAAAAAGATGAATTCGGCAAATTCCAGGAGCGAGCTCCAGTCTTCATTGGAATAGGAATGGCCTCCCCGGCGGTAGACCAGTCCGTTGGCATGACGCCGGTCGTGGAGTTCGAAGACTGGCATGGCGGCTTCGCTGGTTGCGCGCGTGCCGACCGGGTTGGCAAACAGGTCATCGGAGGACTCAAGGCAGAGCAATGCCCGGGGAGCAACCAAGGCCTTGAGGAAGTGCTGGTCAAACGGGAGATGGGCTTCTTTTTCGGCAAATAGAAGAATGCGTTTGTGATACCAGTCTGGCTTGTCGTTCATACCGATGGACTCGGCGCCAGGTCCTAGAATCCGGGAGGATCCGGCTCCTCCTGCCCCGGACTGGCAGGGGGCCACGAGGTCAATGCGTTGGTCGAGGGCTCCGGCGAGGAGGGCCGCCTTGCCCCCGCGGGAATGCCCGGTGATCGCAATGCGCTCGTGGTCGACGTCAGTTCTCGATTCGAGATAGTCGACAACTCGCATGCCGCCCCAGGCCCAGACTGCGAGCATGGCCCAGTCAAATTCCGGATAAGCCCGCTGGGCTGGGCCGATACTTCCCCGCCTGTCGGGGGCGAGATCTCCCCGGGCATATTCAATGAAGAGGTAATTCTTCCTCATGAACATGGCGGCATTCCTGCTGCCACCGAGTGATCCCTCCTCCTTGATAATGACCGGGTGCGGGCCCTTTGTCCGGGGAACATAGGCTACGATACGCATTTCCAGTTTCTTCCTGCTATCGATGACGAGGGTCATCGATTCCTCGGTCCCGAGTCCGCTCTGGTGTTCCCGGATGCGGTCCACCCGGACCGTTACCCGGTCGGGACGAGGTGGGATGCGGCCATACTGGTAGAACAGCAGGGGGGTGATCAGTTCGTTGCGACGGGTTCTCCAGTCGTCACGGGTGGAGACCTTACGGCCATCCTTGAAGGTGAGCAGGTCGGGGAGGGGTGTGGAGGGGGGCAGTTGAGCAAGGTCGGTTGGCAGCGCACTGTCTGGAGAAGGGGGCAGGGAAGGGCTGCCCGGAGGCATCTCCCCGGCAAGAAGAAAGGAGGTTTGAATCAGGGCGCTGAAAAGCTGGGCGATGCGCATGGCTGAGATCCTGAGGTTGGGGCGTGTTTTAATCCCGGGTGCCCGTAGAGGGAAGGGGCTAATCCTGAAGTTGAGGCTAACCCGGGTCTATTGTCAGTGGAAGAGAGGGTGAAGCTACTCGACCGGGCGAAAGGGGGCGATTCGAGGGTGGTGCAATTCCTCAGCGTATGCTACTTAATGGGAAAGCAAGCGACATGAAAATTGGATTCATTATTTCGACAGGGGCCGCCCTGTTTCTGGCGGTCGTGGTAGTTTTGGGAATGGGGCAGTTGGCCGACCTGAAAAAGCAGGTCTCGGATATGAAGCAGGAGCAACCTGCCAAGAGTTCCATTCGAACGACTACAGCATCCCGGGGTGGAACGGCGTTGCCGTCCTCTTCGCGTTCCTCGGGCTCTGCAAAAAGCGGGCGCGATGTGGTGGAAGCTGATGATTCAGAAGATGAAGAGCGGGAGAATCGGCGGGAGGATCGGCTCCGGATGTTCGGCGATATGATGAGAGAATGGGCGCAGAGTGATGCGGGCAAGAGAATGCAGGAGTCCCGGAACAAGCGGAAAGCTGCGAGGGTTTTCGGGGGATTGGTGGATGAATTGGGACTGGAAGGAGAAGATCGGGATTATTTCCTCGGCGTGGCGGGGGCATCGGCGAGTGCAGAGGAGGACCTCTGGGGTAAGCTCATGACTGCTGATGAAGGAGAGCGGGAAGCGGTTTTTACGGAATGGGAGAGTGAGAATAGTGCACGAGATGCCGCGATGAGGGAGTTTCTTAACGATGAGTCGGACTGGGAGCGCTACCAGCAATATGAATCGAGGTTGGAGGAGTATGAGCAGGTACAGGGGGATATTCGCCGTTCGATGGAGAGTGCCGGGGTGCCTCTTACTCCGGACCAGGAGGCCCAGCTCGTGGAGGTGATGTATGAGGCCCGTCAGGAGAGTGGGATGAATGAGAAGTGGCAGGGGCGGGGCGTCATTAATCAAATATCTGAACCGGGAATAGCGGACCGGCTTGAGGCTGACTGGCAGGCAGGTCAGGAGGCGATGAGCGTCGGAGTCAGCAACGTGCTTTCGGCGGAGCAGGTAGAAGCTTTCAATGCCTCCCAGGAACGCTCGATACGGGGCGCGACCATGGGTTTGCGCATGATGGAAAACTTCAGGGGTGGAGGCCGAGATCGTAACCGGGAGTAAGGATGATGAGAGTTCTTTTGACCCGGCTGTTTTTTCTGGCCCTGGCATCCGCCACGGGGGCGCTTGCGGTGCAGGCGGAACCGGGAAAGATCCAGAAGCGGAGCTATGAGTTCAAGGAGGCGGGCAAGGATATTGAGTATGCCCTCTATGTTCCCCGCAGTTACAAGGCGGCCAGAAAGGCACCCCTGCTGGTGCTCCTGCATGGGCTCGGGAGTAATCCGCACGATGTGATCCGTTATCAGGGTATCACTGACGAGGCGGAGGAGCGGGGTTACCTGGTCGTTGCGCCCTTCGGCTATAACGAGCGAGGATGGTATGGTAGCCAGGGAAAAGGGAAGGGAGGATTCCTCGGAGGGAGACCGGAAGACCCGGAAAACCTTGGGGAGCTCAGCGAGAAGGATGTCCTGAACGTCCTTGGGATCGTGCGGAAGGAGTTCAATATCGATCCTGCCAGGATCTATCTTGCCGGCCATTCCATGGGGGGTGGGGGCACTATTTATCTTGGTGCTGAGCACTCAGGTATCTGGGCAGCACTGGCGCCGATGTCGCCCGCCTACATGGGAAATCACGATATCCTGGAGGATATCAAGGTGCCCATGATGGTTGTCACCGGCGACAAGGATAATGTGGTTCCGGTGCAGATGGTTCGTCCCTTCGCCCAGAGAATGAAGAAGATGGAGGTGAAGCACATCTACAAGGAGATCGCCGGTGGAAACCACGGGACTACCTTCTACCGTAATCCCGAATTAATGGCAGAGATCTTCGATTTCTTCGATAAGAACTCCCTCGATCAGGATGGTGGCAGTGAGGTGGTGGAGGAACCACTCCGGATTTTCACCAATAAGGCAGGCAGGAAGATCGAAGCTCGTATTGTGAGCAGCGAGGGCGAGAAAGTAACAATCGCGCGCAAGGACGGAAAATCCTTCACTATTGCTATCAGTTCACTCAGCGAGGCTGACCAGAACTACATTCTGACCTGGGTTGCGGAGTCGGCGACGGAGCCCTGACAGGAGCATTTCCTGCAAGGGTTCCGGGTGAACAGGTCTACCCGAATTTCCGGTGGGCCTCGTCATGACCGATGAGTCGGGCCCGGATGAGGCCGTCGTCCAGTTTTTCGCCGAAGGGGTCAAGGTAGACCCGGCTGGTGCGTTTCTGGCTTTTTGGTGACACGCCAAAGACATGGATATTGAAGATAAAGGCCGGTTCATCCTCTGCCTTGAACCAATGGACGTTGTCCTTTTCGTCGGAGATGCTGGAGGTCTGTCCAGGGCCGAATCTTGAGTCGATGGTGGGCCTGATGATCATGTGTTTTTCCTCGTCGGTCACCCGGTCATAATGGCGTCCATGGAAATTCCCTTTCAGGATGAGGAAGGCGGTGGCCATGTTGTTGTGGCCGTGGGGCACCACCGAGCATCCCTTTCTGAGGGCGAAGATCTGTTGGCCAAAGACGTAGCGGTCCGGTCCTCCCTTGACCTTGGGCATTCTGGGGCGATGGCTGCGCGCCCCGTTGGAAACCAGCCTGGGATTCCTGGCAATGGACTCGAAGTCTACGAGCTTCAGGAGCTCGGGGAGGTTGATCTGGTTGCTGAGCAGGTCTTCCACCTGTTTCTGCCACTCGGTCTGTGTGAGCTTCTGGTTCTTCACAGAGAGGCCGACTTCATTGACCTCGTTGAGCCATTTCTCGGTCGAGAGACGGGCTTCCCCGGCGAGGAGATTGCCGCTGCAGAGATGCTCGAGCAACGAGACAGTGAGCAGGGTTTGAATGGACTTCCTGCCAAAATCCCGGCGGGTTGTGACGAGGGCCTTCTCGTGAGAGTCTTTCATTATCGACCAGTGTGATAGGGAAGAAGGGGGCGGTCAAGAATACGACCCGGTATCCTTCAATTGGCTCCCTGGAGGATCCATCGGGTGAGAAGGTCGATTTCTCCAGCATTGGGCATTTCCCCGTCGGGAGGCATGTGCCTGTCCAGAACCATGCTGAGCAGGAGGCTCTGGTCCGGTTGACCCGGGACGAGGGCGGGTCCGCTTTCGCCTCCTTTCAGGATAAGATCGACGGAGCGGAGATCGAGTCCAGCTTCCTGTGCTTCCTGCCCGTGACATTCGATACAGTAGGTAGCCATGAAGGGGCTGAGATCTCGATTGAAGGTGAGGGTGGCATTGCCCGGAAGGGTTTTCGGAGTGCATCCGATGAGCAGGAGCGGGCAGAGCAACAGGATCCAAAGACGGGGAAGCCTGCTGTGCTCTCCTGCAGGCNGGGTGGCNGGGGAGCTCACTTATTCAGCTCCANGTTGGCCTCCGCCAGCGGACCCGGTGGCAGGGGGCGGGCCCGAGGCAGGAGCGAGTCCCAGCTCNTCCCCGAATCGCTGCCTGACCTCGGCAGGGATATCGGCTGTGCTCAGGGCCTGCCGGGCNGCAGGTCGGTCGACGTTTCTCCATTGACTGAGAGTGTGGTGGATCAGGCCAAANCGTCTATGGTCTTCACNGATGCTCTGGGCCCAGTCAAAGGCTGCACTCGGATCGGTGTGAGTGGTCATGTGNACGACCCGCTCAGACGCCCCATCTCTAGTCCGACCAGCGGGAAGGGAGCTAATCCATTCNCCGGCTGCCATGCTGTCGATACGCATCCACTGTTCGGTCACGTCCCCTACCGCTCCTCGTTGGATCGAATCCCTTTCCGGAAGGGTNAGAGCCCACTGGGCGGCTTCTGCAGGGCTGGAGGANGACCAGACACGGGCAACTTCNTGGGCCATGTGTCGATATTCACGGCTGATCGGACCGGAGGGAGGAAGTTCGTTGGCGATTTCCTGGTAGAGGGAGGCAGCCTCGGACGGGTTGTGTTCAGCGACAAGCCGGAGGACGGACTGGGTTGCTCTTTGCTGGTCTCCTGATTCCAAGGCGCGGGCCCACTGGAGGGCTCCCTGCAGATCACGNTCGGCCCAGCGTCGNGCNACCGCCTCCAGGACATGGTTTCGTTCATTAACGTTCTCGAGGGAATTGGTAGTGAAGGCAGCGGCTTCAGCGGGTTCGTGTTCNGCCCATGAGGAGGCGACACCCCGGATGGCCCGCATGCGGAGGGCGGGATCATCCAGTGCCATGCTCCATTCGAGCGCTGCTGAGCGGTCGGTCTCCGCCCAGCGGTGGCTNAGGTCGCGGAGAAGATGAAGGCTANGCTCAGAACCCGGCAACTGGGCGACATAGTCCNCTGCAGCAGCGGGATCCTCCTCGGACCAGTGTCGCAGGATATCCTCCATGGTTGAGAACTGGTCTCGTCCGGTCAGNCCTTCACTCCAGCGGAGGGCGGCCTGAGGATCGCTACGCNCCCAGCGNGAGGCNAGGCGATGCAGTGCCTCGCGACGTTGNGGGCCACNGGGCATGTTCAGGATAGCGCGNGCGGTCCCGGCAAAATCCACAGGNCTTCCCCGTTCGAGGTTTTCGATCAGTTCGCGGATGGGATTTGAGGAGGAGTTATTCNCTTNCGGNAATTCGTTCCGGTTGGCAGGTGTCNGGGCTGAGGATTTCGAATTGGAATGATCGGGTCTATGGCGATCACGATTGCTCTTGCGGGCGACTTCCATGCCTCCTCTTGCGCTTCCTGGTTCTGCTGCTTCCTCTGGTGAGAACAGGAAACGATCGGTTGCCACCCCGATCGAGAAGGATCCGATGGCAATAAACAGGAGAGTGGCCTTNGCNGGCATGAGTAAGAGTAACCGGAGTATGTCACTTNGCCTTGCCNAGGGCGACCTTGTTCTTTTCGATTNCNGCGAGGCGTAGTTCGGCCAGTTTTTTCAATTCGGCGACNGTTGTGGGGTGCTNCATGCTTACATCGATTTTCTCCTGAAGATCCTTTTNCAGGTTGAAAAGAGCCGGTCCGGAGCCCTTCAGGCCGGCGTGGCGCCGATTGGGAAAGAGTTTCCAAGGCCCCTTTCTGATGGCCTGAAAGCCATCTGCCCCGTGCCAGTAAAGCAGGTCCTGTCGAGGATGAGGNNCTTCCNTGGCGCCCCGAAGCGTCGGCCAGACGTTAAATCCGTCGATGACCGGTCTGCCCCGGCTGTGTTGCAGGAGATCGATGCCGCAGGCATGGGCAAGGGAGGGAAGCAGGTCGATCGCTGAAATCAGGGCCGCGCTTTCCCGCCCNGGAGGAATAAGNTTCGGATAACGAATTATACATGGGACCCGGGTGCCTCCTTCAAGGGCGGACCATTTCTTGCCGCGAAAGGGATCCGCTCTCGACTCCCTGGTAAGGGGTTCCGGCCCATTGTCGGAAAGGAAAACGACAATGGTATTCTTCTCGAGTTCTTCCTTTTNCAGGGTTTCAAGCACTTGTCCGATCCNGTGATCCAGCTCCTCCACCACGTCACCAAAGACCCCGAACTGTGATTTGCCCTTCCAGTCTGGATGAGCCTCAAGCGGAAAGTGAGGTGCAGTATGAGGGAGATAGAGAAAAAATGGGTGATCNCGGTTGGACTTGATGTATTTGATGGCCTCGCGGGTGAATAATTCACTCAGGAGCCGATTGGTAAAAGGCTTCTCGATTACCTCATCCCCTCTCCATAGCTCCTTGGTCTGGTTGTTGCTCTTGTTAAGGTAGCAGGCGATGTCGAAGCCCTGTCGATGGGGGCGCAGGGGCGGTTCATCCCCGAGGTGCCACTTGCCGAACATCGCGGTTCGGTAACCGGCAGCCTTGAAGATCTCCGGCATGGTGAGAGCTTCCGGGTTCAGTCCCTGACCCTTCTTCATGATGTGGCCCACAACTCCCCTGGACCATCCGAGGCGGCTGGGATAGGCGCCGGTCAGGAGGGCCATGCGAGAAGGAGTGCAGACGGTGGCCCCAGCGTAGAAGCTGGTCAACTTCACTCCCTCCTGTGCNAGNCGCTCAAGCACGGGGGTCTTTATCTCTGGGTGCCCATAGCAGGAAAGATCGTGATAGCCNAGGTCATCGGCCATGATTAGGACGACGTTGGGACGTTTTTTTTCGCCGTTTACAGGGTCAGTTGCAGCGGAGATGAATAGAAGAAGTAAGGAGAGAATGCGGAGGGTTTTCATGGAGTGTTTCGGTGAAATCATGTTGGGGCCTGCCGACCCGAGCGTCTGGCGGGGATGAGGTATTGCTACTTTCCGGGAACCTACTCTTCGCTCAGAAGACTGGGTTTCTCCACGTTCCGATGGAAGGGACGCTTGTACCAAGAGAATAAGTTCCGGCACAGCTTGTTGAGGTCTTCCGCTGCGAGGAGAACACAGGGGATGAGGAAGAGAGTGATCCCGGTGGCAAAGAGGACCCCGTAGGCGAGGGAGACCGCCATGGGAATGAGGAACTGGGCCTGCAGGGAATTGTCGAACATGAGAGGCATCAACCCAACGAATGTTGTTACTGAGGTGAGAAAGATGGGTCGGAAGCGGCGGCGGCCGGATTGCTGAACGGCGTCACGCAGGGGAATTCCCCGACGAACCCGCTGGTTGATGTCGTCAACCATGACGAGGGAGTCGTTAACGACTACGCCGGCCATGGCCAGAATACCGAAGAGAGAGAGATCAGAGGGAGTTATATCCATGATGATATGTCCGAGAAGTGCTCCTATTACCCCGAAGGGAACGACCACGAGGACATAGAGCGGCTGCAGCACCGACTGGAACGGGATGGCCAGGAGGGCAAAGAGGGCGAACATCAGGGCGGCGCTGCCGATGATCATTCTCTTCTTGGTTTCCTCCGCTTCTGCGACCGCTCCCTTGAAAACGAATTGAAGATCTTCGGTGCCGCGGAGGAGTTGCCGGAGCCGCGGTTTCAGTGAGTTGGCAATGCGGACGAGGTCCACACTCCGGTCGGTCGGCTCTCCTCCGATACGGATTACCTCAGCCTTGTCATTCCTCTCGATATAGGTAGGAGCCTGAACGAAGTCGATCCGTGCTACGGTAAAGAGAGGGACCTCGGCCCCGGCGGGAGTGCGGATTTTCATCTTCTCCAGGGTGTTGAAGGTCTCCCTCTGTTTCTTGGGAAGGCGGACCATGACGCGGTATTCCTCATGGCCTCGAAGGACCCGTTGTGCTTCCTCCCCGTAAAATGCTCTCCGGACCTGGTAGGCGAGCGTTTGCTGGGTGATGCCGAGCTCGGTTCCGCGGGGAGTGAGTGAGAGTTCCACCTCGGTCTGGCTGGCTCGCTGGTTGACCCGGGCTTCGGCAATTCCCTCATAGCTCTCAAGGAGCTCCTTGGTCTTTCGGGCAATTTCCTGTTTCGTCTCCGAGTTTGGTCCGCACAATTCCAATTCAAGAGGATCGGTATCCCTGTCGCCATCCTCTCCTCTGGTCTTCTGCGTCCTGATCTTGAGGGTGGCGTTTGCGGGTATCTCCCCGATCAATTCGCGCCACCGCTTCATGATCTTGTCGTTGCTGGGACCAGCCTCGGAGCGGAGTCCCGGAGGCATCAGCCCGAGGAA
>PAQU01000079.1 GCA_002709395.1 Roseibacillus sp. | reverse complement strand
GGGGGGGGGGGGGGGGGGGGGGGGGGGGGGGGGGGGGGGGGGGGGGGGGGGGGGGGGGGGGGGGGGGGGGGGGGGGGGGGGGGGGGGGGTGGAGGCAGCGGTGGAGCGGATCCCCCGGCACCCTCCTCCTCAATCACCTCATTACTATCGTCGGGCTGCTCGTCTTGGTCATCCCCCCCAACCGGCTCTTCCACGATCTCTTCAGGCAAAGCCCCCTGCTCCGCTTCCATCTCCGCTATTTCCAAGGCGGCTTCCTCAATCGGCTCCGCGGCATCCAACTGCTCCTCACCTTTGGGAGCTTCGCCCTCCTCGTTGATTGCTTCTTGGACAAATCCCCCCGTCATAACTACTCCCGACTCATCCCGGTCCTCTCCATCACCAACACTGCCCGCAATATCCCCGACAGTCTCCTCTACGAATCCATCTGCAACCACCGGAGGGTCCTCCACCGGGATCGCAACTTCCGGCGAGGAGGGCGGCTCAGTAGGGACACCTGACTGGACCTCTGTTGCCGACAGGTTCTCCTGCTCCAAGGCAGCTTCACCCGGGGCTGGCGAAGAGATGGTTTCCTCGGCCTTCTGGTCATAAAACCCGGCTGGCGGCTCCTCCCCCACTCCGAGGAACTGAAGGGCTTTCGGCATCTCAGCGGATTCCCCCATGATCAACTTGGGCGCCGGGGAGCCAGATTCCTCCGCTCCCCCGAAGAGCAACTTGGGGCGCCTCGGAGGAGCCTGTTTCTTCTCATCACCCCCTCCCTTCCCCTGCTCATCTTTGGAATCCTTGCTGCCTCCTGCCCCTTTATCTCCCTTCTTGATTCGCACTACCACTCCCCCTGCTTTCCGGAACTTGCCCGTAGCCAGCAGATCCTCATCGAATCGGGCAGCGAATTCCTCGTCCTCTTCCCGGCGACTGGCCAACTCGGCCAGGGCATCATCGTCGAGCGCATCATCAACATAGCGCTCAAACAATTCGTCACGGGTCATCTCTGCCGTCTTAGCATCTCCAGAAGCCTCCCGCATCCCAAATCCTATCATCGACTCTGACGGCGAATTTCTTCTGGACAGCCATTTCCGGGACCCCGAGAAGTCCATTCGGCCACTAACTTCGGCAAAAAGCACCCTGCATCAAAACCAGTAATCCCACTCCCCTTTCAGATGTCCATTACCCTTGTCACCGGAGCCAGCCGCGGAGTCGGAGAAGCGCTTGCCTGGAAACTGGCCGCTGAGGGCCATACCGTGGCCGCCCTTGCCCGGACCGGTGACGCACTGCAGGAACTCTCTGAAAAGGCTGGGGCGGAAGAACTACCCGGGACAATCATTCCCTGCCCGGTAGACCTGCGGGACGCAGAAGCAACGAGGGCGTGTGTGAACTCGCTGGAGGAAACGGCTCCGATTGAGGTTCTTATCAACAACGCCGCCGTGGTCCAGAACATCGCCTTCGCGGAGCAATCGCTGGATCAGCTCGATGCGATCGTAGACAGCAATCTGAAGGGAACGATGTATTGTACTCACGCTGTGATACAGCATATGATTCCCCGCAAAAGAGGAAGAATCGTGAACGTTTCCTCGGTAGCAGGCATCCGGGGGATTTCCGGTCAGGCGAGCTACTGCGCGTCCAAACATGGCATGGTGGGTTTTGCTGACGCCCTCACCCAGGAACTGGTGCCTCATAACATCCAGGTCGCAACCATCTGCCCGGGCGCCATCGACACCCCCTTGTGGGACCCGGAAACCAATCCTTACCCCGGAGACATCAGCAAGACCTTGCAAGCCGGGGAAATCGTGGATCTCGTGTGCTACCTGCTCGCTCAGCCTGATCACAGTATCTTCAAGCGGATCGTCATGTTCCCCTCCAACGAGTGGCACTAGAGGAACCGGAGCGGGGCTTTCTTCTCCTTCGCCCACCGCCTGTCACTCCACGACACAGGGATTGGATTTTTTCTCCGAGCCTGAATTGTTTCCAATTCCCTGATTATATCCTGTGGCCATAGCTCTCCGTTCTTGCTCTACCGTGCTGAATTGAACTATTCCTACTCCAGAGACAACGGATATCCCCAACCTCATGACCCCATCCCAGCAGCCCCTTCTTCGATTCTCCTCCTCATTCTTCATCGCCTTGTGCTTCGTCATGCTCTTTCCAGCAGGGAGCATGAACGCCCAGGATGTCCTTGCTGATTCTGCCACAGAGTTCTCAGGGATCCAGGGCCAGGACGACTGGTGGCACGGCTACCGGAATCTCACTCTCGACGGAGGGGAAAATGATTATGACCCGGAAGCTGATTTCATTCCCTTCCCTGTCGATGGCTCAACTATCCTTTCCGCCACCAATTTCTGGAACGGAAACATCTTCGACTGGCACAATGATCCCCCTAACGCAGGAGGTAACGCGCACAATCCCCCGTGGACGAGCCTCGGCGCCACCAGTTCCCACCCCAATGGTTCGAATCAGGCCGAGACACACTGGACGGTCCGAAGATGGACTGCCCCAGCGACTGACCTTGCCGGGCCCTCCCTCCTCCAGGTCGACTGGTCTCTCGCCAAGTCCAATACCAACGGGACCGGCGTCAGCGCACAGCTTCATCTCAACGGAGTAATGGCAGGAAAGGCCACCATTGCTGGTAATGACACAGCCGGGGTCTCCCGCACCTCCTTCCTGACCGTGGAGGCCGGTGATCATGTGGACCTGGTCCACACCGCCGAGGGTCCTGGCGGCAACACCACGGACGGCAGTGATTCCTCCACCTTCTCCATGGTGATCTCCACCCTGGTGGACGACGACAACGACCAGCTCGCGGATTCCTGGGAAACCCTCTGGTTCCCCGGAGACCTGACTCAGCTTGCCACCGGAAATGATTACGACGGTGACACGGTTCCTGATGAGGAGGAATTCACCAACGGCACCGACCCCACGAATGCGGATACCGATGGTGATGGTTATCCCGATGCAGAGGAACTGGCGGCAGGCAGCAGCGCCACTAACCCCTCGCTGCTCCCAATTGGTAGCGGCCTTGCCGATTCCCGCGAGGGATTCTCCGAAATACAGGATCAGGAGGGTTGGAGCTTTGGCTATCGCAACTACTCCCTCGACGGCGGAGGGGACGACTACGATGCCACGGGGGACTTCATCCCATTCCCCCCGGATGCCTGGCGAGGAAACCAGAACCAGTGGAGACTGGCACCTTCCGCTGCGCCCTGGACAACGCTGGCCGTGGAAAACACGCACCCTAACGGAACTAACAGTGCCCCCAATGAGGAGCATTGGACCGTCAGGCGGTGGACCGCCGTTGGCTTGGACGGCCCTACCGACATCAGGGTCTATTGGATGCACCGGGCCCAGAATCTCAACGGAGACGGCACAACCGGAGCAATTTATCTCAATGGGGAGCAGCTCGACTCAATCGCAGTATCTGACGCCACGAGCGACATTCGTTCCTACTACCTCAACATCGACAACGGTGACATCATAGACCAGGTCGTGACTCCGGTGGGCACCAGCGGAAACCGCAGTGATGGCAGTGACGGATCCACCAACTGGATGCGAATCGATACCAGGATTCCGACTGTCCCGGTTCAACCTGACGGCACTTTCTTCGTTCGTCTCAATGCTCCAGACGTTGATGGAGACTCGATCCCCGACTTCATCGAGGAAGACCTTTTCAATGGAGACCTGACCCAATTGACTGCCGAAGGCGACTGGGATGGAGACGGCGCTACCGATGTCGCGGAAATCGAAGCCGGGTCCGATCCCACCATCGGTGATTCAGATAACGATGGCCTCCTTGATGGCGAGGAGCTTATTACCCACGGAACCGACCCTACCCTCGTCGACAGCGATGGGGACAACCTGACGGATTACGACGAAGTCAATGGTGACCCTGCCACCGACCCCACCTCCGCAGATTCAGATGGTGATGGCTTCAACGACGACGAGGAACTTGAAATTGGCAGTGATCCCACCAGCGCGGGCGACACCCCGCTTTCCGGCACCTTGGGCGATTCGGTCTTTGAGTTTTCAAATATACAGGGCCAGGACGGCTGGGAATCAGGCTATCGTAATGTCACGCTTGACGGCGGCGGGATAGATTACGATGCCGCCACCGACTTCATCCCCTTCCCCGACGACGCCTGGCGGGGCACCCAATGGCGCCTCGCTCCCTCCGCCGCACCCTGGACTCTCCTCGCCGCCGAGAACAGTCACCCCAATGGCACTAACAGCGCTCCGAACGAGGAACACTGGACCGTCAGGCGGTGGACTGCAGCAGACCTGACCGAGACCACAGCCGTCCGAATAAGCTGGAGCACTCGGAAGGTGAACCCTAACGGGGATGGCGTCACAGGCGCGGTCCACCTCAACGGAAGACGAATCGACAGCGCGGTGGTAAGCGACCTGGTCGGTGTTTCGAGAGTAGTTTATGCCAATATTTCCAACGGTGACTTCCTCGACCTTGTCCTCACTCCACAGGGCCGGACCAGTGACATCGACGGAAGTGATGGTTCCGCCAACAGCATGAGAATCGACACTCGAATCCCAGCTTCCCCAATACAACCCGATGGTAGTGTCTTTATCCCGGCAAACGCGCCAGATACTGATGGAGACGGCATCCCAGACCTCTGGGAGGAGCTGTTCTTTCCCGGGGACCTCGATCAGCTTTCCGCCGGGGGCGACTACGATTCCGACGGTGTGGACGACGAGGTCGAGATTCTATCTGGGACCAATCCCGTCGAGGCTGACACCGATGCCGACGGCCTCTCCGATGGAGACGAGCTCGCGTCCGGGACCAATCCACTCCTGGTTGATAGCGACGGGGACTCTTTCGGAGATTTCCACGAGGTGGCCACAGGGTTTGATCCCCTCGACAACTTCTCCAACGTGGCCGACAACTTCACAGCCATAGCTGACTCCGAGTTCGAGTTTCCCTTTAGTGACAACCCGCAGGGAGAATATGGCTGGACCTACGGCTACTACGATGTCACCGCCGACGGGGAACCCCCGGCCAACTCCAATTTCATTCCCTTCCCCACGGATGGCAGCATCTTCCCCAGCGCCGGGAACTTCTGGGACGGGCTCGGATTCGACTGGTACGACGAGGCCGGCGCGGCAGTCAATCCTCCATGGACGGAAATAGGCCAGCTGAGGGGACATCCTAACGGCGACAACAACGACGCGGTCCACTGGGCGGTCCGCAGGTGGGAAGTCAGTGAGGATGCCCAACTCGCCCTCCATTACTTCGTCCAGAAAGATAATCCGGGAGGAAACGGGGTGACGGCAATTCTGCTTCACAACGGCAGGCAGGTCCACAGCACCACAATTGCGGGTGACGACACAACGGGCCAGAAGGGCTGGTTCTTTGTCGAGGCCCAGGCAGGGGATTACGTTTCGGTGGCTCTCAGTCCACGAGGGCCGGACGGATCAGACAATGATGGAAACGATGGATCTAATTTCTGGCTCCTTGTCGATCCGACCATTCCAGATAATCCCCTGCAGCCGGATGGAAGTCCATTTGTGCCCGGAGGACAGAACCTGGAGGAGTCGCGCCTTACCGCATTCTCATACGACGGCAATTCCGTAACCCTTCGCTGGACCTCCCAGGCCGGAAAGGACTATCAGGTCCAACAGTCCAGCGATCTCCAGAACTGGGCCAATATCGGGGCCACCGTTTCCGGGGCTGCCGGAGAAACAGAGATCAGCATCAACGACGCTCCTGTGTCCTCAAGGTATTATCGCCTACTGGAGATCGAGCCCTGACTTCTTCCTCTCTCGGCTGCACGAATAAGGCAAGCTCACTACCCCCGAACGGGGTAGGTCCTTTCCCCGCTTCTGAAGAGATCGGCATCATGCCGGGCTCTTTCTGTAATTGCGTTTATCAGGCCTCTGGTTGAACCTAGGGAAAGAACCCCCATTCTGCGATCTCCCGATGAACCCCCTCATCCGATTTTTTCTTACATCGTTGACCCTCACCCTCGCTTTCTCCCTGTCTGCCAGCCCCCTGGTGGCACAGTCCCTGGTGATCTCCGAGTTCATGGCCTCCAACCAGGATAGCCTGACTGATGAAGACGGCGACACAGAGGACTGGATCGAGATCCTCAATCCGGGAGAAACGGCCGTGCGACTGGACGGCTGGTTTCTCACTGATGACCAGGCCAACCTCAACAAATGGTCCTTCCCNGACCTCAATCTGGGCCCTGGCGAACACCTCGTGGTCTTCGCTTCCTCCAAGAACCGATTCGATCCCGGGGGCGAGCTGCACACCAATTTCAAGCTTACCAGCAGTGGTGAATACCTCGCCCTCGTTCGCCCTGATGGCCGGACCGTTGCNCACGAGTATGCCCCAAGCTTTCCGATCCAGGTGCAGGATGTTTCCTATGGCCTCCAGCAGGTGACCAGTACCACCACNCTCCTCGGGCCGGGGTCCCCCCTNCGCTACTCCGTGCCCCTCGGGNACGAAGATGACGTTCGGGAGGGGCTCAACCCCAACTCCTGGATAGGAACGGACTTCCAGGATGACGACTGGGCCGCNGGAGCCGCAGGGATCGGNTACGCCACCGGAAGCCCCGATGATTATGATNCCCTGATTGAGACGGACGTCCAGGAACTGATGTGGTCCGAGCAGACCTCNATCTACCTCCGTATCCCTTTTACCGTNTCCGATCCATCTGCCATCTCCTCTCTCAATCTCAAGATGAAATGGGATGACGGCTTTGTNGCCTACCTGAATGGTGANCCTCTCCCGGTCGCGGAAGAAAACGCACCCTCCCCGGACCAGCTCNANCACCAATCCAATGCAACAGCNACCCANAGTGACAGNCAGGCCGTGGTGTANGACAACTACCAACTTTCGACATCTCTCCTCAACGTNGGAGCGAANCTTCTCTGTATCCATGGCCTGAATGCCGATCCCGANAGCTCGGACTTCCTTATTGTCCCGGAGCTGGAAGCCGTCGGAGTGACCGCAACCGCNACCCCCGCCTATTTCACTTCTCCCACCCCGGGGACCCCAAACGCCAGCGGGGACGACTCCCCAGGCCCNCTTATCCGCAACGTGACCCGGAATCTNCCCCCGATCACTCTTCCAACCGGNACTCCCCCTGTTGTTGCTGACTCGGAGGCGCAGTTCTCCGGAACCCAGGGNGAGGAGGGCTGGTTTTANGGCTATCAGNAAGGCGGCGGCCCCTATGACCCCACTTCGGACTTCATCCCGTTTTCCGGAGGACAAGGACAGGGCGGCTGGAATGGGACAACCCAGGAGTGGAGCGGATCATCCTGGGAGGCCAATAACACTTCGGGAGCTCCCTGGACCTCAATCGAAGCCACCAGCGTTCACCCCAATGACTCCTCTCCCGGTCCCGAGCACTACCCGATCCGGCGCTGGGTCTCATCTGTCTCCGGACTCCANACCATTACCGGGACTTTTCANAATACCAGTGCCTCTGGTGACGGCACGACCGGCAGGGTCTTCCATGAGGGCAACGAGGTNTTTNCCCGCCTGACAGACGGTGGACCCGCNACCTTTTCCATCCCGATCGATCTNCAGGTGGGTGACCGGATCGACTTCATGGTCGACAACGGGCCCTTCGANCAGGACGGCTCGGACCGGACAACCCAGACTGTCGTCATCTACGAGGGTTCCTTCGGCATGACCGACCTTGTTATTGAAGCGGAGGTCCTTCCNACCATGCNCCCTGTGGANAATGTGACTCTCACCTGGCGGGTGATGTATGATCAGGAACGCAGCCTCCCCATGGTTGATGATGGCAGCGGTGATGATGCGGTCGCTGGTGACGGGGTCTATACGGCCACTCTTTCAACCAGCAACCTGTCCCGCGGAGAGATGATACGCTGGAAGGTNNCAGCAACTGACACTGATGGCACCAGCTCCCGGCAACCCCAGTTTCCCGACCGTTTCGACTCNCCCGAATACTTCGGAACGATCGCAGCAGATTCCTCCACCGGNAGTTCAAACCTCCCGGTCTTCCACTGGTTCACCGCAAGTCCCGGCGGNGCGAACAACACCAGTGGGTCACGCGGCTCTGTTTACTTCCTTGGGCAGTTCTATGACAACATCCAGGCCGATCGCCATGGCCAGTCTACCGGGGGATTCCCCAAGAAAAGCTACGATTTTGACTTCAACAAGAGCGACCGATTCCGCTTCAGGGAAGGAGAAGAGCGCGTCAAGGACATCAATATGCTCACTAACTGGGCCGACAAGTCCAAGACCCGCAACACCCTCGGATACGAGTTNGTCCGCCGCGCCGGNGAACCCGCTCACTTCGCCTTCCCCGTCCGCATCCAGCAAAACGCCGCTTTCTTCAGTATAGCAGACCTCGTGGAAGACGGGGACGACCGCTACCTCGAGAGAGCCGGTCTCGACGGAGGGGGGGCACTCTACAAGATGTACAATCGNCTGGACTCCTCTACCAGCGGGGTAAACAAGAAGACCCGGAAGAATGAGAGTAATAGCGACCTTCAGGCCCTGATCAGCGGGCTGGGACTGTCCGGAGAAGCCAAGTTGCGCTATGGCTATGACAANATCGACATNCCTGGAACGATCAATTACCTCGCAGCCCTTGACCTGATCAACAACAGGGACCACGGACACAAGAACTACTACCTTTACCGGGACACCAATGGGACCGGTGAATGGCGGCCCCTCGTCTGGGATGTNGACCTCTGCCTCGGACGNAACTGGACCGGTGGACCCGCTTATTTCGACGACACCTTCACCAACAATAACCTTCGAGCCGGAGCCTCCAACAGACTTAAGACCTTTATNTTCAGCGATGCGACCCTCAACCAGATGTATCTGAGGCGCATGNGAACCCTCATGGACACGGTGTTCGGCTCTCCCGCAACTCCGAACTCCTACCTCAGTGACCGGGTCGACGANCTCGTNACTCTGATCGACCCCAACAANAACAACCCCCAGCGTGGCAACGACGATGCCGATCTGGACTATCGGAAGTGGGGATCCTGGGGNAACCGCAACGCCATGCGGGCCGCNGCAGATCGCATCAAGTTCGAGCATATCCCCTCGCGACGCGCCCAGCTCTACGGACTGGGAGAAATACCTCCNTCCCAACCTGAGNCTCCGGTNATCAGGATAGGCTCCNTTGATTACAACCCGGNGAAAACCGGGGCNTCCCCTGACCAGAGCGGTGAATACCTCCTGCTTGTGAATTCCAACCGGACCGCAATCGACTGTTCCAACTGGGANATTTCGGGTGGAATCTCATACACCCTTCCCCCTGGAACCGTCATTCCCACCCGGGGACGGCTTTACATCGCCCGCGAGGCGAAAGGATTCCGGGAGCGTAGTATCAGCCCCAAGGCCGGAGAAAAGCGTTACCTGATCAGTGGCTACCGCGGTCAGCTTTCNGCCCGGGGAGAGACAATTGTTCTNAAGGATGATGCCGGAAATCTCATCGACAGTCGGACTTACCCCGGGGATCCCACNCCANCCCAGGAATTTCTCCGTATCAGTGAGATCCTNTTTGCNCCCACNTCTCCTACGGATGAAGAGCGAGCCCGCGACCCCTCTCTCGAATCCTCCGACTTCGAGTTCGTAGAACTGACAAATACCGGTCCCTCCCCNCTCGATATAAGTGGAGCACAATTCATGGAGGGAATTGTCTTCACCTTCCCCCCCGGCACGANNCTCGAATCGGGCGAACACATTCTGGTCGTGGCCAACCTGGCTGCCTTCAACATGCGCCACCCCGGAATATCAAACGTCGCCGGGGAGTATGCCGGACAACTCAACAATGATGGTGAGCAACTCCAGATCCTCGATGCCTCCGGCGAAAACATCCTCGAGTTTACCTTCAACGACGCGTGGTATGATGCGGCCNACGATTACGGATATTCCCTCATCGCCCTCGATCCNGCTGGAACAGCNGTCACTGATTTCGACCGGCCNGCCACATGGGGAATCAGCCAGTCACCGGGCGGAGACCCTGGAGAACGCACCCNGGCCANGGCNATGACTTTTACGACCTGGAAATACCAGAATTTCTCCGAGGATGCTGTCTCGGATCCCCTCGTCACCGGCCAGGGAATTGACCTTGATTCCGATACCCTGGATACCGTCCTCGAATATGCATTCGGGCATGATCCGGAATCGCACGATTCCCATGAGAGCTACCGGGCCTCACAAGTCACCGAGGAGAACATGAACTATCTGGCCCTTACCTTCAGGAGACGCACAAGCGCCATCGACCTGGACTACCAGGTAGAGGTCTCAGACAACCTTGCCACCTGGTCAACCGTGTCCACTCAGGTTGGGGCTGTGATTGATAACGGAGATGGCACGGAAACCGTGACCATCCGTGACGACGAAGCGATCCTCGCCAACCAGGAGCGGTATATCAGGATCAGGGTCACCGTCGGGCTCTAGCCCCCAAAGATACCCCGATTCCGTATGATCATCCCGGTAGAAGTGGAAAATAAATCTCTCTTCTTCTGATTGACCTCGGGCCACTGTTGACGCCGGCCGGCACTTGCGGAAGGCTCTCGCCGTTGCAATGCGTTCGTTTTTCTGCAAATCCGGTCTTCTTGGCATCTTGCTTTTCCTGGCTGCCTGTCAGGAAAACAGGGAGACCGGTTCCTCGCCTGAGAATCCAGATCCGTCTCTTCCCCTTACCCAACCCGAAGCCCTTCCGTCTTCCGACCCCTCCCTTTCCCACTGGGAAACCGAAGTGTTCTCCGCCGCTGCGCTCGAACAACTGGAGCCCCTGAAGAGCTATCTCAAGGGGAAAAATCCTCCCCTTCCTCCCGCGGTCTCAGAGGGCTTGACCGAATTCCCGACGGAAGAAGTAACGGCAAGCGGAGCCTTCAGGGTCAAGCGGGCCCGATCAGTTTCCCTGCCGCCCACCGAGCTTGCCACCTCCCTCCGGTCCCTGCGCCGGAAGTTTGAGGGGGAAACCGCTTCTCTTGTGGAAATCAAGGTCGTCCGCGTCCAACTCTCAGAAGACACCGCCACCACTCAACTCAATGTGCACCTCGCCGACCAGAAGATCCAGATCAACGCCCAATGGAGTGCCGAGTGGACCCGGGACGACCCTCCTACCCTTATCCGGCTCAAAACAACTGATTACGAAGAGTGTGAGCGCAACCTGGCAGGCTCCCTTGTAGACTCCACCGGTTCGGTCCTTTCCTCCTTCAGCGGGCGAAACCAGGTCGCCCACAGCATGGGCCACTGGATGAGCCGGATCGAGACCCTGCTCGGAATCGAGATGGGAGGGTGGCACGGAATAGCGACCGCCGATGTCAACAACGATGGACTCGATGACATCTACCTCTGCGACGGCGGAGGGCTTACCAACCGTCTCCTGGTCCAGCAGGCGAATGGAACCACCGTCGACCACTCCCTTGCTTCAGGACTTGGGCTTCTCGACCACAGTTTTGGCTCCCTCTTCGCCGATTTTGACAACGACGGGGACCAGGATGCTGCCATCGCCCTCGTTTCCGGGGTCCTGATCATGAGAAATGACGGCACCGGGGCCTTCTCCGTTGCCAGTGCCAAGAGCTTCCCGGCATCAGTTCCCTACTCTCTCTCAGCAGCAGACTACGACGAAGATGGGGACCTCGACCTATTCGCCAGCTGCTACGTCCAACGGGCCGGGGTGAACCGCCACTCCTTCGTGGCTCGCCCGCTTCCTTATCACGATGCACTCAACGGGGGCCGCAACGAACTCCTGAGAAACGAGGGACAACTTCGCTTTCGTTCTGCAACCCGGGCTGCTGGCATGCACCCGGGCAACAGCAGGTTCTCCTACTCTGCGAGCTGGGACGATTACGATGGTGATGGAGATCTTGATCTCTACGTGGCTAATGACTTTGGCAGCAACAACCTTTACCAGAACCAACTACGCGAGTCCGGAAAAGCGGTCTTTCGCGATGTCGCTCTTGAGGCAGGGGTTCGAGACATTGCCGCGGGCATGTCCACCTGCTGGGGGGACTTCGATAACGACGGGCTGGTCGACCTTTACGTCGGTAATATGTTCTCCTCCGCGGGGAACCGAATCGCTTTTCAGGACCAGTTCAAACCGGGAGGTAATCTCGAGACCAGGGCTCTCTACCAGCGGCACGCCCGGGGGAACTCCCTTTTCAAGAACAACGGCGGGGGAAGCTTCAGCGACGTCAGTGTCTCCTCTGGGACAACCATGGGGCGCTGGGCCTGGAGCTCTCTCTTTGTCGACCTCGATAACAACGGCTGGGAGGATGTCCTTGTCGCCAATGGCTTCATCACCCAGGAAGACACGGGCGACTTGTGAAGTTTCTACTGGCGACAGGTCGTGTCGCAGGCACCGGAAACAAGCAGAACGGGTGAGGAGCGCGACAACTACCTCAGCGCCTTCGCTGAACTGGCCCAGCGTATTCGCGATGGGGCTTCCTTCAGTGGCCGGGAACGGCACTGTGCCTTTCTCAACACGGGACAGGGCAGCTTTGCTGATATCTCTGCCCTGAGTGGATTCGGAATGCCCTCCGATGGAAGAGGCCTTGCGGTCACGGACTGGGATCATGATGGCGACCTCGATCTCTGGCTTTCAAACCGCTCCGCCCCACGGATCCAATTTCTCCAGAACAGAATCCCTCCCCCCGAGTCCGGTTGGATTTCCTTCCGATTGCAGGGGGATCCCTCCCGGAACTGTCCNCGGGACGGTATCGGGTCGCAGGTGGAATTGGTCCTGCCCGGTGCCGGCAAGCGCCGGGTCAAGACCCTCCATGCTGGCAATGGCCTGATGAGCCAGTCCAGCAAGTGGCTCCACTTCGGCCTCGGATCCGAGGAACGGAACCTCTCCACCGTCAGGGTNCGGTGGGCCGGGGGAATGAGCGAGGAATTCAAGGGGATTGCAGCTGGTCACCGCTGGCGGCTGGTCCAGGGAAGCGGCCAGGCCCTGCCCGCTNCTGCACGCGAGAAAATCTCCCTCTCACCTGGGAAAATGCCTCTGGCACTACCGACCGAGGTCGCCCGCATCCGGCTTTCACAGCCCCTAAAGATTCCCAGCCTCACCTATCTCGACTTCAACGGAAAGGANCGCAGCATCAACCAATTGGCTGACCAGAACGNCGTGTTTCTCAACCTCTGGGCAACCTGGTGCGCACCTTGTGCTGCCGAGCTGGAAGAACTTGAAAAGGCCCGAAGCGANTTCGCCGAGGCCGGCATCGAAATAGTCGCTCTCAATGTCGACCAACTCGGCCCAGACAGCCAGGTTACTCCTTCAAAGGCTGCCGCAGCCCTGCGGAAATTCGGGTTCCGCGGAGCTGGGGGCCTCGCAGAAGAAGAGCTTATCTCGAGGCTGGAACAATCAATCCTGGCCAGCGTCTACCGTCATCACCGCATGCCTGTTCCGGTCAGCTTCCTCATCGATCGCGGAGGGTGGCTCAGTGCCATTTACAAGGGACCNGTGGAGGTCGGGCAGATCCTGGCAGATCGCAGGGAACTGGGAAAAAGCCCCGAGGCTGCTCTCGCGGCTGCAGTCCCCTTCCCTGGAACCTGGGCACGCTCCCACTTTCCCGGAGATCCCATGACCATTTCGGCCGCCTCCCTGGAGGGAGGATACCGGAAGGAGGCCCAGACCACCCTCCTTGAGTATCTCAACAAACATCAAGCGCCCCCCGGCAATCCTGAGGTCCCGGAAGAGAGAANGCGNAACATGCAACTCGGNCAANTCTACTTCCAGCTCGGCGAAATAGCCCGCCTTGAAAAACAGCAAGTCGAGGCAAGGAGCTCATACCTGACGAGTCTCCGCTACAACAAAAGACAGCTTCCAGTTCTCAACAGGCTCGCCTGGCTTCTGGCAACTTCATCCGACCCGGCGGTCCGGGATGGGCCTGGTGCTCTGGGATACGCNACCTTCATGATGNAGGCTCCGGGNATAGCAGAGAACCCCGGCCTTCTGGGCACCCTCGCAGCCGCTCAGGCCGCCGCTGGCAATTTCCCAGCGGCGATTGAAACCACAACCAGGATAATTGGAATCCTTGAGAGCCGGCAGGCAAACCCCGAGGCGGAGATTCACCGCANGCGGTTAACGCTTTTTCAGCAGGGNAACGCGCTTACCATTACCCCGGGCCAACCCGCCCCTTGAGCCGGGAAACCACGTGAAACCCTGGATCCCCATAGTTCGGGAACAATGGGATTTCTCCTTTGACCACAGGTAAGCTGCAGAGGAGAATTCTACCATGCTCATTCGCTTAATTCACCTGGCCCTTGCTGGCACCCTTGGCCTCACTATCCCGTCTCATGCAGTCGAAAACTGGGATCAGTTCCGGGGGCCTGGAGAACACGGGCAGGNAGAAGCCAAGGGAATAGCCACTGAATGGGCAGAGGAAAAGAANGTGGCCTGGAAAACACCCTTGGAAGGCAAGGCCTGGTCTTCCCCTGTTATCTGGGGAGACCGGATCTGGGTTACCAACGCAAANGCCNAGGGGACCGAGTTGTCCGTCATCTGCGTGAATAAGGCNAACGGGAACGTCCTCTACGACAAGCTCCTGTGGAAAGTGGAGAAACCCCAGTTCTGCCACGCCTTCAACTCCTACGCATCGCCCACNCCTGTNCTGGAGGATGGCCTGGTCTATCTCACATTCGGTTCCCCTTACACTGCCTGCCTCAAGGCGGAGAATGGAGAGGTGGTCTGGAAACGAACNGACTTCATCTGCGATCACTTCCGTGGCGCGGGTTCCTCACCCATTCTCCATGGAAACTCACTNATTCTCAATTTTGACGGAGCAGACCATCAGTTCGTNGTGGCCTTGGACAAGAAATCCGGAAAGACCATCTGGAANACACCCCGCAGCGTGGACTACCGCGATCTCGATGCCAATGGGAAGCCNAAGAGGGGTGGCGACATGCGAAAAGCCTATGGAACCCCTCTCGTCGTCAAGGGCCCCGATGGCAGGGATATTCTCATAAGCGCCGGAGCGATGGCTCTCTACGGATACGACCCCGGGACTGGCAGGGAACTCTGGCGGGTGGAAACAATCGGAANCCACTCAACTTCCTGCAGACCTGTTGCCGGCCACGGGCTCGTCTATGCCACCATGGGCTTCAGCAAGGGAATCCTGCTCGCNGTACGTCCCGACGGGAAAGGTCATGTCACCAAAANCCATGTCGCGTGGCAATACAACAAGGCCGCTCCAAAGAAACCGTCCNTCCTGCTGAATGGGGACCTCCTCTTCATGATCGACGACGGAGGAGTTGCTGCCTGTCTTNATGCCAAGACTGGCGAGGAAATCTGGAAGGAGCGCATTGGAGGAAACTTCTCGGCCTCCCCCATCCTGGTCGATGGCAGGATCTACCTCTTCGACGAAAGCGGAAAGGGAACGGTCATCGCCGCCGAAAAAACCTTCAAGGTCATCTCCACAAACGAACTNGAGTCCGGGTGCATGGGATCCCCCGCTNTCTCGGGGGACCTGCTCATCGTGCGAACNAAGAAAGCCCTCTATGGTATCCGGGAGTGAAGGTCAGNACCTTTCCGCTTACCTGCTGAAGGCATAGAGATGGTTCTGGGTCTGCACGTAGAGAGTCCCATTGGCGGCCACCAGGCTGGAATAAATCGGCCCGAGAAACTCCGCGGTTCCAATTTCCTCAAGGGTCCGGCCTTCTTTCAGAATGACTACTTCCCCATCCTCAGTCCCAATATAAATCCGCCCGTCAGCCACCAGCGTCGAACCCCAGATCCGNCTCAGGGTATCATGTANCCACACGGGTTTCCCGGACTTGGCGTCTACGCAATGAACCTGCCCGGTGAAGTCCGCTATATAGACCAACCCATCCTTGACTGAAGGGGTAGACAGCGAACGGTTGATCTTCCGGTAGGTCCAATCAGCCTTTCCAGTCTCCACGTCTACACAGCTGAGCATTCCTACACCATCTCCGTGCTCCGGATCCTGCCCAATGGCAACGTAGGCCTTGCCCTCGTGATAAACGGGTGTCCCCACAATCTCGCTGGGNCCCTTGTAGGTAGGATACTCGCGAGGCTTCCCCTCCGCATCCACCCGGTAATCACGTGCATTGGCGTCAATACGCCAGTGTTCTTTCAGGGTCGGCANNCCTTGCTTGGATCGAGGNCCCTTCAGATCAAAGGCATGCAGGAATCCATCACCGCCCCCGAAGAGAACTGCTGGCTGACCCTTGTATCTGCCAATACAGGGGGATGACCAGTTACAGTGCATGGTAGCCTTGGAAATCCCAGCCTGCTCCACGCCCTTGAGCTTCCCAGTGATCGCATCAAGAGTGATGAGGGAGGGAGCCTCCGGGGCCGGAAGATGATCGTGCTCCTCATCGAAACCGTTCGAAGTCGTGGCAACAATCATGCCTTCGACAAGGGCTACCGAACTGCTGGTGATATTGTGCGGCCTCACCCCCAGGTTCTTCATCATGTCATAAGTCCAGAGGATATCCGCATCGGTCTCCCCCGGATCATGCGGTTTCTTACCCGGCCCGGCCATGTAGCGGCCCTCATCCGCAAAACCCTGGTTTCCATCCGCCATGCCCTTGAGATCGAAGCAGGCAACCTCCCCCCGGTTGGTCATGACATATCCCCGGTCTCCCTCAATGAGGGTGGACGAGCAGATCCCAAGGTATTCCCAGTCCACCTCGTCTCCACCGGGTAACTTCGGCACCGTCAACTGCCACTGAAAGGCCCCGTCTTTCTCCCGGAAGGCCATGACCACCCCACGATCGCCGATAATGGACGAATTCCTCGGGTTCTCATTGTTAGTCCCCACCAGCACGAGTTCCCTTCCGATCGTGGGGGTCCCGTACGATTCCGAACCCAGGTTCACCACCCACTTACACCCCTTGGCACTGGCTAAGTCAATCTGTCCCTCCTGCTCCTCGGATTCTTCTCCCCCGGAAATATCGACCGGCAACCCCTTCTCGGAAGAGACCATGTTCTTGCCCGGGCTCCCTCCCCACTCAGCCCATGGGCCTGCCGGACAAACAAGAATCCCAAGGGCCAGAAGCCCGGGAACGATAACGAAAGTGGAATTCATGATCTGGAACGAATCAGGTTATATCAAACGGCTTCGGAACACTCGTCCTTTCGGCTCCGGTGGAAAGGGTGCGTAATTCTGAACGGATTCCCGCAGGAAACACCACAAATAATCAGCCCCGGGAGCCATGCCTGGACCCGGGTACATGAAAAGGCCCGCCGACAAGTGTCCGCGGGCCAATTCTTCGAATTCGATCTTTGGTTAATCCTTTCAGCCGGGCCGAGGCCTGACCGAAGGCTGGGGCTTGGGAGTTCGCCACGCTCTCTTTCCCCGAACACTGACATTTGGCGCCCAGCTTCACCCGTCGAGTGTTGCTGGCTGTCAGTTTCCCGACGCTGCGCTGGTCTGCATGAACGATTGCATTCCGTTCCGGTCCCGCAGCGGAACCGGTTGACAGTGCAAGCACCGTCAACTTATCGGGTGAGACTTCTTGGCCCGGCCTCTGCCCGCCTTGCAAGCGAACGTCTGCTGAACCTGGCTTGGGATGCGCTCTGAGAATGAGCACTTCTCCTGCCATTTGCACGAGGTCGGCATCTGCGACAGGCTGTAAACAGCTGTAAGTCACGGATCGTTGGCCTCGCGCCACGGGTCTTGTCTCTTACCCCTCAAGTTGCCTTTACCTTCTCTTCTGGACGACTCCACTCCTTTGGGGCGAGCCTCCCAGTATTCGGATCTTATCACCCCCTCCTGTTCCTCGCCGGCCTCCCGGCGCGTTCACAGAAAAGCGTTCAATCCGCGGTGTTCCATCCCTCTTTTCTCGATCCGGTTGCGACACCAGATAGATACAACGGCATTTAGTTCGTTCGACACCGTCGGGTGGTGGATCACCACACTGGCTCACAGTAGCAACTGACAGTCTAAGGTCGACTGACTGTGTTCACCTCAGGGTCCAAATCCACGGACCGCTTGAAGCATAACTCGGCTTGCAGCTGGTTTCCCCGTTCTGCCCCACTTTGATTCGTGTGACAACCCGGGACCGCTTACCGCCTGACTTCCTGGTCGTTGAACGCGGAAAGGAACGACCCTTTCCGAGGAAGCCGGTGAGATGTGGCCTGCGAAGTCAGATTTCATCATTAATGAATAATCCCGATTTCACAGGGGCCGGGAACGCCAGTTCCTCCCGACCATTGTCCAGGTTTTCACCTGGGTTTATCCCGGAGCGCCTTGAGCTTGGCTTGCGCCTCACTCGCGCCCTTGTTCTGTCAAAGAGCAAGTCCCCTTTCAGGAACGCCCTGATCAAAGCATGAGGGGAAAATACGGTCAACCAATAATCTACATAAAGCACTAAAAGAGAGCATGTTGTGAATAACATGAGGGCAGGACGATTCGCCTTCTCAGAATGAGGGAGTTACAATCCCTTTTTCTTCCAGACATTCCGGAAAACCTTTGGGAATAATCAGTGGATACATGTCTTGCATGGGGAAGAACCGGCTTTTCTGGCTCCCCTTCCGACCATTTACACCCTCCGGAATGTCGCTTGTCCTCCAGAAATCAGACCTATCTGTTAGATTCTGTTAGATTGTTCTGCAATCCCCTGCACCCCGCAGAAAGTTCTCTTTCTGCATTTCAAACATGATAATTGTTAGAGCATCAAATAACTTTCTGTTCCTTTCCCGAGGCCTCATATGTCAGGATTGAAAGCGCCCTTCTGCTATCGTAGGATCATGCTCTCCAGCGTCCCGACTGTCATGAAAAGTATACTTTTCCCTGCCGCTCTCGGCCTCCTGCTTGGTTCTAACCCAACCATCGCTTCCCCCTCTGCTACAGACTGGGACCAGTTTCGCGGCCCAGGTGGTTCCGGGGTCGCAGAGGACTGTAAACCTCCCATCGAGATCGATTCTTCCAAACTGGCATGGAAAACTCCTGTCCCCTCCGGTCTTTCCTCTCCCGTTCTCGCTGGTGACCGTCTCTTCCTTACTGCCTTCGAAAAGGAACGGCTGCTTACCATCGCCATCGATCGCAGGAATGGAAAGGAGCTCTGGCGCAGGATGGCCCCCAAAGGTCCCCTTCAGAAGGTACATAAGGCCAACAACGCCGCCTCTCCGTCCGCTCTGGTGGATGCGGAAAACGTGTATGTCTATTTCGGCTCTTACGGCCTGATTGCCTACCGCCACGACGGAACGGAAATCTGGAAGAAGCCTCTCAAAGCCTCTCGAAGCCTGTATGGAGCTTCGACCTCTCCCATCGCATACCGGAACCTCCTGATCCTTGTCATCGACGACGATGCAAACCTTGAGAAGAGTAAGCTCAGCCGATCCCGGGTCGTTGCATTCAACCGCACCAACGGCAAGCTCGTCTGGGAAACGGCGCGACCCTTCCTGCGGAGCGGCTGGTCAACACCATCCATCTGGAAGCACAAAGGCGGCGATGAACTGGTTATCCTCGGTCATGGCCGGGTGGTCGGCTACGACCCGGTCAGCGGACAGGAAAAATGGTTCGCACGGGGGTTTTCACGAGAAACCATAGCGGTCCCGGTTCAGGGAAAGGGAAAGGTCTATATCTCCTCGGCCCAGCTCGGAGGGGTCTCGGATGCCGAAATCGACCCCAAGCCGTTCTGGGAGGCAATGCTGAAATTTGACCAGAACAAGGACGGCAAGATAGGCCGCGACGAGATCACCGAGCACTTCACCTGGCCCCTCAGGCCCGAGCTCCCCCTAGGGCATCCCGGCTGGGGGATTCCCCTTCCCTCCGACCCGGAGCGTCGCCGTCAACGACAACAGGGTGTCTTCGGCTGGGCGGACAAGAACCGCGATAACCTATGGACGGAGGAAGAGCTGTCTTCCCACATTTCCAACCGTCCCGGACGCCCCATCCTCATGGCTATCAAGCCCGGTGGAAATGGAGAGCTGGGCAAGGAACACATCGCTTGGGAACTCAACCGCAGCGTTCCTGAGATTCCTTCCCCGCTTTTTTACCGGGACCGTATCTACATGGTCCGCAATGGCGGCACTCTGGCGGCGGTTGATCCGGACAAGGGAAAGCTGACCTATCGTGGAAGACTCGGGGGCACCGGCCAGTACAGCGCTTCCCCTGTTGCCGCCAACGGGCATCTCTATCTGTTATCCGATGAGGGCACTGTCTCGGTGGTCAAGGCCGGCGAAGAATTTGAAATGGTCCAGAGATTCCAGCTTCCCGAGGAGGCTTCCGTTACCCCCGCCCTCGACCATGACACCATCTACCTGCGGGGCACAGATCACCTCTGGGCCTACCGAAACCCCTGAGAACCCGGGTCAAGGCCTTCAATTACTGATCCTGGGCCTTCGCATCGAGGAGATCTCCTGCCGCCTTGCCGGACTGGAAGATCCTTTCTATTTCCTCCGGCAGGAGGGCACGACGCCATACCGCAACATCATCGATCTTACCAAGGTGGTGCTGCTGGTCATCAGAGTTTCGCCCGATACAGAGCCCCGAGGATGACCCAATGGTTTTCCCCGCGAGGAGAGTGGCCGTTTTGGACTCCTCCGCCAGGACCCCGTTGAGAAAAAGGGAGATCCTGCTGCTTTCCCTCTCCACGGTGAATACCACGTGGTGCCACTCCCCGTTCACAAGGCTCTCATGCTTGGATGTGAGGTCCGAGGCTGAATCGCCATCACCAATGCGAAAGGTCAATCCGCTACCATCCTTCTGAAGCCAAAGAGCCCACCCGGCCTTCTGTTCCGAACCACCACCCGCTGAGATCAACCGGCGGGCCTGCCCATCGGTAGAGCCAGGATTACGGGTAAACCAGAGGCTCACGGAATAAGCCTGATCGGCAATAGCGAACTCGTTCCTGCGCCCTATGTCCAGACTCCCCCCCTTGAAGTCATAGGCCTCTCCAAACCGGCCAGACGTCTCGCTAACCTGCCCCTTGATAACTGACTCCCCGATCTCCTGGTCATACTTGCTTGGTTTCTCCGGCTGGGATTCTGCAGGTAACTCATCACTTTTCCTCAGGCCCACAAGTTCAGCCAGAATAAGCATGTCGCTGCTGGTGCATCCGGTATTTGTCGCATTTGGCTTACTCTCCTCGCCATCATTAAGGGCATGGATGGCAAGCACATTGGTACCCGGAACCAGCGTCTGGATCCGGCGGGTTCCCAGAGGAACCGCCTCGGGCCTCACCGCATCCCGGTCGTTCCTCTTCTTTTCTGACCCCGAGTTCCAGAGCAGGGGAAAGGGGGCGTTCCCGCTACCTACCACTGAGCCATTCAGGGAAGCCTGAAACCCATCGTCATACTGTATGAACAGCGCCAATCCCTTGTAATCACTTGGGTCCTTTACCTCGAATGGAATCCGCAGGTAGAGGCTGTGTGGATGCTTCCCCGCCTTCGTCTCGATCCTGGTGTGCAGCAGGTCCTTGAAATCCCCTGGTTTATCCTCATACCCAACGCCATTCTTGCCATCCTGCCAGTTGGCCGAATCATCAAAGTCAGTCCTGGTCCATCTGGTCAAACTCCCCGGATCCGCTGCTGGACGGAAATAGCGCAAAGGCTGCCCCTTGATGATAAGCTTCTCTTTCACCCCCTGCTCAGTTTTGGTGAAGCGAGACTCCGTCTTTGGGCTGCGCTGGTCAAAGGACCAGTAGGCAACAAGATCCTGCGCCATATTCTCCGGCGCCTTTCGTTCGGCTACCTCTCCGGGAGCCGCGTCCGTCTCCGCGGGATCCGATGCATCCGGGTCTGGTGCCACGGTATTTCTTGCAACGGCCACTCCGGCAGTGCCACCTTTCCTGACAAGAGAAAGGTTTCCGTCCAGGCCGGGGCCAGACCAGCGAAGCCCCAGAGCCGGGGCATCCTCGCCTTCCTTCTGAAAGTATTCCACCCGTACCGGAGCATGCCCCCGGCGCAGAAGAACACGAACGGAGGCCTGGTCGCCCTCACCGGAAAGAGCCTGTTGCTCTTCATAGATCACGAGGGCCGCCCCGGAGGATGCCTGGAGCGTGAATTCGTAGAACCCCCGCTCAGGGACCCTCAGGTAACCCTCCCATACCAGCGCGCAGGCTCCTTCCCCCGCATGCGCAAGATTAAGCATCCCATCGGGCACCTCCTCCTCGGTATGCTCTTCATCTACTGCGGCGCGTAATTCTTCAAGGCTCTGAAAATTATTTGCATAGCGGCGAACCACCAGGTCACGAATCGGACCTTCGCTCTGAGTGCTTTCTATGCTTCTGGGTGGAACGCGCCTCCCATCTGCCTTCCCGGTCTTCAGGCTCTCTCCGGTGGCTACAACCTCCTGATCAGGGTCTCCCTGCATCACCGCAATAGCGATGACCACAATCAGGACGGCAACCAGGGCCGCGATACCAATAACCCAGGGCGCACTGGAGCGGGGGCTCGATACCGCCATTGAGGTGGCCCCGGGCAGATGACCTCCGGGGGCCGGGCGCCCCACCACGAGGTGGCCATGGCCGCCGGCCACAACCTCCTCGACCTTGGGAAGCTGGGCAAGGGCCAGCTGGGGCGCTGCTGCAGGACGGGGAGCGCCCGCCATCTTTCCGGCATCAACCACCTGCACAAAGTATGGCAGGATATCCAGGCCACTCTCCAACAGGTCCGCCTTGTAGCCCTCCACATCGAAAACCACCTTGCGGAAAGAAATCGTGCGGGCTGCATCATCGTAGATCACATAGCTGGCCCGGACATCAGTAGTCCGGGGTTCCCCCACCGACCCGACATTGACAAGATAGCGCTGTCCCCTCTCTAGCTGAAAATCGCTTGGTGGCAACTGCCTGACAGGACCACCACGCTTGGGCATGGTGTAAGCGAGAGGCAGATGAGTATGCCCTATGAATCCAAGTGAGTCGGTCATCGCCTTCAGGTTCACCTCGGCCGAGGACACCCCTTCAACATAGCCGAACTCGCCGGGTTTCACTGCCTCCGCGTGGACGAACAGGACCTCCTCACCATTCATCTGGAGAGGGACTTGCGTGAGGAACTGCAAAGCATCCTCGTCGAGCTGTTCCCGGGTCCATTCGATTACAATACGGGCCCGCTCATTGAAAATGGAAGGGTCAAGGCGTCCACAAGCTGCCGCATCATGGTTCCCAAGGACAAAGTTAGCCGTCACCGCACGGACCGCGGAAAGAACTTCCAGAGGCTTGGGGCCGTAACCCACCACATCCCCGAGACACACCAGGGTGTCGGCCCCCTGTTTCGCGATGTCCTCCAGCACTGCCTCCCATGCCTGTCGATTGGCATGAACGTCTGAAAAGATGGCGTAACGCATTGGGACTCCGCTTGGTCAGGAAAACCTTGCGGCTGGTCTATCCAATGCCGGAGCACTTGCCAATCTCGCACTTTCTCTCCACCTCTTTATCGCCACCCTCCTTCAAATCCCCTGCTTTTACTCACCGGGGCCTTCCTTTTCCTTTGGCTCAGCACCTGGCAGCCGTGGGGCCGGATTGGGTCTCCGCTGTGGAAGAACAAAGGGCTGGGGCCGCTGAAGACGGAGAGCGAATGTCTTTTCCACCCGCTCGATACGCTTACGAATCTTCTCCGAGGGTGCCGCCTTATCCTGGGGCGTAACCCATGGGCCCTCATACATGATCTTGTTGGACATGTCCCAGACGGTAACTTCCCGTTCTTCCAGCGCTCCTGCTACTTCCACCGTTCCGTCGTTGTCCCGCATCTTGAAGCGGCGCCCGTCTTCACCGAGGCCAAAACGCTGGAACCTCTGAATTCCGTTGGGAGCGAGTTGGATCCCTCCCCCCTGAAAAGCGCCGGGAGGAATGACGATCTGGGGCAGAGCGGGACGCGCCGCGAGAGTCGCCTTCTTCTTCACTCTCTCCCCTTTCTGGATCAGCTCGAGAATAACCTCGTCCCCCTGCTTGTGAGCAGTGATTGCATCCCGCAGTTGCAGCATATTCCTGATCTTCCTCCCATCTACCTCGAGGAGAATGTCGTCAACCGCCAGGCCTGCCTTGCCGGCCGGGCTGTCCGCATCCACATCCGTAAGGCGTACTCCGTGATTGATCTTGAGTTTTTCCGCCAGCGCAGCGGGCAGCTCCGCAGCACTCACTCCAAGAAAACCGGGCGCTCCGTTTCTCTCTCCCCGGGGCGCAGGAATCTCGATCTTCTCCCCGGGGTTCTCCTCAACCTGGTCTCCTCCCTCTTCCTGCGCCGTAATTACTCCGACCCCCAGGCCGAACCCGAATAAAGGGAAAAGAAGAGTAACTTTCATGGAACTAAAAAACGGCTGGGTCCTGTATCATCCGCATGGCGGCGATACCGTTCATGGGATCAAAAGTAAACCAGACTCTCGCACAACTGTCGATGACTCTCCTCAAGGGCTGAAAACCCCCATCTCCCGAAAAAATTACCCGGTAATAGTTCCGCTTCGCTCAGTTCTTCGCCCCGTAGCCGGGCAAGGGCTTACCATCATCCCCAAGCTTGCCCGCGGCCCAGAGCAGACCGCGGGTGACGAGGTCCAGGTAGGTGGGCTCCAGCATGGTCTCATTATGGTGGCCTATGGTGGTCCCGAAAACCCGGCTCTTCTTTTCCCCGTATTGATTGACCCAGACACAGATATGATTCTCGTTCGGGCCGGAAGTCCCCTCCGCCAGTGGAGTAGCGGTATCCCACACCTTTTCAATCCGGTAGAGCTCCCCCTTGGGCGTGGTCCACTCCGCTGGGAACCCCTTCATCACGGGATGATCGGGCTTGAGGTTCTTCATCTTGATAGGCGCATGCCGACCATGATTGCGCGAGGTCACCCCGAGGAACCTGCGCCATTCCTCAGCGCCCTTGGGGGCTGCGCGGTAGCTGTGCATGCTGCAATGCAGAACCACTGCCGGAGTGGTCTCGTGGGCCTTGGCCAGGGCCTCCACGAAGGCATCATCCTTCACTCCACCAAAACACTCATTATGCACGATCACGTCGTAGCCTGCCGTCCAGTCCTTTTCGGAGTAGATGCTCACCTTATGATTCCGGGAGGTTCCCCCTTCGTGCACGATAGTCCAGTCTACCTTCGCACGCTGGCTGACACCCCCCGGGATAATCACTTTCTGACGGTTGTAATCGTGGCAGCATCCGCCCGTCACCAGAAGAGCCTTCAGCGCCGGGGGTTCTTCCTTCTTCGCGTTCGCAACCGTCCTCGAAACATCGGGTGCGCTAATGGCCACGCCCAGGAGAACTATCAGAGAAAGTGGAAGCAAGGCCGCAAGGGAGCGGTGGCTAATCAGCAGATTTTGAAGAAAAGGGAATTGAGTCTTCATGGAAGGATAAATGGGTAGAAGAAGGAAAATGCCCTTCCCCGGTTAGATCATCTCCCCTCCATAGAAAATGATACCTTGGAGTGCAACCGAAAGAGCGTCATAGTCCCGGATCTTACTTCCGGCGCAATGTCCCGGTCCACGTAATCTCCCACTTCTAATGAAAGTCTCCCTTTTTCCCGCTGCAGGCAGATTCATGAAAACGCTTCTTGGACCCCTCTTCTGCCTTTGCTTCCTCACGACTCCCGGGTCGGCGGAGATTACCAGCGACCAGTTCCTTCAGTTAACGAAATTATGCAGTCCTGCGGAAAGAGCCTCCGGTTGGCTCGAGCTCGACTGGGAGATCGACCTCTGGAAGACTCGTCAACGCGCGGCACGGGAAGGAAAACCCATCTTCCTCTGGGAGATGGACGGCCATCCACTTGGCTGTACCTGAAACAATGGGGTCGCGGACCGTGAGTTCGTTTTCAGCCATCCCGATGTGCAGAAGCTTCTGCGGGAAAACTTTGTAATCGTTGCTGCTGATGATTGGTATCAGAGGCGGCAGAACGATCCACTCGGCAAGTTTTTCCGCTCGGTGGCAGACCAAGGCCCCCGCAAGGGAGCTGGCGGAGCGACCCGGCAGGGCCGCTACACCTTCACTGCCTCCGGAAAACTATTGGGATTCAATAACAATCGGGACCCGCGGCGCATGACCTCGATGCTGAAGGACAGCCTCGACAGGTTTCAGGCCCTCCCGCCTGCCGAACGAACCCCCGGTGCCGTCAAGGTTTCGTCACTTTCCCCCGGAGCCCTCGACAAACGTTACGTCAGGGCTCTTACCAGCGATATCATTCCCCTCAAGGTTCACACCCGCGCCCTCAGGAAAAACAGCCAGGGCAAATACACCGTCTGCGGGGAACCGGGAACCAACACCGAAACCTACCGGCACAGGGGCTTTGGTATCTCCAATGATCATCTCTGGCTCAAGAACACAGAGTTCGATCAACTGGAAAGCCTGGCCCGGGAAAAGCCCGGACAGAAGCTTCCCGATTCAGTCGCCATGCGTATCGCCCGTTTCCATCTCGTGGACAACACCCGCGGGGAACCACCCCACTGGCGCAGGGACGAAGTCCGAAAACTCGAATTCAGGATAAGCCCGGTGGATGGTGACTCCGAACGGAACTCCTTCCGTATCGCCGGAACATTCCACCTCGAAACCAAGGATGGCAAACGAGGCTACACAGGCGAAATCGACGGCTATGTGCGCCCACAAGACGAGAGCGGGAACCTCGATTTCCACCTCGTCGCCATCGGCGATCACTGGGGCGAAGGCACCTACACTCGGGGTGCACGCCCCGGTAAGACCCCCCTCGCTGTCGTCTTCACCCATACAGACCGCCGTAAATCCCAGAACCAGATCCCTCCCCAGGGAATTCGCTGGCAAGAAGGCTACTTCGGGGCTCACCAGCATTAGCCGCGCTGGAACCAGCCCATCGACGGCCGTCTACGCCGCAGGCTCCGGAGCCGGAATGGCGGGGTCTGACCCCTTGCATGGGAACGCGAAACCGTATCTCTTTCTGGTTGCACCCTGGCTCGTGAGGGCTGATCGTACCGGAGAGAAACTTCACGTGTCCGGCACCATGTCCCGATTCCCCGCCATCTTTCTGATCTTGATTCTCTCCCTCTCCTCCTCTGCCCAGGTCAAACCCGGCGACAAGGAGAACAAGGCGGACCCCTCCTGGCCCAGCCATTACTCCAAGGGACGAAAGACCTTCGACGGCACCGGAAAATACTATATGGGCCGGGAGATTTCATACGTGATGGGGCACCAGGCCATTCGCTGGCTGGAACGCTCAAACCGCGAGGAGGAGGAAGCCCCTAGCAAAGCCATTGCCGCGCTCAACCTGAAGCCCACCGACGTCATCGCCGATATCGGCGCAGGTTCTGGATATTATACCTTCCGCCTCGCTCCTCTGGTGCCCAAGGGCAAGGTCGTGGCGGTTGATATCCAACCCGAAATGATCGACTTCCTGGAGAGGAAGGAAAAGCAGCTGGGACTGACCAACGTGGAAGCTCACCTCGGGGAAGTCGATGACACCAAGCTCAAACCCGGCTCAATCAATGCAGCCCTCATGGTGGATGCCTACCACGAGTTCTCTCATCCTCGCGAGATGATGGAATCTCTATTCAAGGCCCTCAAGCCGGGTGGGCGCATCATCCTCCTGGAATACCGCGCCGAGGATCCCACCGTTCCGATCAAGCCTCTTCACAAGATGAGCGTGGCACAATCACGAAAGGAAATGGAGGCCGTTGGCCTGAAGTGGAAGAGTACCGACTCCAAGCTTCTTCCCTGGCAACATTTCATGATTTTCGAGAAACCAGCTGGAGCTAAGGGGAAGAAGAGGGAGTCCCTTGAGAAGTAAGCCTCACCGGCCAATTTCAATTGAACCGGAATGACCGCGGTGATCCGCCGGGTTCGTCATAATCCCTTTCTCCCCATTTGGTTCTTGCGGAAAAAGATTAGACCTTGTGAAATATCAGGCAAAACAAATGAACTCCACCAGCAAGATCCTGAAAGCCGTGTTCCTCCTGGGCAGTCTCATTGCCTTCTCCGCCCTGACCTCCTGCGAAACCATCTCAGGTTTCGGGCGTGACCTGCAGTATGCCTCCCAGGCTGCGCAGAACCGGTAGCGCCACCGGGGCTCATACGCCCCGGGAAATCCGGTAGAAGTCACTTCGTTTGCTCCCTCTGGGAAGCCTGCGGGCAAAGGCTTGGATTTGTCAGGCCTCAAGGCCCTACATGGTTTGCCCAATGGCCTCGCGTAGCATACGTTCGCCAAAGTGAGCGCGATTCCCGAAAGCCCACCCCGCTCGTGGGCCGAGGTTGATCTATCTGGCATCCGACATAACCTGGCAACCGCACGCAAGCTAAGCGGCCAGGGGATCATGGCGGTCGTCAAGGCAAGTGCCTACGGCCACGGACTGGAGGCCGTAGCCAGCGCCTTGGAGCAGGAGGAGATCGCATTTTTCGGAGTCGCCAATGTCGGTGAGGCCCGCCGCCTTTCCAAGGCCGGGGTCCGAGCACCGATTTATCTCCTCGGAGGAACCTTTCCTTCCGAACGCGAGGAGGTGATTGCCCACCACTGGCTGCCCTGCCTCAACACCATGGAAGAAGCACGGCACTTCGACCAGCTCGCCCGCCATGGGGGCACAGTCGTGGAAGCGCACCTCACAGTGGACACCGGGATGGGACGCGGTGGCTTTCTCCCCGCCGATGCCCCAGCTGCCCTTGAAGCTATCCGGGCCCTCCCCGGAATCAGGATCTCCGGCCTCGGATCCCATCTTCCCTCCGCAGACGAGGACCCTGTATTTACCCGCACCCAGTTCGACCAGTTTGATAATCTGGTGGAGTCCCTCCCCCACAGGAGGGAACTGAAACATATCCACCTTGCCAATTCGGCTGGCCTCCTCGGCTACCAGTCCCGCACCACAACCCTGGCTCGCCCGGGGCTTCTCCTTTATGGGGTATCGCCTCTGAAAGGGCACGGAGCGGACCTGCGTAACGTGATGTCGCTCAAATCGCGTATCGCCCTGATCCGGGACCTCCCTTCCGGACACGGCATCTCCTACGGCCGGACCTTTGTCACAACACGACCCACCAAAGTAGGCACTATTGGGATTGGCTATGGAGACGGCTATCCCAGAGCCCTGGCCGACCACACTCCGGAGGTATTTGTCCGGGGTCAACGCGTCCCTCTCCTGGGGCGGGTAACCATGGACCAAGTCATGGCCGACCTCTCTAGTTGCCCCGATTGCCGCCCTGGCGACGAGGTAGAACTCTTTGGACCAAATATTCCTGTCCAAGAGGTCGCGCAAAAGGCCGGGACGATTCCATGGGAGCTCTTCACCGGCATTACCCCCCGCGTGAAACGAATCTACTCGGGGTGACCCAGGGGACGGGAATTACCCCTCCGCGGCTTAAAGGCCTCGCTGGGATTCAAACGCGGGGCGGACGGGAATTCCCTGTTCATGGAGGTAGTTCTTCGTCTCCGGGACGGTAAACTCCCCGAAGTGAAAGATGCTGGCCGCGAGGACCGCATCGGCATTGCCCTCGCGCAGGACATCCACCATGTGATCGAGTGTTCCGCAACCGCCACTGGCAATGACCGGAATACCTACGGCATCACTCACTGCCCGGGTGAGTTCTATGTCATATCCATCCTTGGTTCCGTCCGCATCCATGCTGGTGAGCAGGATTTCTCCCGCTCCACGATTGTAGACCTCTCGAGCCCACTCAATGGCATCAAGCCCTTCCACCGGATTGCGACCGCCATGAGTGTAAACGCCCCACTTGCCGGGACCCTGTCTCTTGGCATCAATGGCGACTACAATGCACTGGCTACCGAAGGTTCCCGCCCCCTCGTCAACAACCTCCGGACGTTTGATCGCAGCGGTGTTAACTCCCACCTTATCCGCTCCCGCGAGAAGCATCCGCCGCATATCCTCGACTTCACGGATTCCTCCCCCGACCGTCAGGGGAACGAAGCAGCGCTCCGCAGTCCTGCGCACCACCTCCACCATCGTGTCGCGCCCGTCAGAGGACGCCGTAATATCGAGAAACACGATTTCATCGGCCTCCTGTTCATTGTATGCCACCGCACAATCAACCGGATCTCCCGCATCACGCAGATCGACAAAATTAACGCCCTTCACAACACGGCCGTCGGTTACGTCAAGGCAGGGAATGATTCGTTTAGCCAGCATATTGGCACGCCCACTATGACCGATTCCCCCGGGTTGCCAACCCCCGGCCCCCGCGAAAGAATTCCTGCTACCTGACTCCGAAGTAGATCATGGCCACGATTCCCACGACAAAGCAGTAATAGGCGAAGTATTCGAACCTGCCCTTCCTGATCATCCTGAGAACGAGATAGACCGCGAACAACCCTGAAAGAAAGGCCGCTGCGAACCCACAACCGTAGGCAACAGCCGCATCACTTTGGGCAACCGCCTGCAGATCCCTCATCTTGAGGAGAACCCCACCACCAATGGCAGGCAGGAACATGAGAAAGGAAAATTCTGCAGCCCTGGAAGCCCTTCCCCCCGAAATCAGGCCCGCCGTGATAGTACTACCACTCCGGGAAATTCCGGGCAAAATAGCGAGAGCCTGAGCCACGCCCATCCAGACCGCCTGTTTCAGGCCAAATTCCTGCTCTTCGCTCCGAAAAAACTTGGGCAGAAGCAGGATGGCCCCCGTCCCTATCAGGCACCCACCAACCAGAACCGGGTAATCATAGGCCCGCTCAAATAAATCTCCGGCACTGAAGAACGCCAGGGTCGCCGGGACTGTTGCCAGAATAAGCCAGAGAATCATCCTGCGCTCATCCTGCCGTTCTTTCTGCCACAGGCTGAAAAACAAGGCCAGAAGACGCCGCCGGAAATAAATGATTACACTGAGAAAAGTTCCAACGTGGAGCACCAGCTCAAAGGTAATGTCCTGCTGGATCCCGGCGGCGGCCCCCCTCATCCCCAGCGCATGCTGGAGCAAGGCGATGTGTCCTGAGGAGGAGATGGGCAGGAACTCCGAGAGCCCCTGCACGATTCCCACCAGAATAGCTTTCCAGATCTCCATGCCCTTAATTGATATCTACCAGCTGAATCCCGGGTGAACCAGCTCCGGCTCTCGGTCACCCACGGGAATGATCATACTCTCCGAGTCACCTTTCCTGTCTGTCACGCCTCTGTGTCAGCCTCTTTCTGCTCCTTCCCCACACCTGTCTCGCTTCGGAACGACGACAGGATCAGCAGAAATGCCGCCACGCAGATGCAGGAATCCGCGACGTTGAACGAGGGCCAATGCCCACCAGAGGAGGGAAAGAGCTTGCCGTAGAGGCCGATCTTGAAGTCGAGGAAATCCACAACATAACCCTCTGCCAGCCGGGCCAGAAAGCCCTCTTCCCTGTAGGCCGGCAGAAAAAACCCCTGCAGGACCCGGTCAGTGAGATTTCCAAGGATTCCCGCCGCCAGCAATCCCCCCGCCAGCCGGAGCAGAAGGGTCTCAAAGGCTCCCCGCCGCCAGAAGAGAAAGAGAGCCCCCAGCGCTATCAGGGCAATTACGAAAAACACGATGGGAGCCCAGGGAGTTCCATTCCCCATCCCGAAGGCTGCTCCCTGGTTGTGGACCCGGACAATCGTGAAAAAATCCTCCACCACAACCACCCGATCGGAAGAATAGTTGAACCCCGCGGCAGGGGCCTCGAAATTCAAGACCACCAGCCATTTTGTTACCTGGTCCAGCAGATAGAGCGGTAGTACAAGAAAAAGAAGGAGGCGCGGGAGGGTCTTCATGGTGCTGCGTTCGACATGACCTCCTCACAACGGCTACACAAGCCGGTCTCTGCGCTCAAAGGCTCGTAACGCCGACATCGGGGACACATGGAATAGGTGGTCTTGGACGCCTTGGCCGTAATCTCTTCCCCCTCAATCAGTTCCAGATCGGAAATAATGAAGAACTCCGTGAAGAACTCCCGGTCACTGAGAAGATCCCACAGGGCATGCCCGGCGGGCAGGGTCAGCTCTACCGCAGCCTCGTTGTTCTTGTTGAAGGCCTTGGCCTGGACCTGTGACTCAATGGCAGTCTGGATCACCTCCCGCAGTTCGATAAGCTGGCTCACCGTCCCGGTCGCCTCCCGGCTGGCAAAACGCTCATCAGGAACAGGGAAGTCCTGTTCATGCACACTGCCCTTCCGTCCCGCATGCTCCCAGGCTTCCTCCGCGGTGAAGACCAGAATGGGAGCCAGCAACCTCGCCAGAGCCTCCACAACCTCGTTCATTGCTGTCTGACTTGCCCGGCGGCGCCGGGAGTCAACTGGGTCGCAGTATAGCCGGTCCTTGGTAAGGTCGATGTAGATCGCGCTCAGCTCCCGCGCGCAGAACTGGTTGATCACGGTGAAAACCTTGCGAAATTCGTAGGCGTCATACGCACGCCGACACTCGCTGACCACTTCATGCAGGCACTCGAGAATCCAGCGATCTGCCAGCGGCATCTCGTCCGGGGCCACCGCATCACGTTCCGCACTGAATCCATGTAAATTACCCAGAAGGATGCGAAGGGTATTGCGAATTCTCCGGTAGGGCTCCGTTACCTGCTTGAAAAGGTCCTCCCCGAAGGGGACTTCATTCTGCCAGTCAACGCTACTTACCCAGAGTCGCAGGATATCAGCCCCATACTTGTTGTAGTAGTGAGCCGCATCAATGGGCTTGCCGGCCTTCTCGGCCTCACTCTTGGAAAGTTTGCCCTTCTTGTCCTGGTCGACCACGAACCCGTGCGTCATCACCGACCGGTAGGGAGCGCTTCCACGATAGGCTACACTCAGCATGAGTGAGCTCTGGAACCAGCCGCGGTGCTGATCCGTGGCCTCCAGATAAAGGTCCGCCGGACTCTCCAACTCCTCGTGACGATCCATCACCGCCACATGGCTGCTCCCGGAATCGATCCATACGTCCAGGGTATCCCGGCACTTACGAGTCCCTTCAGGCAGGCCCAGACGACTGACAAGCTCCGCTTCCTCAAGTTCAAACCAGATATTGGTTCCCTCGCTCTCGACAAGGTCGGCGACCTTGCGCGCCAGTTCGGCATCCAGGACAACCTCTCCCCCGGGAGTAAAGAAAACCGGGAGGGGCACTCCCCAGGTCCGCTGACGACTGATGCACCAGTCCGGACGTGATTCCACCGTCCCGAAGATCCGGTTGCGTCCCCAGTGAGGAAGCCATTCCGTCCGGTCAATCTCTGCCAGGGCTGTTTCACGCAATCCATCCAGCGAGATGAAGAACTGCTCTACCGCCCGGAAAATAATGGGAGTCTTGGAACGCCAGCAATGCGGGTAGTCATGCCGGTAGTCTTCCCGGCCAAGCAGGACACCAAGGCCCGACAACATCGTAATGATTTCCTCGTTGCTCTCGAACACATGCTGCCCCTCAAGACCGGGAACTCCGACCTCCCCGGTAAATCTGCCATCGTTGTCCACCGGAGAAACCACCTCGAGACCATACTCCCGACCCACCACATAATCATCCGCTCCATGCCCGGGAGCAACATGGACGATTCCCGTTCCGGTCTCGGTTGTAACAAACGCCCCAAGAATGACCTTGCTCAAACGGTCCAGGAACGGGTGCTGCACCTCGAGCCCCTCAAGCTGTCCCCCCTTGAACTCAACCATCTCCCCTTGGGGCAAGAACCCGGTCTTGGAAGAAAACTCCTCAAGCAACTCCCTGGCCACAACCAGCCGTTGCTCCTCTCCGGACTCATTCGCAAAGCGCCCCGCCACATATACGAAGTCCTTGTGCAGGGCCACTCCCACGTTCGCAGGAAGAGTCCACGGCGTGGTGGTCCAGATCACAAGACGGTGGGAACCTTCCCCCGTGGCCCCCGTGGCGGTTCGGAATGCCGCTTCGGATGCCTCGTTCAGGGAAAACCCAACCCAGATCGCGGGACTCACCTTTTCCTTATATTCGACCTCTGCCTCTGCCAGGGCTGTATGCGCCCCGTAGGACCATTGTACCGGCTTCTTACTCTGATAGACGGCTCCCTTCTCCACCAGAGAGGCGAAGACCCGGATGATCTCGGCCTCATAGCCGGGATCAAGGGTCAGGTAGGGGTTCTCCCAGTCACCAAAGACACCCAGCCTGCGGAAGCTCTCCCGCTGAATATCGATCCACTTTCGGGCAAAGGCCTCACACCGTCTCCGGATCTCAGCAGGTTCCTCATCGCGAGCCTCCTGGACTACCTTGAATTCAATGGGAAGTCCGTGACAGTCCCAGCCCGGGATGAAGGGCACCTCGAAACCTGCCATCGTCCGCGACTTCACCACCAGATCCTTTAGCACCTTGTTCAAGGCAGTTCCCATATGAACATCCCCATTGGCGAAGGGGGGACCATCATGGAGGATGAACCGGGATGCTCCCTCTGCCCGACGGCGATCCACAATCTTCTGGTAGAGACCGTCCTTTTCCCACCGTGCAAGGCGCTTGGGCTCGTTCTTCACAAGATCGCCCCGCATCGGAAAACTCGTCTGCGGGAGAGACAATGTGTCCTTGTAGCCCTTCTCCTGAGCGCTCATCGACCCTCCTGTAGCGATCCGTCCCCGTCGCCGCAAGTCCTGCGTGTTCCGTGATTACCGGGTTCTGGGCCTGGTTTTGACTTTTTCGCAGGGATAGCGCAGGGTTCGACCATGAACATGATCACCGCTCTGCTCGGAGCCACCGGCCTCCTTCTGGTCGTAGCGGTCTTGCTCGCCGTGATGAAAATGAATGGAGGCAGCGATGAAGATGAGATCAGGAGACTGCGCGCCGAGCTCGATGCTCTGAATGCCCAGCAGGGCCAGTTCAACCTTCCTTCTCCTGCAGTCTCCCCAGACCCTGGCTCCCTGGTGGCAGATCCGGTTCAGCCCCTTCCCGAGCCCTCCCCCTCTCCGATTCCCCCGGATCCTCTTCCCGGGCCCTCAGCCGAACCCACCGTTACTCCAGCTGACTCCGAAGATGGGGTGCCCACCCGCGCAGAGCTGGAAGCAGAGCTGGCAAGAGCCGAACAGGAAAATGAGCTCCTCAAGGAGGAGGCGAAGGAGGGCTTGATCTCAAAGCCCATGATTGAGGCTGCTAAAAAGCAAAAGGCCAGGGCTTCCACGGTCAGGAAGGCCTGGCTCCAGGCCAAGGTGATTGAGTGGGTAGCCAAGCAGCCCGACGAGCAGTCGGGAGGCTTTGCCATCATTGAGCTCCACCGGGAGCTGCAGCCAGGGACCGTCCTCGCAATCCGTCGCCAGTCGGGCATCTACGGTCAGCTTCAAGTCGATCACATCATGACCGATGAGAAGAACAAGGCTTCCGCCAACCCTGTTCGCGGGACCTTCCCCGACGGGGGAGCACCGGTCATTAAGCCGGGCGATGAATTAATCCTTCCACCGTTCGGGAGCTGAACAGAGGGAGGGAATTCAGCCCGACATCTGACCCAGCCAGTCGAGAAAGACCTCTTCCTCCGGGGGCAGCTCCACGGCCTCCTTCTCGCGTGCCGCCAGACAGGCCAGTCGTTCAGGGATTTCAACCACCCCTTTGCCCAGCTCTTCCTCCATCACATCCAGGAACTTGGAAGGGTGTGCGGTCTCCAGCACGATCATCTCATCCCCGGGATGATCCGCCTGCCAGGACTTCGCGGCAAGATATGCCACCGCTCCGTGCGGGTCGATCACGTACCCGGTATCCGCCTTGACCGCCCGGATGGCCGCCCTCGTCTCATCATCATCAAAACGGTGTCCTGTAATCCGGCTCGCCATCAGTCCATGCTGATGCTGGTGAATCTCAAGCATGCGAACAAAATTACTGGGAGCGCCCACATCCATCGCGTTGGAAATGGTCGGGAGGCTGGAGCGGGGTTCGTAGATCCCACTCTCCAGATAGGCTGGAACCACATCATTCACATTGGTAGCCGCAACAAACTGTCCGACCGGCAAGCCCATCAGGCGAGCCAGCAGACCAGCAGTCAGATTGCCAAAATTTCCACTGGGCACTACGAAAACGGGCTCGGCACCCTCCGGGAGCTGGCGGGCCGCGTGAAAGTAATAGAACGCCTGCGGAATCAACCGGGCGATGTTGATCGAGTTGGCAGAGGTGAGATTCAACTCCTCTGACAACTCGCGATTCAGAAAGGCCGCCTTTACGAGGCGCTGGCAATCATCAAATGTCCCGCTGACCTCAAGCGCGGTGATGTTATCTCCCAGGGTAGTGAGCTGCTTTTCCTGCAGATCGCTCACCTTCCCGGACGGGTAGAGCACCACCACCCTTGTCCCGGGCACACCATGGAAGGCGCTCGCCACTGCTCCCCCCGTGTCCCCCGACGTTGCCACCAGCACCACGAGATCCCGCTCGTCCTCGCGAGTCAGCCATCCCATGAGACGCGCCATGAACCTCGCCCCGAAATCCTTGAAGGCCAGCGAAGGCCCATGAAAGAGCTCCAGCACATGCATCTTCTCCGCAATGGTCACCAGCGGCGCATCAAAATTAATGGACTCCCCAACTATCTCTCGCAGGGTATCTTCCGGGACCGCTCCAGCAAAGAGAGCAGAAACAATCCGGTAGCCCAGTTCCGCAAAGGACCAGTCTCGCCAGCCCGGCTGCAAAACCTCTTCGGGCCCGGGGAGACGTTCCGGCATGTAGAGCCCGTTGTCAGGAGGCAGCGAACGCAGCACCGCCTCCCGGAGATCGACAAACTCACTCGCCGAACTGGTGCTGTAGAATCGCTGCGCCACGAGGAAATTATTCGGTTATCAGTTTCCGGCTTCGTCCCGGATATGCCCTCCGGTCCCTTATCACCTGCCCGCCGCTAATCAACCACATGCACCCCGTGAGGATTGATCCGCGACACATAAACCTGATTTTCAATAGGAGCCTCGGAAAATACCCGCGACACCTCCGCTCCCACCCGCCGGGCGGTCTCCTCTCCTTCACACAGGGCAAAAACACTGGGACCGGCACCCGAAATACTGAATCCCAGGGCCCCTGCGGCCATTGCATCACGCTTGGCCCTGTAAAACTCGGGAATGAGTTTCTGACGCCGGGGCTCGGCAATAACATCATGAATGGAACGGCTGATCAGCTCATAGTCCTCCTGAATCAACCCGCAGAGCAATCCCCCGAGATTACCAACCTGCTGGGTGACATTTTCCAGGGGAACCTCCCGGGGCAGGATTTCCCGCGCAACCTTGGTCAGGATCTCGATGTCCGGGTGTACCACTGCCGCCCAGAGGTTTTCCGGCCCGGGCAACTGGGCGATATCGAGTTCCTGATTTGACCTGATAAAGATAATCCCTCCCAGCAGACACGGGCCCACGTTATCGGCATGCCACGCTCCGTCCGCGCTCGACTCTCCTGCCATCGCGAAGGGGAGAAGCTGCTTCTTGGTGAGGGGCTCACCGATAAGCTTGTTCACCGCATAAGCCCCGGCCACCGCACTGGCCGCGCTGGATCCCAGACCGCTCCCAAAGGGCATCTTCTTGTGGATCTCCAGCTCAACCCCACGATCAAGCATCCCGAGATGACGGAGAAGATCCTGGGCCGCAACGCCCGCGGTATTCTCGGAAACCTCGGTGGGCAGTTTCCCTTCATCCCCGCTGATCTCAACAATACGAAGTCCCGGTTCCGGGGAATGCCGGGCTACAACTTCATCGCCCGGAGACTCGATCGCAAACCCCAGAACGTCGTAGCCACAGGCCACGTTTGCTACCGTAGCAGGGGCGAAGACACGCACTTCCTTGAGTTCTTCCTGCACCATGATCTGTCTGAGGGGCGCCGCTCCTAACAGCTTTCCCCCGGTGGTGCCAGTGAATTTATGGGGCCTTCCCGGAGATCCCGGAAGCCGCAATGCCCGGCCGTTAAGCTCTTCCGCTACAAAAACGGTATGAAGGGAATTCCCCGGCTGCGCTTCCGTTCATACTTCCCATCCCCAACGCTCAGGCACTCCACCCGCACCCTGGTCAATCCCTTCTCCTTGAAGCCAAGCTTCCTCGCAGCTCTCGGAGTCACATCAATGATACGCCCTGCGATGAATGGACCACGGTCGTTAAGTCGCATCTTGACCGTCCTGCCATTGGCAAGATTGGTAACCCGAACCCGGCAGGGCAGGGGCAGGGTCTTGTGGGCTCCGCTCACATCAAAACGTCCAACTTTTTCCCCAAGAGAAGTATTGCCCCTCTTGAAGCCAAAGAAACTGCTCTCATCATACCAGGAAGCAATCCCCGTCTCCTCATAACTCAGAGCCTGTTCCACGCTCATCGGGTTATACTGCACACCTCTGATGCTGTAGGAACGAGTCATGTAACCCTTGTATCCTCCTCCCCCACAGGAGGTCAGGAGGACAGAAGCTAGTGCGAAGAGAGATACCAGGAATTTCCCCATGACCTCACCTTGCCAGAACAAGGGGAACCTGACAATCCTCCAGCACCGGGTAGTCCGGACAGAGGCAATACACTGCCATCAGCGCCGCTCAATCCAGCCGCCCGGCCCGGGGACCACGCAAGCCAGAATCCGGAGCATTCACTCAGGCAGGTCTACCTGAGCCTGCTGCTGAATAGCCGGAAGAATCCGGGCGACTTTCTCCTTCATTTCCTTGCCCGGCTTGAACTTGACCACCGCACGGGGAGGAATGGGGACATCTTTCCCCGGATCCTTGGGGTTGCGCCCCACCTTGGCCTTCGTCTGGCGAACTTCAAAGGTACCAAAATTCCTCATAACCACGGTATTTCCCTGAGCAAGTTCCAGGGTAACCGCGTCCAGAGTCTTCTGCACCACGTCAAAAACCTGCTGCTGCGTTAACCCGGTTTCATTGCTGATCCGGACCACCAAATCTCGTTTCGTAATCGTAGACATCAAATAGCTTACAAGTTCTATGGACAGCACACTCCGAGCCAATTGTAACGACAAAATGAGTGGCAGGGAAGAACTCATTCAATTCTGCCGTCGGTCAACTGATTTGTCGTTTTGAAATGTAGTTTTGCCACTTTCCTCAGGTCCTCCTCTCCGTGGCGGTCAAGAAAGTCCCGGCCGGCCTCCAGAACTGGCGGACCCGCCCCGAGTGCCAGAGCAACGCCCCATTGATCCCCTGCCCGCTCGATCCAATTCACAAAAGCCTCCCGTGCCAGAATGGAAGCAGCCGCAACTGCCACGTCGCTTTCCCCCTTCGTCCGCTGCTGCAGTTCAAGATCCACCCCCTTCTGCCCCAGCGCCCGCTGCAGAACCCGGGGATTAGCGAACTGATCACTGAGGGCCCGCGGACAATCCGGCACTCGCTTGGACAACTCCTCGATGACCGTGGCATGGCCCCAGGCAAGTAACTCATTCAGGTTAGAAAATCCTTCGTAGAGATCATTATAACGTTCGGGCCCGATCAGCACCACGGATTCAACCACCCCCTGGGTCCTTCGGATTGCTCCGGCAAGACCCCTGATCCGCTCGCTCGAGCTCACCCGCTTGGAGTCCATCACCCCCGCCTCCATCAGGGCCCGGGTACCCACCCCGTCCGTGTAAGCCCCGGCGATCACAAGAGGTCCGAAGTAGTCTCCCTTTCCACTTTCATCGATCCCAAAATGCGGTTCGAACATCTCCGGATTATGGATTTCCTCATATCCCAGGCGCGCCTCTCCTAGAATTTCAGGCTCGAGGGTGAACTTCACGAAGTCCTCGGTCTCTTTCCCCTGTATCAGAACCTTGGGCCCCTTCTTGTAGACCGTAATACTGAGCTTTCCCTTCCGCGCTCCGTAATACGCATGGGCTTTCTCAAGAAGCTCAAAACCATCCCGCTCGAGGATCCCACGCAACCTTTCCACATCCTCCTCCCCGATCTCCTGTGTGTAGGTTGTTAATGCCACCCCGCTGACTTTCTAGGTTCGACCTGACTTCTGCAATAACCGATGTTTCCCCCGTGTCCAAACCCGTCGCTACCCGCCATGCCCTGCGCAACATCAGGGCCTTCCGCGGTGCGCTCCTTCGCTGGTTCAATGCAAATGGAGCAGACCATCCATGGCGACAAACCTCCGACCCGTATGCGATCCTTGTTTCTGAGGTCATGCTCCAGCAGACAACCGTTCGCGCAGTAATCCAGAACCGCCGCTTTGAACGCTTCCTCGAGGAATTTCCTGACCTGAACACCCTGGCCCGGGCACCTGAGAACAAACTACTGCGGGCCTGGGAAGGTCTCGGCTATTATAACCGCGTCCGCAATCTTCAGAAAACCGCCCGGGTGATCCTCGAAAAACATGATGGGGAATTCCCACCCGAACCCCGGGCCCTTGAGTCGCTTCCCGGCATCGGTCGGTATACTGCCGGTGCGGTGGCCAGCTTTGCCTTTGATTATCCCGCTCCGATCGTGGAGGCGAATATCACCCGCCTCCTGTCCCGTCTCTTCGACTGGTGGAAACCTGTCGCCACTCCGGAAAACCAGAACCAGCTCTGGTCCTGGGCTGAAACCCTGCTGCCCTCCCGGGATGCACGTGCCTTCAACTCCGCCTTGATGGAACTGGGGCAGTCCCACTGCTCCCCCCGCTCTCCCCGCTGCCACGAGTGTCCGGTCCGGGATTTCTGTAACACCCGCAACCCCGAGAAGCTTCCCCTCAAACAACCGCGCCGCCGATGGGTTGAAGTCGACGAGCATGTCCTGCTGGTCCGCAAGCGTAACGGACCTGTCCTGATGGCCAAGGAGGAGGGGTCCCGGCGCAATGGCCTGTGGAAGCTACCGGAGCGCGACCACGATCAGTTGGCGGACTTTCCACTTCTGGCCACCCGTAAATATGGCATTACCAATCACAAGGTGACCATGTATATCTACCACTGCACCCCATCCCAGCTCCCTCCCCCGGGAAAAAATACCCGTGAAAAATTCCACTCCTGCAATGCCCTCCGGACCCTTCCCATGCCCTCCCCTTTCCGAAGAGCCCTCGCAGACCTGCTTTGATTGCTCTCCGGGGGGCGGCAACCTGTCCTTTTCCCGGTCTCGATTCCATGCGATACTACCGGCCCATGAGACCCATCGACACCCTTTCCGGTTGCCCTGACTACCACCGGCGTAAATTTCTCCAGAACGCTCTGGCGGGATCGGCTGCCTTCTTCACGGTACCCGGTGCCCTCGCAGAGGCCCTCACCCGCACGCCCACGGATGCGGAGGGCCCCTTTTATCCTGATAACCTCCCGCTGGATACGGACAACGACCTTCTTATCGTCAACGACAAGATCAGCCCCGCTGTGGGTGCGGTCTCCTATCTCAGTGGCGTGGTAATGAATACCAAGGGTCAGCCTCTCCGTAATGCCGTGGTTGAAATCTGGCAGGTCGACAACCAGGGCATCTACCTCCATTCCAAGGCTCAGGGACAGGACAAGCGGGATCGCAATTTCCAGAGTTACGGGCGTTTCCTGACCGGATCCAAGGGCCAGTATCACTTTCGCACGATCAAACCTCCCTCCTACCCCGGGCGCACTCCGCATATTCATGTTGCCGTTTCCCATCGGAACAAGCGGATCCTGACCACTCAGCTCTATATCGAAGGTGAAAAGAAGAACCTCAAGGACTTCCTCTATCGAAGGATCGGTGGAGGAGACCCAAAGCTGCAGAAGCTCGTGACCATTCCATTCAAGCCACTCGCCGGATCCAAGGCTGGCGAGCTTACCGCCCGCCTCGACCTGGTGGTTGGTCTCACCCCGGAAGACCCCGTAAAGACTGGATAGGGCTGCCCATCACTTGGAAAAAGCAACAAGTAACGTCGCTACCAGACGGAAGGGCGACCACGACCTCCCTGCTGCCAGGAGAAGCTCCAGAGACTGCCCAACTCCCTCCCTCCGTGAGCACCCCGATAAAGAAAGCATTTGTGCTGGGAGCTGGCCTGGGCACACGCCTGCGCCCCCTTACCGACGTTCTCCCAAAACCTCTCATCCCGGTTTTTCACCGCCCGCTGGTCGAATATACTCTTGATAATTGTCTCGCTGCCGGGATCGAGGAATTTGCCATCAACACCCATCACCTGCCCGAGAAGTGGCAGGAGGCTTTCCCCGGAAGCTCCTACCGGGGGGCGCCCCTGACCTTCTTCCACGAACCGGTCCTGCTTGAAACCGGAGGAGGGTTGAAAAACATCGAATCCTGGGTCGGAGACCAACCCCTTCTCGTCTGCAATGGCGATATCCTTACTAGCTTGAACCTCACAACCCTGATCAAGGATCATACAAGTTCAGGTAGAACGGCCACCTTGGCACTCCGTTCCTCGGGGCACGAAACCCATATCGCCGTTGAAGGCAACGAAATCGTGGATATCCGGGAACTCCTGGGTAAAGCCAGCGGGACGCACCAATTTACAGGAGTCTACTGTATCAACTCCGCTGCCTTTCAGGATATCCCCCCCGACCAAAAAATTTCCATTATCCCGTCCTTCCTGGAACTCATCCGCAAAGGCGAGCTTGGAGCCTCTACTCACGATGACGGGATCTGGCTGGACCTCGGGACCCGTCAATCCTACCTCGACGCCCATCAGCACCGGGAACTCGGTACATTGTGCCATCCCGGGGCCTCTGTAAGCCAATCTGCAATGGTAGAAGCCTCCTCGATCGGCCCCGGAGCGTCAATCGGGGCAGGCGCCACTGTCCTGGCCTCGGTTCTCTGGCCCGGTAGTCAGGTCGAGGAAGGTGCGCAATTGACAAACTGTATCGTCTATTCATCCACTCCCGTCACCGGGACCCGGCACAACGCCGACCTCTAACCCGGGTCCTCCAAGGCTCTACACCGGCAATCCCTATCGATCACACCCCCTCCCCAACCACTGCAAAGCCAGAAATGGCGCAGTCTTCCAGCGTTTTCCCATGGCCGCCGATACCCTGCTTACCGCCGTTCGTGCACACCTCAAGCTCGACCCGGACCACACCGTCATCCTTGAACCCATCAAGCGTGGAGCTTCAGGGCGCACCATCGTCCGCCTCAGGGCAGAAGGCCACCCCCCCTTCATCGGGATCCACTACACCCTGGAGCGTAAGGACAACCGCTACTTCCTGCCCGTTGCACGTTTTCTCAAGAAGAACCGCATCAATGTTCCAGAAGTCCTCTACGATAATCCGGGACGCCACATCGCCCTTGTAGAGGACCTCGGGGAGGAAGACCTCCTTTCAATCGCAAAACAGCCCTGGGAACATCGTGAACCATACTACCGCAGTGCCCTTGAGCAACTGGACCGCCTCTTTTACACGCGACCACCCCGGGACCTCGAACTTTCCCCGGCATTCGGGCCGGAAACCTATGCCTGGGAACAGGACTACTTCATCGACAATCTGGTGGAAAAGCACCTCGGCCTCGACGGCACGGATCTCCGCAACGACGGGAACCTCTCCAGATTGAGCAGCAATCTCGGATCATCTCACCGCAATCTCATCCATCGTGACTTCCAGTCCCAGAATATCATCCTCCATGACGACAAGTCATGGCTGATCGACTTCCAGGGCCTCCGGCTCGGGCGACAGGAGTATGACCTCGCCTCTCTCCTCTACGATCCCTACCTTGATCACTCTGAGGAGGATCAGGCAAAGCTCCTTGATCTCTGGGAGGACATCTCCGAGGAGCGTCCCGTGCCGGAACTGCTGCGCGATTGTGCAACCCAGCGCCTGATGCAGGCCCTCGGGGCCTACGCCCACATCCTCCACGAGCAACACCTCGACTGGTATGCACAGCACATCCCTGCAGCAGCAAAACTCCTACTCTCCCAGGTTCAGAATACTCCACTGGAGGGGGCTTTGCGACCAATCCTGGAAAGCGCTATTGAAAAATAGAATTCTGTTTACCGTCCTGCATCATCAACCTGCGCCTTCTTCGAGGAAGACCGACTGAAGCTCTGAACCTTTGATGACCTCCTGGCTGACACGCCTCATTCTTTTCGTCCTTGCTCTCGAGGCCGGAATCTGCGTGGCCTTCCTGGCCGAGGGCTGGGAGCCTTTGCGGGAAAAGGAGGACGCCATCTTCGCAAGACTCCTCGCGAGTTCGAGGGAAGGGGAAGAATTCGTGATCGACAACCCGCAGCCCAGCCTGCGCAAACGCCTCGTCCGGCCGATGGTCCCGGGCACAGCACGAACATACCTCCAGGTCACCGTCGATGAACGGGCCGCTGAGGACCTCCACTACCCGCTGGAACCTGAGGACTGGTGGGGGCTTTTCAACCACGCGCACCAGGTTGGGTCCCGCATTGCCGCCATCGAGGAACCTCTTTCCTGGAAAGGAGAAGGGGTCGCTCACCTCGGAAGACTCGCCAGCCTCAACACCGCTCTCTCCCAGTTTGAGACCGTGGTCCTGACCGTCGACCTTGACCGCCTGCAAAGAAGCCAGCCCATTCCAACCTATCTGCAGGCCTGTGCGATTCCACTCTCGAATGTAACCGGCGAGACCAACAGCCTCATCGATGTCAACCATGTCCTCTTTCCTCCCTCCGTTACCCCCGCACCCAACGTCAGGTTTGCCTTTCGGCCCCGTGAGGGCACGGGCACGGACAACCTTGCCATCCTGCGATGGGGAGATCACATCATCCCTTCCTTTCCTCTCGCCGTGACAATGGCCCAGTCCAATGTTTCTGCCCACGAGGTTCACATCAACCTGGGACAAAATATCCGGGTGGGAAGCGGGCCGATGATCCCCATAGACGAATTTGGCGCACTACAGATCGAACCCGTCAACCCTCCGATCGCAATCGAGAGACTGGCCGTTGAGGCTTACAGCCCCAGCCAGGTCGCAAGCACCCGGGCTGCCATCAGTGAGAAGACCGATACGGTCCCAGCCTGTGTCCTTTTTGCTGATCCGGGCAGCGAGGCATCCTCCGCCCTTCAGAAAAAAAACACCACCCTCCAGACAATAGCCACCCTCGACAGACTTCCCCGACCCGAGGGCCTTGAGACTCACCAGCGACTGACGCTGCTGAAAGAGATCGCTCTCCTTGGAATGATCGCGGTGATTGCAGCCCTCCTGCTCGGCCTACCGGCTGCCTTGCGCCACCTCTCCTATGCCGGGCTTCTGGTTGCAGTCCCTGCCCTTCTGGCCAATCTCTACCTTAATTCCCAGCAGTGGAGTCCCTTTGCCCCGGGCCTCGCAACAGCCCTGACTGGCTGGATCCTCGCCATCCGCATGGCTCGCTATCTTCCCCCCCGCAAACGCCGGGAATCGGCCCCTGACCTCGATCCTGCTACTGCTGCGACCATCGATTAGGTGGTTCCTGTTACATTTTCCACTTTTCGCCCGGGCGGCACGGCACTAAGTCCTTCCTTCCCGGGCCAAATTCTCTCCCCTCCGGAGAGGACGGCTCCTTCCAACCCCGGCCTCCCTTTGACCACCAAAGACAAAGCTGCCACCCTGATTGAAGCCCTGCCCTACCTGCAGCGCTTCCGGGGAAAGACACTGCTCATCAAGATCGGGGGATCCGCCATGGACAATCCCGATCTGGTGAGCTCTCTCATGCGTGATATCGTCTTCCTCGAAGTTGCCGGAATCAACCCTGTCCTTGTCCACGGGGGTGGAAAGGCAATCTCCTCTGCCATGGAAGCTGCTGGTCTTGAAGCCAGGTTTGTCGGGGGATTACGCGTCACGAGCCCGGAGGCGATCGCAACGGTGGAAAACACCTTGGGAAACACCATCAACCCGGAACTGGTCAACCTCATCAACCAGCACGGAGGACGCGCTACCGGCATTCCCGGAACCGGGGTATTCGAGGCCCGGCGTATTCAGGGCACCGGCGAGAATGGGGAGGCAGTCGACATCGGCCGGGTGGGAGAAGTCGAATCATGTCACACCGATGACATCCTCTATGCCACGACCTCCGATATTGTCCCGGTGGTCTCGCCCCTTGGACGGGAAACCGGCACCGGGAAAACTCTCAATATCAATGCTGACCTTGCCGCAGCGGCACTTGCGTGCACTCTCAAACCAGCAAAACTGGTCTACGTCTCCGACGTTCCCGGCCTTCTCGCTGATCCTGCAAATCCGGACAGCCTGATCCCTTCCGTAACTCCCGGGGAGGCTGAGACCCTCATTAAATCGGGAATCATCTCAGGAGGAATGATCCCCAAGATTCGTTCTGCAACGGAGGCTCTGGAGGCTGGAGTAGAAAAGGTTCACTTCATTGATGGCCGCACTCCTCACACAATTCTCCTGGAGATTTTCACTCCCGAGGGAGTCGGGACGGAAATCACCCGGTAGCTGGAACTCCCTTGAGGCGCCGCTCCGAAGCCGCAATACTTGACTTCTGGACTCCCCCTTGCCGACCCTCATTCCGCTTCTCCATGAACACAGCCGAAGACCTCGCCAGATACGTCCTGCCGACCTACGCACGGTTTCCCGTGGCACCGGTCAGGGGCGAAGGCACGCTTCTATGGGACGAGGACGGAAACCGCTATCTGGACTTCTGCGCCGGGCTTGCCACCTGCTCCCTCGGACATGGCGACACCCCCCTGTCCCGCGCGATCGCCAGGCAAGCCAGCGAGCTGATCCATTGCTGTAATCTCTACCAGATTGACAAGCAGGTCGAACTCGCAAGGTGCCTTGTTGATGAATGCCTCGAATTGCCTGGACGGGTCTTTTTCAGCAACTCGGGAGCAGAATCCAACGATGGGCTCATCAAACTGGCAAGGCGCTTCGGACAGGCCCGGCCCGGCCCCGCTGGACAGCCCCGGCACGAGATCCTGACCTTCAACAAATCCTTTCACGGGCGCACCCTCGGAGGTATCGCAGCTACCGGCCAGGAAAAGGTGAAGGAGGGCTTTGCCCCTCTCCTCCCCGGCTTCCGACACCTTGAACTGAATGATCTGTCCTCCCTGACCTCCAACATCCGGCCAGAGACCTGTGCGATCCTGCTTGAAGCCATCCAGGGCGAGGGCGGAATCCATCTGGCCTCCCGTGAGTTCCTGCAGGGCGTTCAGGAACTCTGCAAGGAGCATGACCTCCTCCTTCTTCTTGATGAAGTCCAGTGTGGTCTCGGGCGGACAGGCGAAATGGCGGGGTGGCGCAGCATCGAACCCGGCCTGATCCCCGACGCCGTATCCTGGGCAAAGGGGCTGGGAGGCGGTTTCCCCATCGGGGCCTTCTGGATTTCCGAACGCATTGTCACGGACAACACACCCCTGTTTGGTCTCATGGGCGCCGGATCTCATGGCTCAACCTTCGGTGGCAGTCCGCTCGCCTGCACCGCTGGCATTACAGTCCTCCGCGAGGTGATCGACCAGGAGCTCCCCGCACGTGCCCTCCGGCACGAGCGCACCATTCGCGAAACCATCGCGTCCTGGCAGCATCCCGCCATCACGGAAGTCCGCGGAAAAGGCCTCCTGCTCGGTATCGGGCTCAACATCGAGGCCCTCAGGGTGCCGGAAGGTCTCCCCGCCTCCATTCATCTCTCCGGAGAGCTGGCCTCCGCTGGCCTGCTCTCCCCACCCGCCGGACCCGATACCGTGCGCCTCATGCCACCGCTCACCGTTTCTTCCGGAGAAATCGATGAAGCTCTCGAAATCTTTCGGCACACCCTTGACCGGACCTCCGGATAACACTCAGGGATTTTTTTCCCGCTTTCCTTGCCTCCCCCGGGATTCCCCGGCAAGTTCTTCTCTTTCCCCCTCTCCCGGCCCTTCATCCAGCGAACCCCTTATATCCAGAAGATATGGAACACCTCCTCTCCATTGAGTCGATGTATCCGCAGAACATGGTCAAGTATATCGACCATGCCGTCACCCTCAAGACCCGCAGGGGTGAGCACGAGGAGTTCCCCCTTACTGGCCAGGTCTGGGCTCTCATTTTTTCCAAGTCCTCAACCCGGACTAGAGTCTCCTTTGAAGTGGGCATCCGGGAACTAGGAGGGTCCCCCCTCTTTCTCAGTGCCAATGACATTCAGCTTGGGCGCGGAGAACCAATCAAGGACACCGCCCGGGTCCTGGGACGCATGGTTCACGGGGCGATCATCCGCACTTACGCACAGGATGATGTCGAGGAGTTTGCCTCCTTCTCGGGTATCCCCACCATCAACGCCCTTACCGATGATGAGCACCCCTGCCAGATTCTCGCCGACCTGCTCACCATCAGGGAGAAACTTGGCGGATGGGATGGCCGGAAAATAGCTTTCGTGGGAGATGGCTACAGCAACATGGCCCGCTCCTGGTGCTGGGCCGCCAAGCACCTCGGTTTCCAGCTGGCCATCGGTTCTCCCGAAACATGCCAGCCTCCCAGTGACTTCCTCGACCGCATCGCCGCCCCCAACATCAGCATCGCTTCCAACCCTGCCGAGGCCGTCGCCGGCGCAGACGTGATCAACACCGATGTCTGGCTTTCCATGGGACAGGAGGGACAAGCCGACAAGGAGGCCCAGCTCGCACCCTATCAGGTCAATAAGACCCTGCTCAAGGAAGCGGCCCCGCAGCATATTGTCCTTCATTGCCTCCCAGCCTACCGGGACAAGGAAATCAGCGAGGATGTTCTTGAGCAGCATGCCGACACCATCTTCCAGCAGGCGGAAAATCGCCTCCACATCCAGAAAGGCATCATGGCGCGCATGGCCAAGCATCGTGTCATCTGAACAGCCTTGGAAATATCCTGAGGAAACAACATTACCGGATCGGCGGGGAGATGGACAGAGCCTGCCCCAAATCACTTCATTTTCCTGCACCCTTGGGTTAGAATCGCGCTTCCTTCACCCCGACCTTCCCCGCCCCGGGAAAGCAACGGTCCCACCGACCTTCCTCTTTCGGATAGCATGTCCATCGAACTGACCAGGAATTTTTCCATCATCGCCCACATCGATCATGGGAAGACCACTCTTTCCGATCGACTGCTTGAACGAACCCAGACGATCTCGGAAAGGGAGAAGCAGGATCAGCTCCTTGACTCCATGGATCTTGAACGTGAACGGGGAATCACCATCAAGTCCCACCCGGTCACCATGTATTACCAGGCCGCTACCGGACAGCGCCTCAAGCTTAATCTCCTCGATACGCCCGGCCATGTTGACTTTTCCTATGAGGTCTCAAGAAGCCTCGCGGCCTGCGAAGGAGCGCTTCTGCTGATCGATGCCGCCCAGGGGGTCGAGGCCCAGACCGTCGCCAACGTCCACCTCGCGATGGAACAGGACCTCGTCATCATTCCGGTCATCAACAAGATCGACCTTCCCGCTGCCGATGTCGACAAGTGCAGGAAGCAACTGGAAGATATCCTCGCCATTCCCGGCGAGGATGCCATCCCGGCATCTGCCAAGGAGGGCATCGGAATAGAAGAGATTCTTGAGGCCATAGTGGAACGCGTCCCCCCTCCTTCGGAAGCGGAAGACGGACTACTCCGAGCATCGGTCTTCGATTCAGTCTACGACTCCTTCCGGGGGGTAGTCTCCTACGTCCGCCTGATTTCGGGATCCATGAAACGTGGGACGCGTATCAAGCTGTTCGCAACCGAGAAGACCTACGAGGTAAAGGAGGTGGGACACTTTACGCCCAAGATGACCAAGGAGGACACCCTTGAGGCAGGCGACGTAGGCTACGTGATCGCCAATATGAAAGCCGCCAGCGAGGTGAAGATCGGCGACACCATCACTGATAACGTCCACCCCTGCCCGGAGGCCCTCCCCGGCTTCAAGGAAGTCCGCCCCATGGTCTTCTCCGGAGTCTACCCGGTGGACTCCTCCGATTACGAGGCTCTGAAGACCGCCATGGGCAAGCTCCAGATCAACGACGCCGCCTTCAGCTTCCAGCAGGAAAGCTCGGTCGCCCTCGGATTCGGGTTCCGGTGCGGGTTCCTGGGGCTCCTGCACATGGAAATCGTGCAGGAACGGCTCCGCCGGGAATTCAACATGGACGTCATCTCCACTTACCCCTCGGTCATTTACGAGGTCAGCAAGACAAGCGGCGAACAACTGCTGGTGGATAATCCCTGCCTGCTGCCCGACCTCTCCGAAATCGATGAAATCCGGGAGCCCATGGTCAGGGTCTTCATCATGACGCCTTCAGAATATATCGGTGAAATGATGGCGCTGGTCATGGAGAAGAGGGGGAGTGTCGACCACACCGAGACCGTGGACGAGGCCAGGGTCATGCTGCATGCCTTGCTACCCCTTTCCGAGATTCTCGTTGATTTCAATGATCGCCTGAAGTCCGCCACCCGTGGCTACGGATCGATGGACTATGAGCATCACGATTATCAGGCCGCCAATCTGGTCAAGATGGACATGCTCATCGCGGGAGAACCCGTCGATGCCTTTTCCACCATCGTGCACCGCGACAAGGCCGCTCCTTACGGTCGGCGCCTTGCGGAAAAGCTCAAGGACGTCATTCCCCCTCAACTATTTTCAGTAGCAATCCAGGCCGTCCTCGGGGGCAAGATCATTGCCCGTGAAACCATCAGCGCGATGCGCAAGAACGTCACCGCTAAATGTTACGGCGGCGATATCACCCGCAAACGCAAGCTCCTCGAGAAACAGAAAAAGGGTAAGGCCAAGATGAAAGCCATTGGAAAAGTCAATATTCCACAGGACGCCTTTATTCGGGTCCTGAAGAGCGGCGACTAAACGCTCATGAGCCGCCTCCGAGTCCTGCCTTACTCTTCCCCTTGCCCCAAAACGGCGGCCGTGCTAACTAGCGCGGCCTTGAGGAGCCTCCCTCTAACATTGCACGAACCCGCGACCCTCTGATAAACCCTGCTGCTCCCGGCACCCTTAGACCGCCCTTGCCATGTTTACTCCCCGCTGGAAAAAAGAATCCAAGCTCCTCTACAAGGGGGCGCGGAAATTCCTCAACTACAAGCGGGACCTTCTCGAGGAAGAAAAGATATCGGGTATCGAAGAGGCCCGCGACAAGCTTCTGAAAGCAATCAAGGAGGGCAATCGCGACCAGGCAAGGGAGGCCGAGAAACTAGTCAATAAGGCCTGTGAGGGCGCACTTCCCCGCTACCGCCGCCCCAACGCTCTCCAAGAAAACATCGAGGTCTTTTTTGTCGCCATCGTCATCGCGCTGGGCATCAGGGCTTACTTTCTGCAACCCTTCCGCATCCCTACCGGGTCCATGCGCCCCACCCTCAACGGAATCATTGGCCATCAACTGGAGAGGGAAAAATTCCCTGCCTTTCACGTCAAGGCGTGGCAGGCCGTCACCGGTGGCCGGAAATACATCCACAAAAAACTGAGTGCCGGGGAAAAACGCTACATCCGGACTCACCCCACCCGGAGGGACCCCCGGGGGATGCCCCTGCCTTATATCGAGCAGAGGCAGAAATTGCAGTTTTTCACCGAGACCACCATTCACTTCGAGGATGGCGTGGAAAAGATCAGTGCCCCGCGAAGCGCCCTCGAAAAAATGGGAGTCCGAACAGGGGAGCACCTGCAACACAGCCCAGACGGTTCCAGGTGGTGGCTCGCCCCCAATACCGTGGTGTCCGGCTACACTACCAGCGGGGATCTCGTCCTCGTCGACAAGGTCTCCTACAATTTCAGGCGACCCAGGCGCGGGGAGGTCTTTGTCTTCGACACCCGTGGGATCGAGGGGATCCAGCAGCGCTCCAACAGTCCCCAGGGTGCCGGGTCCCACTATATCAAACGCCTGGTAGGTGTTCCCGGAGACAGCCTGGAAGTAGTGGGCAGTGATCTTTATGTCGACAAAAAGCCTGCCGAAGAGAAGGAGATCCGCCAGGTCATGAGAGGGGAAGGGCGCCATGACGGCTGGCCCGGATATCAGCTTGCGGCAAGCGAGGGGCGGGCAAGGTGGGAACGCTTCCTCGACGATCCCGGCGATGTCCTTGAACTGAAGAGCAGGGCAGACCAGATGGCGGCTGGAATGGGAGGCATCGAGGCCACTCTTCGCCGTGAATATGCCGCAATGGGTGACAATACCAGAAACTCCCTCGACTCCCGTTACTGGGGGCCGGTCCGGGACTACAACCTGGTTGGTCCAGCCCTCTTTTCTCTGTGGCCCCTCAGCTCCGGCCACTGGGGCCTTATCAAATAAGCCCGCGGCCCATGTTCTCTCCCCGCTGGAAGAAAGATGCGAAGCTCCTCTCCAAGGGTGCCCGCAAGTTTCTCCAGTACAAGCGGGATCTGCTGGATCAACAGCGCCTCCTGAATCTCGAGGAGGCCCGCGAAAACCTGAATGCGGCCATAAGGAGCAGTGACCGGGAAGCGGTGGAGGAAGCCTGCAAACTCCTCGCCGAATCCTGTGAGCAGGCCCTGCCTGACTACCGAAGGCCCGGGATCATCCCGGAAAACATCGAAATCCTTTTCGTCGCTATCGTAATTGCTCTCGGCATTCGTGCCTATTTCCTGCAGCCCTTCAGGATTCCAACCGGCTCCATGCAGCCCACTCTTAACGGAATCGTCGGTCACAAACTGGAGAAAGAAAAATTCCCCATCTTCCCGGTCAAAGCGTGGCACGCTGTCACGAGCGGAAAGCGCTACATTCACCAAGAGCTCAACCCTTCCACCGAAAGACGCTATCTTGAGCGGATCGAGGAGGGACAGCGCCTGCAATTCTTCACCGTCACTGAACTGCACTTCAAGGGTGACGACTTCAACAAGGCCCCCGAGGTTGTAAGGCTACCCGCACCGCGAAGTGCGCTCGAAGACATGGGCCTCAGGATCGAAACAGACTACGAACTCGGCCTCCTTTACATACCCCCGAAGACCATAGTCTCCGGATATTCCACTACCGGCGACCTCGTTCTGGTAGACAAGGTCTCCTACAATTTCCGGCGACCCAGACGCGGCGAGGTCTTTGTCTTCGACACCCGTGGCATTGAAGGAATTCACCTGCGCAGCCAACGGGAACAGGGAGCGGGCTCCCACTACATCAAGCGACTGGCTGCCGTGCCGGGAGACAGGGTCCACATCGAAGAACCGATCCTCATGATCAATGACCAGCCAGCCAGCGAGAAGTATCTCCGCATGATCGGCAATCAGGAAGGAGTCTATGCGGAGGACGGAGTGGGTTATCAGCCCACAAGGAATTATCGCGACATTCTCCCTCAGTTCATCCGTAAACAGGGTGACTCTGTCCAGCTGAAGGACCGGGATGACCTTCAGGCCGAGGGCCGCACCGGACCAGAGCTGTCCCTCCAGCGCGGCTATTTTGCTCTGGGCGATAATACAGATGACTCCCTGGACTCCCGCTACTGGGGTCAGGTCAGCGAATACAATCTTGTCGGGCCTGCCCTCATTGCGCTCTGGCCCTTTAACACCGGACACTGGGGACTGATCAAATGACGAGCACACCCCAAACAAGCAACTCCGCGGAAATTACCCGCCGCGCCAAGTCCAACCTGGCCTTTGCCTTCTTGTGTGTTCCCCGGGACCGGCTCCCCGATCTCAATACTTTCTACGCCTTCTGCCGGGTAATTGATGACATTGCGGATGACACTACCCTTCCATCCGGGGACAAACAATCTGCCATGGAAACCTGGAAACAGGCCCTCGAACAGGACGACCACCCGGAAGGCAGCCTTGAGGCGGAGGTAGTGTCCATGCAACAGCGCCATTCCCTCGACCCGGAACTCCTTAGGGACATCATCCGCGGTTGCGAGTCCGACCTCAGTCCCCAGCGCTTTGAGACCTGGGAAGATCTCCAGGGGTATTCCTACCGGGTGGCCTCCACCGTTGGTCTCATCCTGATGCCCCTCTTCGGCGCAAGCGAGCAGGCCCGCGACTATGCGATCAGCCTCGGCCACTGTCTCCAGCTCACCAATATTATCAGGGACGTCGGGGAGGACCTTGAGAACGGACTTAGAATCTACCTCCCTCTCGCAGACCTTGAACGATTCCAGTATACTGAAGAGGACCTCCAGGGGCGTGTATACGACGAACGCTTCCTTTCCCTGATGAACTTTGAGGCGGAACGCGCGGAACGTCTTTTTGAAGAGACTGCGAGCCTGCTGCCTCCCTCCGACCTCAAGGCTCTCCGTGCCGCCGAGGTCATGCGAAAGATCTACCACGCCATCCTGAAACAAATGCGCAAGGATCAGTTCCGAGTCTTTGACCGGAGATATCGCCTCTCCAGCATCAGGAAATTCAGCATCCTCTGCCGCCAGTTCCTCTGCTGACAGGCAATTAAGGTTCGCCCCGGTTTGCATCTGTCACTATGATCCCGGCCCCGGAGGAATTTCAACCCACGCCCGAGTCATGACTCCCCTGCTAATTTCCTTAAGGCAAAGCCTTCCTGCCTTTCTGGCAGCAATCTCACTGTGCAGCATCTGTTCGTGCACACTTGATCAGGGAGCAGCGGGGAGCGGGGTCAAAAAGAGCACGGCTCCATCGCCCTCCAGTAACCCGGGAAGCTACAAGAAAGCCTACAGGACCGAGAATCCCAACCATGTCATCAGCCCCTTCCCCCCTCATAACCTGATCGACATCAGCAAGAACCCAAAGACCGGGGAGCCCTTCAAGAAAGGCGATTTCGCCAAGGATCCCAGCAACGGTCAAATCTTCCGCATCCCCTGAATACCCGGGTCCCGGAAGTCGCCTTGACAACCAGAGACCGGGCCGCCGGGGCATCTCTTCAGGCCTCTCCCCGCTCCTCCTTCTCCAATTCTATCCGGTCAGCCAGGTTGCGCGCCTTCACCCGGCGATTACGCTTGGCCCAGCGTTCCGTGGCCATCCGGCGTTTCCTCCTCCTGCGGTTAAGCTCGTCAATTTCCTCCTCAAGCCGGAGATAACTCTGGTACCGCTCCAGATCGAGACTCCCCGCCTCTACCGCAGCCTCAATCGCACAACCGGCATCCTTCTGATGCTTGCAATCGGAAAACCGGCACCGGCTTGCAAGCTCTTCCACATCCACAAAGCTTTCCCGCAGAGTCTCCTCATCGGTCCACATCTGGATCTCACGCACCCCGGGGTTGTCAATGAGCAACCCTCCTTCCGGCAACACGATCAACTCGCGGTGAGTAGTTGTATGCCGCCCCCTCCCCGTAACCTCGTTAACCTCGCTCGTCTCCTGCCATTCACCTCCCAGCAACTGGTTCACGAGAGTCGACTTGCCCACCCCACTGGAACCAACAAGGGTAATCGTGACTCCGGGCTGCAGGTAGCCCCGGAGGATTTCAAGCCCCTGGGAATCCCGCGCGCTCGTCAGGTGAATCTCGGCCATCTCACTTAACCCCCTCAGCTCATCTGCTGCGTTCGCGCAGTGCTCCTCGGAAAACAAGTCAACCTTGTTCAGCAGGACGACCGGCTTGGCCCCACACCTCTCGATGAGCATGAGATAGCGCTCAATCCTCCTCAGACTGTAATCCGGGCCTGGATCAGTCACCACTACCACGATATCCACGTTGGCAGCGAGAACCTGTTCCTCGGCGCTCTTCCCGGGCACCTTGCGGGAGAACCGGGAAACTCGTGCAAGGCGCTCCCGGATGATCACCTCGTCACCTTCCGCTCCCAGGTCCAGTGCTACCCAGTCGCCCACCGCAGGCAGATCCGCATCCGTTTCCGCCTCATGCCATACCTTGCCCCCAAGCACGCAGTCGACCTCCTCTCCACCCTCAAGCAGCGCGCTGAAATTGATTTTGGTTTCCCGGATCAATCGGGCCGGCACCAGCCCCTGCCCGGCATGGGGCGCAAACTCACCGGCAAAGAACGTGTTCCATCCCAGTTCTTCCAGCGTCATCCCGTCCGAAGAGTCATCTGGATTCAGCTCTCTGGAAATCGAAATCTTCGGTGATGGCGATTGCAATCACATCGGACCCGGCATAGCCCATGACGCAAGGGTATGCGCGCACTGGTCAAGAACAGTCCCGGAACAGGCCTTGAACTCCTCGATGTCCCGATCCCGGAAATCGGGCCCATGGACGTTCTCATCCGAATTTCCAGGACCGCAATCTGCGGAACAGACCTCCACATCTGGAATTGGGACCCGTGGGCCCAGAAGACCATCCCACTGCCCATGACGGTGGGGCATGAGTATTGCGGCTACGTAGAAAAAACCGGATCAGGGGTGACCGACCTCGCACCCGGCGACTACGTCTCCGGAGAGGGGCACCTCGTCTGTGGAAGATGCCGGAACTGCCTCGCTGGGCGGCGGCACCTCTGCCCCAATACCGAAGGAGTGGGAGTCAATCGTCCGGGGGCCTTCGCAGAGTTTCTTTCCCTTCCTTACCGGAATGTCTACAAACTGGACCCTTCCATCCCCGAAAATCTGGCTGCCATTTTCGACCCACTTGGAAATGCGATCCACACAGCCTTGTCCTGGGATCTGGTCGCCGAGGACGTTCTCATTACCGGAGCCGGACCCATCGGCTGCATGGCTGCCGCAATCTGCCGGTTCGCCGGTGCCCGCCACGTAGTTGTGACCGACCCCAATGCCTTTCGCCTTGAACTCGCCATGCAGCTTGGAGCAACCCGCACCGTCAACATCTCGCAGGAATCCCTGGCGGACGTGAAGAGGGAACTCGGCATGAAAGAAGGCTTTGATATCGGGCTTGAAATGTCCGGCCATCCTTCCGGCCTGGCCGACATTCTTGAACATACTTCCCACGGCGCCAGAATTTCCCTGCTTGGCATTTTTCCTGACAAACTTGAGGTCGACTTTGAAAAGGTCATTTTCAAGGGGCTTGTCCTGAAAGGAATCTATGGCCGCGAAATGTTTGAGACCTGGTACAAAATGAGTTCCATGGTCCGGGCCGGTCTGGATCCCTCCGCCGTGATCACCCATGAGTTTCCAGTCACAAACTTTGAGGAGGCCTTTGAGACCATGCTCTCCGGTGAAAGCGGCAAGGTCGTCCTCGACTGGTCCTGAAATCGGAAGGCCAGATCATCAGAACCTCCCGAGGGAGCCCACTGTTGGGAAGCATATGGTTCCTCCCTCTGCTGTTACAAAAGAGCCCCCGCTTTCTAATAGCGCGAAAATACAAGCGGTGGCAGGATTCAAAGGATTCTCGAAACGGCCACTGGGAATCAGGTGAGATTTTGGGGTAGCCGTCTGCGCCAACGTGCAACCTTCTCTTTTTGGGTTTTGAGAGAGTTGTCATAAGCTCCGGCGGCTATCTCTGTCTTCCTCTTGCCCCCGGGGATCACAGCCCCCGATGTCCCGTAGAACTTGAAGGAGTTAATCAAACTGCTTTTATGGCTCGGAAATGGTCATTTTGTGTTCATTCTGAGCAGTAAGTGGCTACCACTACTCCAGTTCGCCGGGGAAGTCTCTACAGGCGGCTTGTCATTCCGCTCTCCGCCTTTGTGCTTCTGGCCTCCCTTGGACTGGCCATCTGGATTTCCTCTCTCCAGCGGAGGGAATCCCTGCGGCGCTTTGAGCAAACGGCCCTCAGCAATGCCGGCTTCATGGGACAGGTCCCCCTCCCTCGTTCCAGGGAAATGGCACAACGCCTTTCCACGATCCTTGAAGTCAGGGTCGCCTTCCTTCAAGAGGGAGGAGAGTTGGTGCTCTCTTCCAACAGCGGATGGCCCCGTGATCTCAAGAGAGTCCTCCAGCGGTTCTCCCGGGACACCACTACTGCTATCCAGGTCGGAGAGCACGACCTGGCCATCACTCCACTCACCGGGTCACCGGACCGGCTTGTCCTCGTCCGAAACAAGGAGGGAGGGCTGACCGGGCTGGGTGGATGGGTCCTGATCCCAACCCTGTTCCTGACCGCTGCCTTTGGCGGTCTGGTCTTTATTCTCGCCAATCGCATCGTCCGCCCACTGACGGTCCTCACCCGCTGGCTGCCCAATCTCAAGCGTGACCAGGACCCAACCGACCCCATTCCTTCCTCTCTCTCTACCCGGGCTGACGAACTCGGACAGCTTGCCCGCTCTCTTGAGGAAACTCACCAGTCCCTCCTTCGCGAGCAGAAGTTACGTCACCAATCCGAGCGGCTCGCTACTCTCGGCCGGATTGCCACCAGTCTAGCCCACGAGATCCGTAATCCTGCCGCTGCAATTCGAATGCACGCCGACCTGATTGAGCCACGGGTAGAGGCCTCAGGGTCTGAATCCATCGCCCTTATCCGCGAGGAAGTCGAACGAATTACCGATCTCGTGAACCAGTGGCTTTTTGTCGCCCGGGCCGCCCCCCCGAAGCGTCAGCCCCATGACCTGGTTGAAATGCTCAACGCGGTGGCACGCAGGCAGCGACCTGCCCTTTCCCATGCCGGGGCGCTCCTCGAAATCGAAACTCCCGGACCCGCCATGATCTCATGCGACAAACTCCGGATCGAACAGGTGATCCGCAACCTCATCGTCAATGCGTGCCAGGCCATGCCGGAGGGAGGCAGGATCATGGCCCGCCTCAAACTCGATCAAGAACACGTGCAACTGGCCATCCAGGATTCCGGGCCCGGATTCAGCACCGAGGCTCTCGACCATTTCGGGGAGCCTTTTTTCTCGGAACGAGAGGGAGGCATGGGCATCGGGCTGACTCTGGCCCGGGAAGTCGTGCAGGCCCACGACGGATCAATCCAGGCTTCCAACACCCCGCAGGGTGGGGCCCTCATAGTCATCGATTTTCCCCTTCACCCCTCAACTGAAGACCCCTCATGAAGCTTCCACGCGTCCTCATCGTAGAAGATGAACATGCCCTTGCTCTTGCTCTCGCAGCCGCTGTTCGCCAATCAGGTGTCGAGAGTGACCTCGCCCCTACTGCAACGCGGGCCCGAAGCCAACTCGAATCGGGCACGAGCTACGAGGCCATGATCCTCGACATCGGGCTTCCCGACCAGAATGGGCTGGAATTTCTTGAGTCCCTCCCGGCGGAACAACGCCCCCCCACCATCGTCATTACCGCCCACGGCGAGATCCAGAATACCATCGCTGCCCGCAAGCTCGGCGTGGTTGACTTTCTTCCCAAGCCTCTCGACTTTGACGAGTTCCAGGACGTCCTGGCCCGCATCACCACGCCACGCCGGCAAAAGTCAGTCCCGGACCCTCCCGCTCCTGAGACGGTGGCCTTCGTGGGCGCCGCCCTGAGCATGCGCCCGGTATTTCAGCAGATCGCCCACTGCTGTGCCTCCGACGACCCTGTTCTCGTAAGGGGAGCTACTGGCACCGGCAAGTCCCATGCCGCCAGCCTCATTCAGGGGAACAGCATCCGGAACGGGCCATCGGAGACCCTCGTAATTGGACCTACGACCTCCAGTGAGGAACTGAATTCTGCCCTCCAACGAGCAGCCGGTGGAGTCGTCATACTGGAGGAAATCGCCTCCCTTAACCCGGAGGGCCAGGCTGAGCTTGTTAGCCAGATCGAGGCAGGAACAACGGGAAATTTTCCCCGTCTGATAGCTACCACCCGTGATGATCTCCGCGATCTGGTCGAGGCGGAGGCCTTTCGCAGTGACCTCTTCTACCGCCTTCAAGTCCTTGAACTTCGCCTGCCACCGCTGTCCGCCCGCATGGAAGACCTCCCGGCCCTCGTCTCCTACTTCATCGGCCAGCTCGTTCCCGACCGCAACCTGTCCATCTCCGAGACGGCCCTGGGCCGACTCATGTCCCACGACTGGCCCGGCAACCTGCGTGAATTGCACAACTCTATCGCTTTCGCCCTGACCGTCAATTCCGGGGCCACGGCCATCGAGGACGCCGACCTGCCGGAATATCTCAGAAAGGACCCCCGGGAAATTGACGAAAAGGTCCCCGCTCTTCTCGTCCAGGCCCTCGACAGCTGGCTCGATGCCCGCCTTCAGGAAGAAGGAGAAACAATCTACCGGGACCTCGCGGAAAACCTGGAAGCCACCCTGATTCGCCGCCTGCTGAAGCGCTATGACGGTAAACTGGCCCGGATGGCCTCGGCTCTCCACGCCAACCGGACTACCCTGCGGCGCCGCCTGCAGAATTCCTGACTGAACAGCGGGTAGGCAGCAAGTGGACAGAAACTGAACTCTGCCCAGATACCGGGACGCAGGCCCCTGCATCCCTTGCCTGAGGAGCTCCCCATCTTCACTTTCCCTGCATGCATCGCCACTTCCCTGCCAGTAGGAAAGCTCCTTTCGTCAAATTCCAAGACCCGCATCTGTCTTCCTTCATCATCCTGGCCCTTGTATTCTGCTCTGGTATTGCCAGCCCCCGGCTCCGCGCTGCCGAAACCCTGCTCCTACCCGAAACCGTCGTCACTGCCAGCCGGACAGACGAAGACTCCCTCCAGTCAATGAGCTCGATCGGGGTGGTCACCGCTGCCCAGTTCCAGGAGCAGGGCTATCGCACCATCCCGGAGGCCCTTGCCAACACACCCGGGGTGATGGTCCAGAAGACCACCCATGGACACGGCAGTCCCTTCATCCGTGGCTTCACCGGGCGGCAGAACCTTCTTCTGGTTGATGGTGTCCGGATCAATAACAGCACCTACCGCAGCGGTCCCGTGCAGTATTGGAATACCGTGGACGGATTCTCCATGGACCGCCTTGAACTGGTCCGCAGCCAGGGCTCAGTGCAATACGGCAGCGATGCGCTCGGGGGTACCATGAACATCCTCACCGCAGAAACCGGATTCCTTGAGGCCGATCCCGGGTGGTTCCGGCGTGGAAGCGCCCAATTCCGGTTCGATACCAACAGCAGTAGTCGAGTGGGCCGCCTCGAGACCCGGTTCGGAGAGGGCGGAGTATGGGGAGCATCCCTCGGGGTGACCGGAAAAGACTTCGGAGACATCCGGGACAGCGGGGTGGGCCGGATGAAAAATACCGGCTACCCGGAGCAGAATCTGGACCTCAAGATCGAGACCCTGCTCAACCCCGGAACCCGGGTTACCTTCGCTCACCAGTATCTCAACCAGGACGATGTCTGGCGCTGGCACAGCACTATCTTCAACGATACCCCTTGGAACGGTACCAGAGCGGGCTCCTTCCCAGCCCGGATTTACGACCAGGAACGAAGCCTCACCTACCTCAAGGTTACCGGCGATCTGCAGGAAGGTCCGGTCCAGAACTACAGTGCTACCGTCTCCTTCCAGCGCTCTCAGGACAGCGAGTTCCAAGACCGGAGTCCCACCGATATCCGGAACCAGGTCATTGACGTCGATACCCTGGGGCTAGACGTCCAGCTTGAAAGCGCCCTGCTCGGCGGAAACCTGATCTACGGAATCGACTACTACCGTGACGGGATCGACTCCGCCGGAACCCGCACCGGACGGGATCCCCGGAGCCGGCGTCCGGTAGCCGATGATTCAACCTACCACCTCCTCGGAGCCTTTGCCCAGTTACGCCGGCCGGTTACCGAAAACCTGGAGGCCACCGTGGGCGCGCGCCTCACCCGAGCCGAGGCTAACCTGGGCAAGGTCTGGGATCCCGCCAGCGGCGAGGATATTTCCGCCACTGAGAACTGGAGCAACGTGGTCTTCAACGCCCGCGCCCTCTACCAGCTCAACGACTCCTGGAATCTCTATGGGGGAGCGAGTCAGGGGTTTCGAGCTCCCAACGCCAACGACCTCAGCGGCAATATCACCTCCCGGAGCGGACAGCAGCAACTCGGCTCCCTCGACCTCGAACCCGAGAAATCGTGGACCTTCGAACTGGGCTCGCGTTTCACCAACGGCAACCTGAGCCTGGGAGCGGCGGGGTTCTGCACTCTCGTTGACGACCTCATCATCAGTGTTCCCACCGCCCCGGGAGGCGACACGGTCTCAGCTGCCAACGCCCAGGAAGCCGAAATCGTCGGTCTTGAATTGGAAGCGGCCGTCCGCATCCTCGACAATCTGACCCTTTCCGGGCATCTCACCTGGCAGGAAGGGGATACCACCAGCCCCTCCTTCCTCGGTGGGCCAACCGTCGAGGCCCCTGTCAGCAGGCTCTCCCCCCTCGTGGGCAGTGTGGCCCTGCGCTACGACTCCCCCGACCAGCGCTGGTGGGTGGAGGGCCGGATCACCGCCGCCGGAAAACAGGGCGAACTGAGTGCCAGAGACCAGACCGACACCCAGCGGATCCCTCCCGGGGGCACTCCGGGCTATCTCGTGGCCTCAATCCGGGCCGGAATGCAGGTCACTGAGAACCTTGAGCTCACTGCCGCCCTTGAGAACATCACCGACGAGGACTACCGCATCCACGGGTCGGGAGTGAACCAGGCCGGGATCAATGCTGTTATTGGGGGGAAGGTCAGCTGGTAGCACTATTCTCCCCCGCAGCTCACCCCTTCAGCAGTTCCATGTTCCTCTCGCTGCTGCCAAACCCCGCCGCATCCACCCCATGGCGGTGGAGCAGCTCAAGGTAGAGGTTGCAGAGCGGAGTGGGCCGGTCCAGGACCGTGTGAGCCTGGTGACGATACCCTCCACCCGCCACGATGGTGGGGAGATTGTTATGGGTATGGTTGGAGGCATCGCCGAAGTTACTCCCGATCACCACCGTGGTCTGGTCGAGCAACGTGCCCCCCTCTTCCTTGATTTCATCCAAATCGGAGAGGAAGCGGTTGAGGTGCTTCACGATATCGATCTCGATCCTGCTCAATTTAGCAAGCGCATCGGCTTTACCTCCATGGTGAGACAAGGTGTGCCAGCCACCGGTTGCTCCGGGCACGTTGATCGCGCCATAAATCCAATCGAGCGAAACGGTGATCACCCGCGTTGAATCCGTCTGGAAAGCGAGCTTCGCCAATTCAAAGAGATTCCTTACCTTGGTCGAGAAGGCGAACTCCTGGTCGTCGCTCAGACTGTCCGGCACCGCCGGCTTCTTCGCCTTGAGCCAGAATTCCTCGTGGGCAAGCCGTGCCTCGAGTTCCGCTATCACGGTGTGGTAGGAATCGATCTTGGTTTGGTCTCCGCCGCGCTGCTTGAGCTGCGCCATGTCGCGGTAAAGGCTCCGTAAGATCCGCTGGTCGTTCTCGATCTGACGGCGCTTGGCGGAAAGGTCTTCTTCGCCAAACAGCTTGTCGAAGATCGCCCGCTCGTNGTGCATCGGCGGAATGGCCACCCCTCGATCGTTCCAGGAACACCCCCAGCCGCGATCGTAGATACTGAACGAGAGAAATGGAAAACGCGTATCTCCTCCCATCTCGCGCGCCAATACCTGGTCGAGCGAAATGCTGTTCACGAAGTTGGTCGCCTCGGGACTCGGGCTCCCGGTGAGAAAGGACTTCTCCGAGTCGTGGTTGCTCGTGTCCATCCCCGGATGGAAGAGATTCTGGAAGACCGTCATCTTCTCCTTCACCGCCAAATCCTTGAGATAACGCGAGGACGCCAGGTCACCTCGCTTGGCCGGAAAAAAGTTCGGTTCGTAGAACCCGAGCGAGTTGCAGATGAAGATGATCCGTTTCGGCGGCTCCTTGGTCTTCGGAGAGCTCGCCGCCCGCAGATTGAGCGAATGCAACGCGAGGGGCAGCGCTGCCCCAAACTTTAGAAAGGCCCTCCGGTCGTAATCACTCATTTCGTCGCGTCGCTCAGGGAATACTCTAACACTTCGGTTACCAGGGTCTGCAAGCCGCCATTCTCCGCACCCCGGCCCAGAAACTCCCACAGGTGAAGTCGCTGCTTCAGGTCCGGCTTGTAGCCGTTGGCATACTCGAAGAACTTCTTCGCAAAGTTATAGGCGATCTTGCGCTCATCGGCGAGGAGCACCTTCTTCAATCCGAAGATGTCGGTGAACTCTTCACCATTAATCTCCCCCGAGGCGTCCACCGCGCCTCCCACCTTGAAGTAACCCTTCGGGCGATACTGAAACGTCCCCCGATGGGCCTGCTTGATCTTGTATTTTTCGCGCCACTCCCCCACCGCATCGAAGTTCTCCAGGGCGAACCCATAGGGGTCGATGCTCTTGTGACAGGCGTAGCACGCCTTGCTCTTCTTGTGCTGCTCGATCTGCTCCTTGAGCGTCTCGGCATGATCGTGCTCCGGCTCGAGGGCTGGGACACTCTCGGGCGGCGGTGACAACGGGGTCCCCACGATGTTCTTCGAGATCCACGCTCCACGCAAAATAGGCGATGTATCAAAGCCATCGGTCGTCACCTTCAACACACTCGCCATCGTCATGAGCCCGCCGCGGGGACTTTCCCCCGGGAAGCTCACCTTGCGCATCTCCTGCCCGACCACACCCGGGACTCCGTAGTGCCGTGCCAGGCGCTGGTTGAGGAACGTGAAATCCGAATCAATCAAATGCCCCGCCGACAGATTCTCCTGAATGAGGTGCTGAAGATATCTCCGCGTCTCGATCGGCAGGTAGTGATTCATGAGATCGTCAAAGAGCGGGTAGAGCTTCAGCGAAGGAGTTACCTTGTTCAGCCCGCGCAGATTGAGCCACTGGTCACTGAAGGACCGAATCATCCGCTCACTGCGTTCCTCTGCCAGCATCCGCGCGACCTGGTTCCGCAAGGTCTCGCCCTTGAGCGCGTCGGATGCCGCGAGCGTCAGAAGTTCATTATCCGGAACCGAGAGCCACAAACTCCGCGCCAACTTCGATGCCTTCGCATAAGAGGAATTCGAATGCTCCCCTGGAGACATCAGGAACCGCGGCGAGCAGAGGACCGCTTTGATCCCAAGCTTCGCAGCCTGCACAAAATCGCCCTCCTTGAGAGCTGGCAACGCCACATCAAAATAAGGAGCCAGGGCATCATCGCTGAGCTTCGAAGCAAATGCGCGTTCGGCGAAACGCCGGACCACCCGTTTCAAGTCCTCCGGAGCCCGCGAGGACACGGCGACACTTGAACTCACAACCGGTTCCGCGACCTCCGTGATCACATCCAGCTTCCCCACCGAGGCGATCGACTTGTTGTCCAACTGCACCGAGTCAGTNACGAGAAACTTGATGAAACGACTCGTTGTCTTCTTCGGGAATACAATCGGCTGCTCGTTCGCGAGGCGTACATCAAGCCCGCCACTCATCACCTTCGCACCCCACGCTTTCCCGTCATCGGAGAAGTAGATCTCGTAACCTTTCACCAGTCCGTTGCCGTTGCCACCTGTCCAGGTCGCAAAGGACAGCCCCTCGATCTCCGCGCCCTGCGGGTTNTCAAANACCACAAAGTGCGGCGGTTTTGCCACCGTCGGCGAGAAGCGCGTGTGCCAGAAGGTCAGGCTCGACCCATCCTGCATCTTCTCCTTCTCCATCCCCTCCTGAAAACTGCTCACCGTGACCTTGCCNCCAATCCGCTGAAGATTCGTTTGAAAACCGGCATTCTCGCGAGTCTCCCTCGATCCTGCCCGCAGCGGCAAGCCATCGAACACCATCTTGTAGGAGGCCGGCGGCCAGGAATCCAGTAACGGACCACGTGCCCTCACCTGCCTGATGTAGATTCCCTCCTTCGGATTCCTGCTGCGGAAGTTGTGCCGTGAATAACAGTGCACTGAAACGCTCTCCCCCGGCCTCAGGAACGCCCGGATGGTCTGCGACTTCACCTCACGGTCGCCCACCGAGATCACACCCACCAACCGCTGCGGCTGCGGCCGGTCATCGGCGTAATAGTANTTCCCGGCATGCACCTGCAGACTGAGGTCCTCGGCAATCTTCGCTACCTTGGCCGCATCAAAGGTCAATTCATACCACCCCGCTACCGGCGGATCAAAGTTGTCGATGAAGAACGAATAGCTGTTCCCGTTATTCGCCCGCGTCCACGANAAGAGCGTCCCCTCTTTATACGGCCGGTGATAGATCCGGTAGGTCTCGTGACTGTCCCGGATCTTGCTCGTCACCCATTTCTGCTCGGCCGGAAAACCATTCTCCGGAAAGGCGGCCTCGAGCATTTCATCCGCGATTAAAAAGTAGGAAGTCAGCATCTCCTGNCTTAGCTGAATGCGCCGGTCGGAATCAAAATCATTGGTTCCCCGGTCCTCCGCAATCCGGTCCGCCAGATCAAGGTTCGTTCCCAGCAGGTCGTTCAAGGAATGCACAAACTCATGCCGGCTGATCCGGCGGAACGATTTGAGCGAGGCGTCCTCCTGACTTTTCCCTAGCCAGTTCAAAACAGCCTGCTTCTCCTCGGGNTCCGGTTGATCCTTCTCAGCCGGAGGCATCTTCCCGGTAAGAAGATTTTCGAAGATCAGGGTCCCATCAACTTCTTCTCCCCCCAGGAGTTCCTCCATGTCGAGGCCCCCTTTCCTCGTAGCACTGTCGTGGCATCCGAAGCAGTAGTGCTCGAGAACCTCAGCCGCCTCCTCCGGGACCTCCACCGCCGACAACCCGGAGGCCATAAGGCCCCCGAACATAAGAACCGGGAGGAACAGAGGGATTCGTTTCACACGCTATCCCAGTTTTCCATTTACTCCCGTGATCTGCTCCATGCCACCGGAACCAGGCCCGGCCTGCTTGATCAGAGCGTCCAGCCCTTCCGGTAAGGACGATGAAGAAGAGCGCTGGCCCCGGCGTGATCAGGAATCTCTCCGGTCAGGGTATCATAGTGGAAGGGCTCCCCCACGATCCCGGCAATATTGGTCAGCTGGATCAACTCGGTGAGCGGACCCCCGATCGCGAAACTCGAGAAGGTCTCCCCCTTGCCCTTGCAGGCCTCAATCCATTCCCGGTGGTGCCCAACACCACGCGGCAGGGTTTTCGGTGGCTCCTTGATGGACCCCCGGTCCTTGGTGAGAATCTCGGAACTCGTGTTCCATGGGTTGGACGAGTAGATGCTTCCCTTGGTGCCGATGAGCAGGGATCCAAAGGAGCCCGGCTGCTTTCCATGGAGCAGGTCCGCGGAAGGACGCATCTCCTTGCCGCTNGAAACCGTCAACTTGACTGCTGGAAGGTCCCCACGCGCGGGAATATGAAAATGCACCCGGGTNGANGCCGGNTAGCCTTCCGCATGAACCCCGGTGGCCTCGCCCTCAATCCGAATCCGCTTGGCCTTGCTGGACCCCCCGGGCTCCCAGAGCTCTCCAAGCTTCAGGCAACGGAAGAGGAAATTCCCGGTGTGGCACCCCATGTCCCCGAGGCTTCCGCTCCCGAAATGCCGCCAGCCTCTCCAGATGAAGGGAAGGTAGCTGGGATGGTAGGGCCGCTCGGACGCCGGTCCCAGCCAGAGATCCCAGTCGAGATTCTTGGGGACCGCGGGGGTATCCTTGGGGCGAGTCATGGTAGCNCTNCCATCACTTACCCAGAGATACGCGTTCTCAACAGGTCCCACCGTGCCAGCCGCGCCCCATTCGGTAGCCCGGCGCACCCCTTCCGATGCCGACCCCTGGTTGCCCATCTGGGTCACCACCTTGTGCTTGGCAGCGGTGAGGCGCATCATCCGGGCCTCGTGAACTGTCCGGGTCAAGGGCTTCTCGCAATAGACGTGCTTGCCCTGCTTCATGGCCCCGACGGCGGCCACCGCGTGGGTATGATCCGGGGTGCAGACCACCACTGCNTCAATCTCCTTGTCCATCTCGGANAGCATCAGCCGGAAGTCCTTGTAGCGCTTCGTGCCAGANTACTGCTTNAACATCTGGGCCGCGCGTTTCTCATCGACGTCACAAACCGCNACCACGTTCTCTCCGGAAACCCCGCGGGTATTGCTTACCCCCTGTCCCCCGACCCCGATGCAGGCCACGTTCAGCTTCTCATTAGCCCGATACCCGAAGGCCACCTGGCTGCTGCAGAGCAGGAGACCCGCCCCCGTCGACCCCTTGAGAAAGCCCCGCCGGCTTAAAGATGTTTGCTTGGACATCACTCCTTGTTTCCCAATCCCGTTCACTCCGCAAGAAAACTATCGGGTGGGCCGACCCGGATTTCACCGCGCCCTCAGGGTTTTCCGCCCGACCCGAATCCGGGACCTGTCCCCTCCTTGTTCGCAGTTCGTGTTCCAGCGACCTGCTTTTCGTCCACCGGATCCCAGATTGGATTATCCTGAAGGAAGCGTTAGCATCCCGCATGGTCCGGACGCTGGCTCTTATCACCCTTTTGCTCGCCCAAGGCTTCTCTTCATGGGCTGCCGAACCGGAGTGGCCGCGTTTCCGGGGCACGAACGGGGAGGGGGTAGTAACAGATGCAGACATTCCGGCGAGTTGGCAGGCTGATGATTTCATCTGGAAGATTGATCTTCCGGGGGTTGGACATGGTTCGGTGGCCATCGCCGGGGAGCGGATCTTCCTGCTCTGCGGGGATCCCGGAACAAGCGAGCGCACCGTTGTCGCAGTGAGTGCCAAAGATGGCAGGATCCTGTGGCAGAAATCTTACCAGACCGCGAAGTTCAAGGGGCACCGCTTCAACTCCCCGGCCTCAACAACGCCGGCAGTTGACAACGAAAACGTCTACCTGACCTGGGGAACAAGGGAACAACTCACCGTAACCGCCCTCACGCACGCCGGGGAGCAGGTCTGGCAGGCGGATCTCGGACCGATCAAGGGGGGCCACGGTTTTGGAGCCTCCCCGATGGTCCACGGCGACCTGGTGGTGATCAATAACGACCAGGATGGGAAGAGCAGCCTCGTGGCGGTGGACAAGAGGACAGGGCAGAAGCGGTGGGAAATTCCACGCAAAAGTGTGCGCTTGAGTTACTCGGTGCCGGTGGTGGCCGGGAACGGAACCCTCGTCTTCACGAACTGGCAGCATGGCTTCACTGCAGTGGACCCGAAAAGCGGCGAGGTCCTGAGTGATGTCAGTGTATTCAACTTGAAGAAGAAGGAGCGGGCCGTCAGTTCACCGGTCATGGCGGGCGACCTCATCATCGGGACTTGCGGCTTCACCAACGAACCGAAGCACGCCGTGGCGATGAAGCTCAAGGATGGCCAGTTGAGCGAAGTGTGGCGGATTGAACGCAATGTCCCGCACATCCCGTGCCCGATCGTGATTCGGGACCGGGTCTACCTGTGGGAAGACAAGGGCATCGGAACCTGTGTCGATCACCAGACCGGGAAAGTGATCTGGCGGGAGCGCATCGGGGGCGCAACCTACTTCGGGTCGCCCGTGAGTGACGGGAAGAAGATCTTCTGTGTCGATGCCGATGGCGTGGTCCGGTGTATCGCAGCGGGGGATGAACTCCAGGAACTGGGCCAGACGGACCTCGGGGAACTCTGCCGGAGCACCCCGGCAATCGCGCACGGGAATCTCTATCTTCGCACCATGACCACGCTGTTCGCAGTGAAAGGCAGGTGATCGCCCGCAGCCACAGATCCAAGGCGGCGGCCAGATGCGAACCGGACCACCTCTAATCCTGACAAATCCCTGAAAGTAGTTGAGTGCCCCTATTTCCCTCTCCGGTCGAATCCATTCTGGGTTCTATCGCCGGATTATGCGTCACTTCTGGCCGCTGAAACTGAAGCGGCGCTCCCTTATGAAAAGCCGGCTATTCGTTTTCCCCCTGTTTCTGATTACCTCGCTCGTGGGCACGGGCGAGAATCCCCACGCCGTCTTCGTTGTCGGGACGACACACTACAGACCCGGCAAAACGATTCCGGCGCTGGCAAAACAGATCGAAGAAAACTTCGGCTGGAAAACCACCGTGATTCAGCCGGAGGGGAATCCGGAGAAAAACGAAAAAGGTATTTCCGGTCTCGAAGCCCTTAAGGAAGCGGACGTGGCGATCTTTTACCTCCGTTTTCTCACCCTCCCGGAGGAACAGCTCGCCCATATCGAGTCATACCTGAAGTCCGGCAAACCGGTCGTCGGATTCCGGACCAGCACTCATGCCTTCTTTTACCCGGAAGATCATGTGCTGGCGAAATGGAATGACGGATTCGGGAAAGACGCCATGGGTTCGAAATATTTCATTCATGGAAAGGGCTCGACCACGGTCGAACCGGTTCAGAAACAACGCGGTCACGAGATTTTCACCGGATACAACCAAGCCGCGCCGCGCAAAGCGGCCGGAACGCTCTACCTTTCTGATCTTCCGGAAAATGCCACGGTCCTGATGACCGGTACCGGCAAGTTCAAGCGCACCGGCACTGTGACCAATTCGTTCGGCACCCACGAACTGAAGGCCGAGATGACCGACGACGTGGTCTGGGCCTGGGAAAACCGGTGGGGCGGCCGGGTTTTCGGGACGACTCTAGGCCATCCGGGCACCTTTGCCGACGCCAACTTCGTCCGGCTGTTCATCAACGGGATTCACTGGGCCGCGGGGAAACCGGTTCCGCCGGCGAGCGCGAAAATCGAACCGATTGGTGCTGAACAAGGCCCCAAGAAGAATTCCCAGCGTTAAGGCGATTTGCAGGAAATCGCTGGAGGCGGCGGTCGGATTCGAACCGACGAATAACGGTTTTGCAAACCGTCGCCTTAGGCCACTTGGCTACGCCGCCATCGCAATGC